>DALYIW010000449.1:0-4686 GCA_031970155.1 Coleofasciculaceae cyanobacterium CTOTU46601 | reverse complement strand
ACGCACAGAAACAAAGATGGTAGGGGCGTATAGCTATACGCCCCTACAAATGCTCTGCCCTCTTAAGCTGAAAACTTATTTGAAAATCACCTACCGAATTACAGCAGCAGGGGGCAGAACTAACTTAGGTGCTGGGGCTGTCCTACGACCATTGTGCGGTACTTCCTGAGGTGTCTCCTTAAGTAAAGCTTCCCGAATCATCCGCGCAATCACCCTTTGTGCTAAACCACTAGCAATTTTTTGACCCATACGCTGAGTTTCTGGCTTCATGATCAGTTGAGGAATGACTGGCACCAGCTGCATTGGGTCAAAGCCAGGAGTGTCTTTTAAAATCTCCCAAATTCGCTTGATATGCTCAGCACTTTGAGCATCTTGAACTGTTGTTGTTGGTGTTTTTTGCTCTGCTAAACCAATTCGTTCCAACAGAGAATAGGTTACCTTGTCCAACGTCCGCCGTCCGTAAGCATCTACAGCCTTAACAATTTCCTCCACCAACTGTTCACGGATAAAAGTACCGCGTTCAGAGAAGAGAAACTCTAGTGTCTGATTCAATACCTGATTGAGGTCGTAATCTGAGCTAGTAGCAGCATTTCGCAGCAAATTTTCTAGACGATTCCAGCGGAAACTCCCATCCTTGAACAGCAAATCTTTCAGTGAAGCCCGTAATTGCGGCGCAGGATCAGTTAACAAGCGCTTAGCTACATAAGGATAAGCTCTACTAAGCACCTTGAAATTAGGATCGACATTAATAGCAATTCCTTCTAAGGTGACTAAGGAACGAATAATCAGCGCGAAGAAGGCAGGTACCCGGAAGGGATACTCATACATTAATTCCGACAACTTATCCGTGATGCTCTTGATGTTGATTTCCGCTACAGTTGCTCCCAAGGCATCGTTAAAGACACTCGCCAAGGCGGGAATAATCGGCGTCAAGTCTGTATCTGGAGTCAGAAACTCTAGATGCACATAGTCATTGGCCAATCCGACGAAATCACGGTTTACCAAATGAACTACCGCTTCAATCAAACCATAGCGCTGATCGGGTTTGACTTCGCTCATCATGCCAAAGTCCAGGTAGGCTAGCTTTCCCTCAGGAGTCGCTAATAAATTTCCTGGATGGGGGTCAGCATGAAAGAATCCGTGTTCTAGCAACTGCCGCAGGGAACACTGGACCCCTACATCGATCAGATGCCTTGCATCAATTCCTTGGGCTTTAATCGCCTCCATGTTAGTTAGCTTCGTGCCTGTGATCCACTCCATCGTCAAGACACGACGCCCTGTATATTGCCAGTAAATTTGAGGAATATAAATATCTGGGAGGTGACCATAAAGCTTGGCAAAATGCTCTGCGTTGCGTCCTTCCTGGGTGTAGTCCATTTCCTCAAAGATGCGGGTGCCAAATTCATCCATGATGGCAACCAAGTCACTTCGCACCTGCTTGATATTGTTTTGCGCCCACTGAGCAAGGCGTCGCAAAATGTAGATATCCAGGGCAATACGTTTTGCTAGTCCAGGGCGCTGTACTTTCACCGCCACGGTTTCACCAGTCTTGAGCTTGCCTTTGTAGACTTGTCCTAGGGAGGCAGCAGCTACGGGTTGTGCAGTGAGTTCTGCGTAAATTTCTTCGGGGCGATCGCCTAATTCTTCCTCAATAAACCGATAAGCTACTTCATTGGGAAACGGTGGCAATTGGTCTTGCAGCAGTGATAGCTCATCTAAGAAAATCGGCGGCACCAAATCTGGTCGTGTTGAGAGGGCTTGTCCTACCTTAATATAAGCCGGCCCCAAATTGGTCAGTAGTTTCCGCAGCTGAGCCGCTCTACGCCGCTCATTAATCACACTACGACCCCGGACTCGATCCCACCATAAGCTAAAAGCAAAGGAGAGAGACGGTAATGTAATGTTGAGAATCCGCCGGAAGACTTGTAGCGGAGCCTTACGATATTTAGCGGTAATCGCCACTGGGTCGTAACGCAGCGCTTCTGTATTGAGTACAGATGGCTTATTCAATAAAGCGTCGGCTGTCGGGCTTAACTCATACTTAACTGCCACAGACTCGGCTGGCACTTGGCTAACCTGCTTTTCCACCACGACTTCTGTTTCTAAATCGTGATGCGCTGGGGAAACTACTTCTAGACTCATACTTATTGGGGATGATTAAAGCCGTTTTCTCTGTAAATTATTGTAACAACGTATTGACTGCGGCTACCAAAAAACATTGTTCATCTTAACTAGACCTCGCAAAGTATGGCCGCACTCACCTTTGAGCGGAAAAAGTCCCTCTCGCTTAACTTGATACTAAGCCCTAGCTTGACTCAAAATTTACACTGAGTTTTATAGCTACCATAGCTAACTCCGCTCAAATGCCATGATTATCTACTGCTATTTCCTTATCAGTATCTACGATTATTGAGCTGTATTACCTCTTCCCTCTAGGAGAATTTTGTAATTTAGTGTACAAATTTCAGATGTTCTTCCTTCCTTTTGATAGGAGGACAAGGACTCAGAGATGGAGGTTGTACAAAAAGAATTATTGCTCAAGTTTGATAGTCGGTCGATATAAGCTAACTCACTCATTTTGAACGTACTAAAATCGCTATGCTGCTTTCTTTGCGGATTCAAAACTTTGCTTTAATAGACAATCTGGAACTAGAATTCGGTACTGGTCTAAATGTCTTGACTGGCGAAACAGGTGCGGGCAAGTCAATTATCTTGGATGCTATTGATGTCGCTTTAGGTGGAAAAGTAGCTAATCGACTGATTCGCACTGGGGCGGAACTGGCTCTAGTGGAAGCCACTTTTAGGGCAGACGCTGGGTTGATTGCGTGGTTGAGCGAACAGGAGATTGATTTGCTCGACGAGGCGGATTTAGTGTGTAGCCGAGAGATTGCTGTTAAGCAGGGAAGTTTACGATCGCGATCGCGAGTCAATGGAGTTCTGGTGAATAAGCCATTGATGGAACGACTGCGCGATCGCTTAGTCGAAATTACCGCTCAAGGTCAAACGGTGCAGTTGATAGCGCCTGCACTCCAGCGAGGGTTACTGGATCTTTACGGAGGTTCTTCTGTACTTCAGCAGCGCGATCGCGTCGCATCTGCCTATATGGCGTGCCAGGAGGCGTCGAAAGCGCTGGAGAAGCGACGGCAATCTGAACAACAACGCCTACAACGGCTCGACTGGCTAGAGTATCAAACCCATGAACTGAGTGTTGCTAACCTCACAGAGGCTGATGAACTCGATCAGCTCGAACAAGAACGTCAGCGTCTAAGTCATGTCGTGGATCTACAACAGCAGAGTTACCAGGTCTATCAAGCACTTTATCAAAATGATGGGGGGGCGGCAGCTTGTGCTGACTTATTAGCCCAAGCGGAAGCAACGATCACTGATATGGTGCGCTACGATACCCAATTGCAACCGGTGCTGGATATGGTGAGTGCAGCACTGGCACAGGTGACAGAAGCCAGTCATGAAATTAATGCCTATGGGGATGGACTAGAAACCGATCCAGAGCGTTTACAAGAAGTAGAGGAACGGATACAGGCACTTAAACAAATTTGCCGTAAATATGGGCCAACTCTTGCTGAAGCGATCGCTCACTATCAAAAACTCCAGGACGAATTAGCAGAACTTGGTGGTGAGGGACAATCCTTAGAAGAGCTAGAAAAAACTTACGCGCTGCATCAAGAAGCCCTAACAGAAACTTGTAATCAACTCACCCATTTGCGCCGTGCTGTGGCTGAGAAACTGGAAAAACGCTTGGTAGCTCAACTCAAGCCTTTGGCGATGGAAAAAGTGCAGTTTCAAGTGGCGATCGCGCCCATCGCCCCTACTGCTTTCGGTGCTGATCAAGTTACCTTTTACTTTTCTCCTAATCCAGGAGAGCCACTGCAACCACTCTCTGCCACGGCTTCTGGCGGGGAAATGAGCCGTTTTTTACTAGCCTTGAAAGCTTGTTTTTCAAATACTAATGAGACTTGGGGAACCTTGATTTTTGATGAAATTGATGTCGGGGTGTCTGGGCGTGTGGCGCAAGCGATCGCCGAAAAACTCCAGCAACTGAGTCAACAACATCAAGTCCTGTGTGTAACTCACCAACCCTTAATTGCCGCCATGGCCGATCGACACTTTCGAGTTGATAAACAAGTCATTGACCAACCACTTTTACTCCACTCTAAAAAACAACCATCAAACAAAGCCAAAGGTCAAGCAACGGCTGAACTTGATAACCAAGTCACTGAGTCAGAACTTTCTGACATTCGGACCGTTGTTCGTGTCAGCCTTCTCGACAATCATTCAACACGTCGCGAAGAAATTGCCCAGCTGGCTGGTGGGCAGTCTGCTCAAGAAGCCATGACTTTTGCCGAGTCTCTTCTTACCAAAGCACGTCACGGGCGTCAAGCTCAGAAGGGGAGTTGAGGGAGCAGAGGAAGCAGGGGAAGCAGGGGAAGCAGAGGGAGTAATTTCTGCCCTACCTTCCTGATCAGGACTTACGCATAGACTCCACATCTAGTAGGGGTAAACGGCCGTTCACCCCTACAAATGGCGGTTCGTCCTAAGAAATTCACGTAAGTCCTGAGGAAATTTGTGTAATTCTTGCCCATCTTCCCCACCTGGCGTTGCATAGTTACGCATTGACATCCTCACCAGCCTGAAGGCGTGGTGATTCCCAAACCAGGCTAACGCCTC
>DALYIW010000448.1:4442-4697 GCA_031970155.1 Coleofasciculaceae cyanobacterium CTOTU46601 | reverse complement strand
GTTTGTGTAGCGGCACCCTTAAGGGTGCCGCTACACAAACCTTCGGTGTACCTCACTCACTTGCAATCCGCTGTAACCTGTCTCCAGCCGGATTCTGCTTGCACAAAGCGCAGGCGCAGCGCGTCGTGGTGAGCGATTAAGCGTTGCACAGCTTGCTTTAACAAGCCAGGATCGAGGCGTTGCTGCATTTCTAGCAGCACAGCTTGGTTCCAGTGGTGCATATCTGGGAGATTTTGCTGGAAAAACCAGTGCTGT
>DALYIW010000448.1:0-4260 GCA_031970155.1 Coleofasciculaceae cyanobacterium CTOTU46601 | reverse complement strand
GGCACAAGTGTTGGAAGTGAGCGATCGCACTATCCGCAATGACTTGGCATTTTTGCGCGATCGCTTCAATGCTCCCTTAGAGTACAGTCGGCAAAAAGGCTTCCACTACACCGATCCGGAGTGGCGCTTACCGAGTGTTTCCCTATCTCAGGGAGAGTTATTTGCACTCACCTTGGGAGCGAGGATGCTGCAAGCTTATGCAGGTTCAGCTTATGCTGAAGAGTTGAGATCTGCGATCGCGCGGCTAAGCGAACGACTACCGGAACAAACCTGGGTAGACTTGCAACAAATCGCTGATGAAAGAATAGTGTTTCGGTCGGGAGCGGAAACCTATCTTGACCCAAAAATTTGGAGCCAGTTAGTAGAAGCGTGTCGTACATCAAAACAGGTGTGGATGCGGTATTTTACTGCAAGTCGAAATGCTGAATCCCAAAGGATTTTAGACCCCTACTTACTTGACATCTATCGAGGGACAAATCCTTATCTGATCGGGTTTTGTCACCAACGCCAAGCGATTCGTTCGTTCCGAGTAGATCGAATTCAGGCATTGCAAGTACTCGATCAAAAGTTTATCCGCGATCCAAACTTCAATGCCAAAGAATTCCTCGACCAAATGTTTCAGAGTGAAGTGGGGGGAGGGAAACCGATTGATGTCGCCATTTGGTTTGATGCACGGACAGCACCTTATATCAAAGAAAGACGCTGGCATTCGAGCCAACAAATAGAAGAACACCGCGATCGCTCAATCACCTTGCGAATGAAGGTAACTGGTTTAAATGACCTCAAGCGCTGGGTGCTGGGGTATGGCAAGGGAGCGATCGTCAAGGAACCGCCTGAACTGGTGCAGTTGGTGCGCGAGGAGGTAGAAGCAATGAGCCACAATTACGATCGTGTAGGAGTGGTCAAATGATGTGTATCGGGTGTACACTCGAATCTCAAGCACCTTTGATACCGCTGGCTTTGAGTCATTTGGTGTTGATCATTAGCTTAGTGCTGACTGAGATACCTCTCACCTTAGATGCCGTCAGGCGATTAACAAAGGGGTGTGTCAAGAAGTTTTTTGATTTAGGCACACAAGGATTGATGTAGCTAAGTGCGATGTAGCTAAGTGCAAGACTGGGATACAAAGGGTTGAACTGTTTATTGACAACGGGAGGATGCCCATGCTAGGCTGAGACCCAATAGAACAAAAAGCCCTCCGGCTCGAAAAAGAACCGAAAGGCGTCTGAAAATAAAAAGTCAAGTACGATGCTAACAGAGAATCAAAAAAATGGAAACGGGGCTGAATATTCCCCGAAATATCCCAGCGACTTACTGGAGTCGTTAAGGCTCTCCTTGAGTCAATCGCAAGGCACTTTAGATCTAGCCAAGTCCTGCGTGGAGTTATGTAGGCAAAACCAAGAATTAGTTAAGGAACTGGTGGCGTCATCGGCTTCATGCCATCTAGGTGCTTCTAAGAGTACTGGAAACATCCGAGATTGGCTCATGTTGGAGGCTGAACGGGTAGTGGAACAATACGGCGTTATCAATCCCGGTTTGGAAAAGAGGAACGAAAAGGAGCTTCTAAGCCTTATTATTCAGTGCGAATTGTCGCAAGTCAAGAACCGAGCTTGTTAATTTTTTACTAGCGGCGATCGCATTTATCCGCACAATAGCTTTGCCCCTCTTATTTAAGATAAGAGGCGGCAGAGCATAACCTGAAAAATCGCTACAATTTTCACTTACAAACTCTATAACTATGCTGACAATTCAAGAAGGTCAAGCACAAAGGCAAGTAATTGAATTGCCTTGTGTTGAACTTAGCTTCGGAATTTCTGGTAAAACTCTACCTGCCGATCATGGCTATGGGTTGTTTTCATCAATTTCTCATCTTCAACCAGAACTGCATCAAATTCCAGGATTAAGTATCGAGACGATTGCAGGCATTCCCGATAAACAGGGAAAAATTGCATTAACCAATC
Source organism: Coleofasciculaceae cyanobacterium CTOTU46601 (assembly GCA_031970155.1). GTDB lineage: Bacteria > Cyanobacteriota > Cyanobacteriia > Cyanobacteriales > Coleofasciculaceae > DALYIW01. The sequence goes on along the minus strand of DALYIW010000448.1, from coordinate 2,299 downwards.
AGTCACGATTGCGAATACGAGTATCTAGCGATCGCGTTCATTTAGTGTGTGCGTTAGCTGGTAAAAGGCTAGAAATTGGCGGACATGAAATCTGGCTGCACATTCCCCAAATTTTGCCACTTCAACCTGCATCGGCGTTGCGATCGCGCATCGTCACGATCAAAGGTTATCAAGAACCAGAACCATTTTTAGAGGCAGCAAGGCGACAACTTGAACAACTTGGTATTCAGGCTAATCTGGCTATTGCCATGAATTCTCAAGGCGAAATAGCTCGTAAAACCATCAAAATTAAACGTTACTCTGTCGTTGGTTTTGGTTTGGTAGCCACCGATCTAACCGAAGAAGATTCGTTAAAACTTCAGGTAATTGGGTTAGGCGGAAAACGCAGGATGGGAAGCGGAGTATTCGTACCTTTACGTCGAATTTGATTTATATTTTACCATGAATCAACGTAATAAGCAATCAAAAAGTGAATGCGTAGGCCAAGAGCCACTACTAGCAAAAAGTCAACGTGATGGGAGAGATATCCTCACGCTTCAGCAGCATTTGTTTGATACAGAACACACAGCAAGGCTGATATTTGACAAGAATCAAAGATGGTTTCGTAACTTATGCCGATTCTTTAAAATTCAGGGAAAAGCAGCACAAGAGAAATTTTTACTTAACTTGAGAGTTGCTGCACTATTTCATGACTTGGGGAAAGCAAACAAAGATTTTCAACAGGCTGTTTCTATCAGAATAAAGCCTTACACACAGACACTTAGACACGAGCATTTAAGTGCGCTGATTTTGCAATTACCAGAAATACAAAAGTGGCTTAGGCACAATCCTGAGTTAGATTTGGATATTATCAGTGCGGCTGTTTTGTCCCATCATTTGAAAGCATCGGAATCAGGTGAGCGCCAATGGTGTCAATCTAGTCGTGGGACAACTTTGCAACTTTATTTGCAACACCCAGAAGTCAAAACTGTTCTAGAAAAAATCCGTGCAGTGGCAAAATTAGAAGAAATCCCACCACTACCAACAGAATCTTGGTCAGCCTCAAATTCAGTTTGGGGAGAGGCACTTAAAGAAGGGATAAAAGCCGCTAAAAATTGTCGGCGCAGTTTTAACAAGCCCCAACTTGACCCAGAAAGTAATGCTAAACGGGCATTACTTTTAGCAACCAAAGCTGGCGTAATTGTTGCTGATTCTGCGGCATCGGCACTGGTGCGGGAAGGTAAAGATTTTGACACCTGGATTAAAGAGACAGTTTATACCGATGCTCTCACTCCAGAAAAGATTGAATCTGACATTTTAATTCCCTCGACTGAGGAGATTAAACGTCAAAGAAACTCAACAACTTTTGAACTAAAAAATTTCCAGAAGCAGACAGCAAAACTTGGCAATAGGGCTTTACTAATAACAGCCTGCGGTTCTGGAAAAACTAGAGCGGGTTTTGAATGGCTCAAAGAACAATCCAAAAATTACGACATTGGTAAGATCGTCTTTCTGTATCCCACCAGAGCGACTGCACTGGAAGGATTTAAAGGCTATATTTCCTGGGCGCCAGAAGATTCTGCTGCCCATTTAACAGGAACATCTGAGTATGAACTGAAAGAACTGCGAGAAAATCCCGATGATAATGAATCTACCAAAGACAAAGACTTTCAATTATCAGAATCAGAAGCGAGGTTGTATGCTTTGGCATACTGGTCGCGTCGCTATTTTAGCGCCACAGTCGATCAGTTTTTGAGTTTCATGGAACATAATTACAGAGCGATGTGCTTGTTGCCAGTTTTAGCGGATGCAGCGGTAGTAATTGATGAGGTACATAGCTTTGATCGCAGAATGTTTGATGATTTGATCGCTTTTTTGCAAACCTTTGATGTGCCTGTTCTTTGCATGACAGCTACATTGCCAAAGTCTCGTAAAGAAGAATTGCGGCAAGCTGGACTAAAAATATATCCAACTCTTGAAGATCGAGCCGAACTCGAAGACTTGGAAGAACAGGAATCACATCCGCGCTATCGCTTAGAGTTTGTTAGTAAATCAACTGCATTTGACCAAGCTAAAAAGGCTTTCTCTGAGGATAGAAAGGATAGAAATCGAGTTTTATGGGTGGTAAATCAAGTAGAACGCTGTCAAACACTGGCTGATGAATTGGCAAAAGAACTTAAAGAACTTGGGGTTGAAGTCATCAGTTATCACAGCCAGTTCACTTTACAAGATCGCCAGAAGATTCATAAAAAGACTGTGGCGGCGTTTTCGCCGAAAAGTCAGGATGCTGTTATAGCAGTTACAACCCAAGTTTGTGAAA
>DALYIW010000447.1:4392-4731 GCA_031970155.1 Coleofasciculaceae cyanobacterium CTOTU46601 | reverse complement strand
GAAGGGGCAAAGGATATGCCTTAGATTATGGCTTGCGGTCTATCGAGAGAGACCCCCCTGACGTAGTTGTGGTGATTGATGCTGACTGTATCGTTCATGAAGGCACTATTGAGCGAATTGCAGGGTTAGCCGTGTCGGTGAAACGACCGATTCAAGCCACTTACCTTATGGAACAACCTGCTAACCCAAAACCGAAGGATTCGGTTTCGGCGCTGGCGTTTATGGTGAAGAACTTAGTCCGCCCTAGCGGATTAGCGCGACTGCGGTTGCCTTGCTTGTTAACTGGTACGGGTATGGCTTTCCCTTGGGAGGCACTCGCCTCTTCGACACTCGCTAGTG
>DALYIW010000447.1:0-4217 GCA_031970155.1 Coleofasciculaceae cyanobacterium CTOTU46601 | reverse complement strand
GATACAAGTTCCTTGGTTGCTAAGTGCTGCGGTGCGTCAACGGCGTTTCGACTTATTTGCGATCGCTTTAGACTTGTGTATTCCACCCATCTCGTTGTTAGTGATGCTGTGGGTAGTGGGTATAGGAGGTATTCTTTTTGCGGGGGTATCAGGTGTTTCATGGATACCCTTGATTATTTTCGCTATAGAAGGGCTTCTCGTTTTGATTTCAGTTGTTGGTGCTTGGGTGAAGTTTGGTCGGGATGACCTACCCCTGCTGATGCTTTTGGCTGTTCCCGTCTACATTTTGTGGAAAATTCCACTTTATCTGGCGTTTCTTGTTCAACCTCAGACCAAGTGGATTCGGACAGAGCGAGATACTGTGGAGCCAACAAAATCTTAATTAACTGGTTGGGTTGGGATTGTTAACTGAACTGACGCTTGAGCCTAATGCCATTCAACCTCTTTTGGATTTGTTCATTAATCAGAGTTACTAGCTCTCCAGCATAAATGGCAAACAAAAGAGCGATAAGTCTTACAGCCGTGTAGTAGGAATTAACTTTAGCAAGAGTTCTATTTTCGACTGTAGTTTTCCGGAATAGTGACCGAAATGACTGTATACAAAATTCGGAGTTTAATATATGAAAGTATGATTAGGGTTATCTGTCCCTAAATTTTCTGGACAAACCCGACATTTTTTTAGGGTGAGAGCGCTCAGCTATAGCTGAGCTTGACATAGAAGCTGATTTGGTCTCTACTCAATGTTCTCTAAAGGCATTGTTTTCTATTCGTAGACCGAAGAAGTTCAAAACAATGCTGAGTAACAATCTGACGGTTAGAATTTCATAAACAAGGAGAATCAAACTCAATGTTTCAAACCAGAAAACCTAGCGATCTGGCTATTTTTGGTTGCTCACCAGCTTTTCCAGAAAAGCTACATGTCGGTCGTCCGAATATTGGGGATCGCCAACGCCTATTAGAACGAATTAATGACTTGCTAGACCGAAGGTGGCTATCAAATAACGGTTTGTATGTCCAGGAATTCGAGCAGCGTCTTGCTGACTTCACTGGTGCTAAGCATTGTATTGCTATGTGCAATGCTACAGTGGCTCTAGAAATTGTTATTCGCTCCCTTGGTTTAACGGGTGAGGTTATTGTTCCCTCTTTTACATTTATTGCCACACCTCATGCCCTTCAATGGCAAGAGATTACGCCAGTCTTTTGCGATGTCGATCCGCAGACTCATAATATCGATCCGCACAAGGTAGAGCAATTGATTACCCCACGTACTACCGGGATTATTGGTGTTCACGTTTGGGGGCGGCCTTGTAATGTAGAAGTGTTGACCGATATTGCCCAACGTCACAATCTAAAATTAGCCTTTGATGCGGCTCATGCTCTTGGATGTTCTTATAAAGGTCGCATGATTGGTAATTTTGGGGAGGCTGAAGTATTTAGCTTCCATGCTACTAAATTTCTCAACACTTTTGAGGGGGGCGCAGTTGCAACCAATAGCGATGAACTCGCTGAAAAGATACGGTTGATGAAAAACTTTGGATTTGGTAGTGGATATGACAATGTTATTTACATTGGCACCAATGGCAAAATGGACGAAGCTTCAGCTGCTATGGGAGTGACAGGGCTAGAAAGTATTGAAGATTTTATTGCTGTTAATTATCGGAACTATAAGCAATTCAAAACTGAACTCGAAAATCTTCCGGGAGTTAGATTAATCGATTATAACGAAGCAGAAAAGAATAATTATCAATATATTATTCTGGAAATTGATGAACAGAAAGCCGGAATAAATAGAGATGAACTCGTTCAAATTTTGCAAGCAGAAAATGTCATAGCTCGGCGCTATTTCTATCCGGGGGGTCATCAAATGGAACCCTATCGCTCTTACTTTCCGAACGCTAAGCTCTTGTTGCCAGAAACAGAAAAGCTTACTCAGAAGGTTATGTCCTTACCCACAGGCACCGCTATGACAGAAGAATCTGTGATTAAAATCTGTGAAATTATCAAACTTTGTGTTAAAGAAAGCTCAGAAATCAAAAGCTTGATGCAGAAGCAAGTATCCAACGTTGGATAGAAGAATTCAGGTAATGTTTAGGGAAGTGGTGGCTTTAGGAATGAATCGGTCAACTTCCCTTTTGAATTATCAGGGTGCTGATTAGTACTATCCAAAGAAAATTCGATTTAAGATTTCCGCTTTAAACTCTTAATAGGATAATATCTTATGGTTATAAATCCAGTAAAAACCGACCGAGTACGTGCTTTAATTCTTGCTGATGATTGTAATCCTGACTGGCACTCGTTACCTGCTTTAGTGTACAGCTATATCTGTACTCTTTCCAAGTATGTAGATGTTGTGGTTGTCACCCAAATCCGGAATAAACCCAACATCGATCGCGACGGAATGGGAAATGCTGAAGTTGTTTATCTGGATACAGAAAACATTGCTGCACCCATCTATAAATTAGCGACGGTTCTCAGTGGTGATTCCAACAAAGCAATGACCCTAAAAGTTGCCTTCTCGTACCCAAGTTACATAGCATTTGAGTGGGCAGCTTGGAGACGATTCCGCCAAGATTTGCAAAATAAACGCTTCGATATAGTTCATCGCGTTAGTCCGATGTCACCCACCATACCGAGTCCAATGGCTAAATGGAGTCCAGTCCCTTTCGTGCTAGGACCAGTTCTCGGTGCATTACCTTGGCCTAAATATTTTAAGGTTGAGATGAGTCGTGAAGGGGAATGGATGAATTACTTCCGCGAACTTCATAGATGGCTTCCTTTTTATAAATCAACTTACGCTCATGCAGCGGCTATTCTTGCTGCTTACGACCATACCATCGCTGACGTACCAGATGCTGCAAAACCAAGGACAATCAATTTTTCTGAAGGTGGTGTAGACCCAAGTAAGTTTACTTTGCCTGTCAGGCAGAAAAAGGACAAAATGACAGTCCTATTTGTTGGTAGGTTGGTTCCCTTTAAAATGCCAGAAGTTCTCGTTCGCAGTTTCGCAGCTAGCTCAATTTTGCAACAACACAAACTAATTATTGTGGGCGATGGTCCGGAGCGTCCCAGACTCGATCGCCTTGTCGAAGAAGCTAATTTGTCTGAATGTGTTGAGTTTACAGGGACAATTTCTCAGGATCGGGTTGGAGAACTGATGCGCGAATGTGAAATTTTTGGGTTTCCTTCCATCCGCGAACAGGGGGGCGGCGTGCTAACTTTGGCGATGATGTCTGGCATGACTTGTGTTGTTGTTGACTACGGCGGACCAGCATTACGAGTCAAATCAGGTTGCGGAGTTAAAGTCCCCTTGGGGGATTTAGACCACCTCGTCAAGCATTTTACCCAAGAACTCGAACAACTTGTTGTTGACCCTGACCGCGTTATCAATATGGGAATTGCAGCACGTCGTTATACTGAGACTTACTACTCTTGGGACGCCAAGGCAAGGAAAACGTTGGAAGTCTATAACTGGGTTCTTGGTCGTCAAGAGAAAAAGCCAGATTTTTGGGAACAGCCAATCGCTTCTGAATTGATTAATTAATTAGGGACACTACAATTTCGCCATAAATTGCCAACGAAGGAGCGATACATCTTACAGATACGTAGGTAACAGCGATCTTCGGCTAGCTCTCTCTTTTCGACTGTAGTTTTCGCTCAGCAGTAGCTGAAACGGCTGCGTACAAATTTCAGAGGTTTATTTATGAAAGCGCGAATTGGATATTTTCCACCTGAATTTCCCGGACAAACACATATTTTCTTATGGCGAGAGATACACGCTCTCTCCGAACTTGGCATTGAATCCGATTGGGTTTCGACTCGTCGTCCTCCAAAGGCTATTGTGTCTCATTCGTGGTCTGAGGAAGCCCAAAACAACACCACTTATCTAGTTCCCTTTGGGTTCAAAGATTTTCTGGGCGCATGTCTAGAGATTCTCAGAGCAGGACCTTTAGCTTGGCTACATTGTCTATCCGTCGTTATCACAGCAAAAGACCTTTCCTTCTCTCAACGACTGCGTCTTTTAGCCTTGATTCTTCCGGCTGGCAAACTCGCATGGCTTGCAAGAGATAAGGGCTGGTCTCACATCCATGTTCCCTCCTGTGCTGATGCCGCCAATATTGCCATGTTTGCCTCTATTCTTTGTGGCATCACTTACAGTCTCTCCCTCCTCGGTCCTACTCTAGAAGGATATGGCCCCAATCAGGAACAGAAATGGAAAC
>DALYIW010000446.1:0-4800 GCA_031970155.1 Coleofasciculaceae cyanobacterium CTOTU46601 | reverse complement strand
TGAAAATATTTCTTCCCCGACTCCCGACTCCCGACTCCCGACTCCCTATTTTCAAGATACTCAACAATCAAACGCCTATCTTTACCAAATCTGAGTTAAATCTAAAATAAATCCTGACAGTACATCCTCTCCTGAAATTGTAGTTGGTGAGTCCAGCACGACAACATCTTGCTCTGGTTTATAGATTTCTACTTTCTGAGTTTTGGGGTCAATTAACCACCCTAAACGCACACCGTTATCCATGTACTCGCGCATTTTTTCCTGAATTTCTTTCAAAGTGTCATTCTGGGAGCGTAACTCGACGACAAAATCAGGAGAAAGCCGTGAAAATTGTTGTTGTTCTTCTTCATTTAAAGCATTCCAGCGTTCGTTGCTTACCCAAGTAGCATCAGGAGACTTTACAGCACTGTTAGGTAAAGTGAAGCCAGTGGAAGAGTCGAAGGTTTTACCCAAGCCTGTCTGTCGATTCCACAACCAGAGTTGACCATACAATTCGCCGTTTTTCCTACCCGTCCAAGGGGTTGTTGGAGGCATAATGATAACTTCTCCCGTTGCGGTACGTTCTAGCTGCAAGTCTCGGTTCGCTTCACACAGTTTCAGGAAGTCCTTGCTTGTCAGGTTGGGGATGGTGAGGGTAATGCGGTTCATCGCTAGCAGGGTGGGTACTGGTTTACTCACATTTTGTCAAACTTTGTAGGGGCTTTGGTATCGTGCCCCTACCGTGCGATTACTTCAGCGCGATTACTTCAGCTTCACCGATTTCAATTGCATCAAGAGCATTGGGAGACTCATAAAACGAATAATGCCACCCAACAATGTGGGGGTCAGCTTTGCCTGCTGCACTAAACGGGCTGATGTATCTCCGTCCACTGATTTCGCAGAATTTGTTGTTGTAAACAATCACCTGACCATATTGGTAAAGGGGTGCTTTCCAGTGAGCGGGGATATCTGCGATCGTCACGGCGATATTGATGCACGTCATAATAGATTAGCTCCTAGCTAAATGTTACTTAGTTGGGAGTTAGAGGCGGTTATAGTGATGCAACACTTAGCCGCTTCGCTCTTAATTTAAAACTATATCATTGATTAGACAAAAATACTTATGAATTTCAGATTTTCTGAATTAATTTTTTGTGTAATTAATATTTACATAAAATGCTAATTTTAAAACATACTATCCATTTTCATCTGTAAAAAATAAGTTTTTTATTTAATTTATATCTTACTTGTGTAAAATTAACGGGAGCATCCAAATTGTGTAAAAGTATTGGTGAGTGAGCATTTAAAGGCTTGTGAGTGTACATGAGCAAGATGCTCACACTACGAATTTCCCAAAATAGGATGCACCTAAAACTACTTGAGGAGTAGATTTGTCCATAAGTAGATGGGCATAAATAAACGTAACTTGTTCTTATCATATGCCCAGCCCTCGCGGGTGATATTTAATTTTACCCACTTACTTACAACAAAAAAAATACAAAAATTGCCCTACTCGTAGATGCAAAATGTCAAAATTGATATTCAAAGTTTTGTAGGCGATCGCACCGTATCACTTTCAGATTTGAGAAGAATACTAATTGTGACAGAAATTAATTTACAAGTTGAAGAAAAGGGAGAGCGAATCGATCGCTATCTTTCCGAACAATTACCAGACCTTTCTCGATCGCGCATTCAACAGCTGATTGAACAAGGAAATGTGCAGGTAAATGACAAAATCTGTACTTCCAAAAAAACAACCGTGCAACTAGGCGATCGCATTTCTCTCACCTTACCCGAAGCCAAACCCCTAGATTTACAACCCGAAGCCATCCCTCTCGACATTCTTTACGAAGACGCCGAAATAATCATCATCAACAAACCCGCTGGTTTAGTCGTCCATCCCGCAGCTGGACATGAAAGCGGTACCCTTGTCAATGCTCTGCTAGCCCATTGCCAAAATCTCGCTGGGATTGGTGGCGTTCAGCGTCCTGGAATTGTTCACCGCTTGGACAAGGATACGACGGGTGCGATCGCGATCGCCAAAACTGACCAGGCTCATCAACACCTACAAGCCCAACTCAAAGCCAAAACCGCCCGACGTGAGTATCTTGGCGTCGTCTATGGTGCCCCATCAACCAACAGTGGAACCGTTGACCAGCCTATCGGTCGTCATCTCGTAGACCGCAAAAAAATGGCTGTGGTGCCAGTGGAAAAGGGAGGACGCCCAGCTGTCACTCACTGGCAAGTCCGAGAACGACTGGGCAACTACACTCTCATACACTTCCAACTAGAAACAGGTCGTACCCATCAGATTCGTGTCCACAGTGCATGTATGGGGCATCCTATCGTTGGTGACCCGGTTTACAGTGCTGGTCGCTCAGTCGGCGTTAATCTACCTGGTCAAGCCCTACATGCGTGGCGACTCACACTGCAACATCCCACATCTGAGGAGTGGCTTGAAGTGATAGCTCCTATACCAACAACCTTTACCACCCTACTGGAAGTTCTGCGGCGGCGAATGACTGCTGGGCACTAATTCACTTAGACAGTGACGCACATGGGTTAAAAATTGCAGAAGTTGCAAGAGGGACAGCAGGGGTAGAGGGGACAAAGAAAAAAGCTTTATTTCCTTTTACACAATCCACAACGGTACTTTTTTCCCAGTAAACATACCTACTCCTGGCATTGGTCACCCTCCTGAATGCACTGGAAAAACCCGTTGATACTCCCCAAATCAAAAAATTTATTTTACAAAATTTTACATTTTGGCTAGCCATCGTTAATTCTAATAAACCCTGAAACCTTTGTTATATAGACGCTGAAGCAACTATTAAAAAAATATAAATATTGTTTTGTAAAGCTTATTTAAGATTGTCCACCCCCATAAATTTTCTAATTGTGTACAATCATTGAGGAGCAAATCCTCTTGGGGCAAAGACTTGACGCCTTCCTTTGCTCAAGTTGGCAAAACTTAATGAATCGTAACAAACAAAGCCCCAATGGCGTTGTATAAAAGTAACCTGTAGGGGTCAATGACAGACAAAAGTTAAATAAAACAACAATTTTCAAGCTTGCCCGCTTCTCATAAAAGAATAAAATTTTCTCATAATTCAGAACTGAATTATTTTGGTTTTGTTACTCACCACTTGAGTGGCAAGACTCATGAGTGAGCAGCTTGATAGTTGGATTTGGCAAATGTCTGCTGTTGATCAGTACCGAATCTCAGTTCAAGCTTTTGAATGAGCTTGGCTTACCCAAACTGGATCTTTTTTAATCACAACCACACTTAACCAAGTCAGTAGGAGAAATCCGTTCATGTTAGACGCATTCGCAAAGGTTGTTTCTCAGGCAGATTCCAAGGGTGAATTCCTCAGCACCGATCAACTCGATGCTCTGACTGGCATCGTCAAAGATGGCAGCAAGCGCTTGGATGCCGTTAACCGCATCACCAGCAACGCATCGACCATTGTCACCAACGCCGCTCGCGCCCTGTTTGAAGAGCAACCTCAGCTGATTGCTCCTGGCGGTAATGCTTACACCAACCGTCGGATGGCTGCTTGCTTGCGCGACATGGAAATCATTTTGCGCTATGTCACCTACGCAGCACTAGCTGGCGACTCCAGCGTGTTGGATGACCGTTGCCTCAATGGTCTGCGCGAAACCTACCAAGCATTGGGTACCCCAGGCTCTTCCGTGGCAGTTGGCGTTCAAAAGATGAAAGAAGCTGCGATCGCAATTGCTAACGACCCCAACGGTATCACCAAAGGTGATTGCAGCCAGTTGATCTCTGAGATCGCTAGCTACTTCGACCGCGCGGCTTCTGCGGTTGCCTAGATAATACCTGTTTGCCAAATAACTTGAAATTAAAAGGGAGATACTTCAAGAATGAAAACACCAATTACCGAGGCGATCGCTTCAGCTGATACCCAAGGCCGTTTCTTAAGCAACACTGAATTGCAAGCTGTTAATGGTCGCTTTGAGCGCGCCACCGCTAGCATGGAAGCCGCTCGTGCTCTGACCCAAAATGCTCAGAAGCTGATCGACGGTGCTGCTCAAGCGGTGTATCAGAAGTTCCCCTACACCACCCAAATGCAAGGTGCTAACTTTGCTGCTGACAGCCGTGGTAAGTCCAAGTGCGCTCGTGACATCGGTCACTACCTGCGTATGGTTACCTACTGCTTAGTCGCTGGTGGCACAGGCCCCATGGATGAGTACCTCGTTGCCGGTTTGGATGAAATCAACCGTGCATTCGACTTGTCTCCTAGCTGGTACGTTGAAGCGCTCAAGAACATCAAGTCCAACCATGGTCTGAGTGGTCAAGCTGCTAACGAAGCTAACACCTATATCGATTACGCGATTAACGCCCTGAGCTAATAGACTTAAGGCGCGTGCCCGGAAGGGTATGCAGGTGAAACGCTTCATGATTGGTGCTTCAACTGCTTATCCTTCCGGGCTTTGTTGTATCTGTAGGAGGTAAGAGGGAAGAGGTTAAAAAAATCTGACTTCTGAATTCTGACTCTAAAAATTTTAAAAAGCTTGCTTGTTGGGAGAATTAAAGAAATGGCAATTACATCAGCCGCCTCACGGCTAGGTACTTCAGCTTTTAGTGATGCGCCGAAAGTTGAATTACGCCAAAATCCTACTAAAGACGATATCGAAGCAGTAATTCGTGCTGTGTATCGGCAGGTTTTGGGCAATGACTACTTGATGGCCGCCGAGCGGCTCACCAGTTTAGAGTCACTGCTTTGCAACGGTAGCCTCACCGTGCGCGACTTCGTGCGGGCAGTGGCAAAATCAGACCTCTACAAAACCAAATTTCTC
>DALYIW010000445.1:0-4810 GCA_031970155.1 Coleofasciculaceae cyanobacterium CTOTU46601 | reverse complement strand
CACCCACTCTTCTACGTTGCCTCGCGAGGACACCATGCGGACATCGGTGGTATTACCCCTGGTTCAATGCCTCCCCATAGTACAAATGTGGAACAAGAAGGCGTGTTAATCGACAACTTCCTGCTAGTTGAACAAGGTCATTTTCGAGAAAAGGAACTGCGACAGCTACTTACATCTGGTACTTATCCTGTAAGGAATTTGACTCAAAACATTGCAGACTTGCAAGCACAAATTGCTGCAAATAAACGTGGTGTACAAGAGTTGCAGCGGATGGTCAAGCAATACTCGTTAGAAACAGTACAAGCTTACATGGGTCATGTGCAGGATAATGCTGAGGCAGCTGTGCGACGTGTGATAGAGGCGCTAAAGGATGGCAGCTTTACCGCTAGGTTAGATGATGGCAGTCAGATTCAGGTGACGATGACTATTGATTGCGATCGCCACAATGCCAAAATTGATTTTACTGGCACTTCACCCCAACTTAATAGCAATTTCAATGCTCCATCTGCCGTCTGCAAAGCAGCAGTCCTCTATGTCTTCCGCACATTAGTCAACGATGATATTCCTCTAAATGCTGGTTGCCTCAAACCTTTAGAAATCATCATTCCCGAAGGCTGTATGCTGAATCCGCGTTATCCTGCTGCGGTAGTTGCAGGAAATGTGGAGACTTCCCAGGCAATCACCGATGCTTTGTATGGTGCGTTAGGAGTCTTAGCCGCGTCTCAGGGGACGATGAATAACTTTACCTTTGGCAATGGACGCTACCAATACTATGAAACCATTTGCGGTGGTTCAGGTGCAGGTGCTGATTTTGATGGTACTGATGCGGTTCACACTCATATGACCAATTCTCGCTTAACTGACCCTGAAGTGCTCGAATGGAGGTTTCCGGTTCTCTTGGAAAACTTTAGTATTCGTCCTAATAGTGGTGGTAATGGAAATCATTGTGGCGGTAATGGCGTTATCCGTCGTCTTCGTTTTCTTGAACCCATGACGGCAGCAATTCTTTCAAGTCATCGTGTTGTGCCTCCCTATGGATTGCAGGGTGGTGAAGCAGGTGCTTTGGGACACAATTATGTTGAACGTAGCGATGACACGGTGGAGGAGTTGGGTAGTACTGCTGTTGTAGAAATGAATGAGGGGGATATGTTTGTAATTGAGACTCCTGGAGGTGGGGGTTTTGGTGTTTTTAGTAAGACTAATAAAGTTTGAGTCGAGTGCAGCCTATTTTTGTCAATGTGTAATGTGAGCATCTTGTCACGTACACTCACAAGAGAGCAAGATGTTCACACTACTAATCAATTTCTAATATTGAGATGCACCCGCTTGCAGCAATACAATCCAAGAGATAGATACATTAAAACAGCTAACTACTCGCTAAATAGGTCAGGCAAATTATGACTCACACAAAACCTACTCAGTGGTTGAAAATGCTACCACTTACTGTGAATTTTATGGCTGGAGTGTTGACGCTGGGGTAAATAAAGGAATGCGATCGCTCTCAATTCATTGTCAGGTATAGACGCAGATTTTGGTGATGAAGGCTCTTGTGGATTGCGATCGCCATGTTGAGAAATTTCCATGCTCTCTTATAGGTGAATACCTCTGTAATGTATTTGGGACTTACGCAAATTTCTCATTACGAACCGCCATTTGTAGGGGTGAACGGCCGTTCACCCCTACTAGCTGTGCGCTCGCTTTCCTACACACGTAATCAGAGGTGCGATCGCTATCTGTAACAACTTGACTAACAACTAACCACTCACAGAAGGGGTATTTATTTCAGTTCACTGCAACACCAGTAATCTGCAATCAGACTGATGGATACCTTTGGCACAGCAAACATACTGTCACAGTAAGCAGATATAAGAATCCAACAGGAGTAAACCAGTGGCTGACAAATTAAACAAAGGCGACAAAGTTGAGTGGAATACATCACAAGGCAAAACGACTGGCGAAGTGAAAAAGAAGCTCACTTCACCCACAGATATCAAAGGACATCATGTAGCTGCCTCCAAAGAAAATCCTGAATATTTGGTTGAGAGCGATAAAACAGGCAAAGAAGCTGCTCACAAACCTGATTCTTTGAAAAAAATTGAGGAGTAATTGTTTTGTTATGAGTAAAGACACTAAATCAGTTATTGACGAGTTTCATCAAGTCGTTAACATGACGCCAAAAGAACTTGAGTCGTGGTTGAACACGGATGAATCTCAAGAAGTAGGGCAAAAAGATGGAGACGACGAGGCAATAGGTCACAAATCCGGACGACGTATCGTTGAGCTATTGCAGAATAAGAAGGCTGATTACAGCGATGATGATTTATCGCACATGAAGAAGGTGATTAGTTACGTTCATCGTCACAGTGCCCAGAAACCATCAAGTAACATCGAGAACTCACGTTGGCGATACTCTTTAAAGAATTGGGGTCACGATCCACTTAAATAGATAATCGGGCTGCTACCCGTTTTATTATCTCACGTCGGGTATCCTGAATTCCTTGACGTGCGATAGTTACACTCTCTACAAGAGCAGCATCAGCACTTTTGGGAGAACCACTATGGAAGGGCGGCTGTGGATCGTATTCCAGCATCAGTTGAATCTCTTGTGCTACTGCCTCGCCAAACAACTCAGCTGCAACTACTAAACCAAAATCTATCCCAGCTGTGATGCCTCCAGCTGTAATGCGATTACGGTCAATGACAACTCTTTCTGAAACTGGCTGAACCCCAAGCATTGTTAGGAACTCCATCGAAAGCCAGTGTGTTGTGGCGCGATAGCCTTGCAGCAATCCAGCCGCCGCCAGCAGCAAAGCACCTGTACAAACTGCTGTAACATATTTTGCTTGCTGTCCCTGTTCTCTCAGGAAGTTGAGGAATTTTTCATCCTCCATCATTGGGTTGATGCCTACACCGCCAGGTACAAAGAGGATGTCAAGTGGTGGGACGCTATCAAAGTGAGTATCTGGATTAATGGTAAGACCTCCTTCGCTGCGGATTGGCTCAAGAGTATCAGCCAACAAGTAAACGCTGGTGTTCGGCATACGTGCGAAAACTTCGTATGGGCCGGTTAGATCTAGTTGCGTGAGGTTAGGGAAAAGTACCAACCCTACTGACACATGTAATAACCGTTCTTCATTAAACATCGGCTGTTTCCTCTCTGAACATGGCTAGAACAGATTTTTTAGACACTTTTTAGAGAATCTTGACAGATGTTTTCTTGGCTGATTTTTTGTAATCAAAAGGTCTTTAGTGGAGATTATAGCGGTTCTCAGTTGCCTATCATAATGTGAGGGCACGATAGTATCGTGCCCCTACAAGCATATTTTTACTGAGTTGTTGAGAAAGAGGTTAGCTGCAACAAGAGTTACAGATAAAGATGCTCGTGGTATTCTCTCTTTATTTCTTCAAGGGTTTGACGCAAGCTCTTAGTGTGTACCAAACCAACAAAACCACCGTAGAGACATTCTTTCTGTTTGTTAGCAACAAAAACATGATCAATTTGTAAAGGATGCTTCCAGGTAAGAATGGTGAGACCATCTTTAAAATTAATGTGTTCTTTGGCTCGATAAAAATCCCGCAGATGTGCATCAGTCATTCCCGTTACTAACTGTAATCGCTGAATTAGTAGAGAGCTTAAATCTGGTTCTACTGTAGTTAAAGCAGGTTTCTCAGGGTTGAGCCAAAATTTACGGATAGTTTCTGCTACAGTTGGATGATTTTTTAGAATCGCATGAGGTAAGCCAGGTAAGCTGACAAATGTTCCGTGGTGGAATTTTGTAGACCCTACAGTGATAGTGCCGTCACTGCCACCGTCAATATCACCAGCTATGATTAATGTTGGAATAACTTGAGCAATGGTCTGGGCTATTTGTCTGCGATTGATGCCTAGATCTCGTGCTATCCCAATACCGAATCCTAAAGGATCGATAATTCGTCCTAAATCTGCTCCTCCAATAGGAGAACCGATCAGCACTAATGACTCTACAGATGACCACCATTCTGGGTGTCGATTGAGGAGTTCTAGCCAAATTAAACCACCCATCGAATGCCCGATAATTCTGATTGGTGTGGTTGGATATTGAGCAATTATCTCTATTGCCGTTCGTTCTACTTTCTGAATTAGGGGTTGAATCCTGAGCCAGGTTGCAACATATCCCAGATCTGGAGCAACAATCAGAGTGTTAGGTGTGGCTACAGTGCGAGATAAAGCAGCGATCGCATTACTATTATCTGCCCACCCATGTTGTGCAAAAAGAATAAAATCTGGTGTATTAGTCACCACAGCAGTTTCCATGCCGTTGAATACTGTAAATTACTCGGTCACCCGCTATCCTCACCTTATCCTAAGGAGAATGAATTTAGGGAGAGCTTTTGCGATCGCTTCTAGAGGAATAACCGACTTAGGTTATTTAGGTGGACTACTAGGGATATAATATGCTGCGTCGGGTAGCGGTTGCGTTGGGTCTACAGCATCTCTACAGGTAAGTGGACTATTGCATTGCTGACCTATCAATTGACTTTGCTGTATTTGACTATTTCTGATGTATTTAACTTTGCAAAGACTGCCTAGATCTACAGTTTTGCCATCTACTGTTTGCATGTAGCAAATTGGTTGATCAGTGTTTGAAGAAGGCACAACTGGGTAGTCAGAATGCTTAGATTGAGGCAGGCTAAAAGCGCTCTCAGCAATGAATGGAATCACAGCAACAGGTAGGACAGCTAGTTTAAGAAGGGACTTCAGCATAATTGATTCAGTTAGTGGGATTCAAACAAAAATCAAGCCCAAATCAAGCCTAAACTCGCTTTATAA
>DALYIW010000444.1:0-4810 GCA_031970155.1 Coleofasciculaceae cyanobacterium CTOTU46601 | reverse complement strand
TGTCTATCTGGAAAATAGAAGTCAGGAGTCAGCAGAGGTAATTTTCGTCCAAGGGAAGATTTCTAGTTTTTTTCATAAACAGGACTTACGCATGGACGCCACATATAGTAGGGGTGAACGGCCGTTCACCCGTACAAATGACGGTTTAACCGGAAATTTGCGTAAGTCCTGATAAAGAAATAAAACACTTGTCCCCTCATCCTGGACTAACGTCCTGCTGCGCTATCATCCCTCATCCTTCATCCTTCATCCCTCATCCTTCATCCTTCATCCCTCATCCCTCATCCTTCATCCTTCATCCCTCATCCCTCATCCTTCATCCTTTCGAGTGACGCCGCCGAATCTCTTGACGGACTTTCATGAGAGTTTTACCGAGTTGGTTTTGACCTGTTTTATCCTGACCACAGCCCCAGTAGTAATCAGTGGGAGAGTCTTCGACAATCAGTTCGTCGCCTGTATCGAGAAGAATAACCTGAATATCGGTATGAGAGAGGAACTTAGTGAGAACACCTTGCCACATGACTGGCTGTTTTACTTGCTCCCAGTCAGGACGAAGTTTGCGAGTGCGATCACGTCCTATGGCTGCGGCTTCCTCCGGCGTCGGGGCGTCTCGAATCACTTGAATCAATCCTTCTTCCTCGCTACCGACAAACTTTTGAGATTGATAGTAATGCTCCACAGTTTGCCAATATAAGCCATCCAGCTCAATCGAGTGAGGAGAAAAGTTAGAAAAGCAACCGTAAGGGTCCCAAGATTTATAAAAATAAATTGTCATGTCAAAATATTGCGCTATGCAGAAGGGCGTTTTAAGAAGGGAGACAGCACGTCGAAGTTAGGCGTTAATCAAGACATGGTTTTTGTCCCTCTATCAATTTTTAGTCTCGATGCTCTTGCCTTCCACTTCTACCATGACAATAAAGTGCTGTCGCTGTCTTACGAGACAGCGCGGGATTCTTGTAGTATTAGCTGAAAAATCTGGATAGCAAAATGCTAGACGAATTCGTTCAATTTTTCCTGATCTAGTGAAAAACCTGCCGTATTCAAAACAAGTAGATAGTTAATTAACTTTTGAGTTAGCCCTCAGCGAGTCCTTCAGGCTGAGGGCTTTTTTATGGGTATAGTACTATAAACCCTCACTGTCAGATTAGTGAGGGATGGCAAGCAATAGTTAGCGATTATTTTACTGTTGAGTGATAGCAACCGCCTTGGCGGTTAGAGCAGATATGAATTTAGTAGAGATGTACCCTGCGGGAACCCTCCACGAACCGTGAAACGTATGAGAGCAAAGTTAGTTTGTCCTCAGCGAGGTGTCCACGGCTATACCTGTGGACACACAACGCGATCGCGCAGCGTCAGGCTGCACACTCAACAAAAGCAGCAGCTATTGCGATCGCACAATCCAAAAGCTACTTTACCCCTGAGAGTGTCTAAATAAGTGGATGCAATTAAACATCACTCAAGAGGAGTGGATATTAAGTCGAGGAAAGAACAAGTGACATGTTTAATATCAATAGTCAAAGGGTAGTAACCCAAAACTTAGATGATGCCACGTCTGAGCATCAACAATTCCATCTACTGGCAAATGATTAATGCGTTGGAATTCTTTTACTGCCTCCTCTGTTCGAGCGCCAAATTCACCATCGACTCTCACAGACAAGTCCTTAAAGTTAAGCAGCTGTTGTAAAACTCTAACAGAGCTACCAGAACAACCTTGATATATAGTTGGCAGCTTAAACGTTGGTGTAGTAGAGCTTTGAGGAAGGTTGAAAGTAAGCATAATTTGGCACTCCAAGACAATATATTTTGTTCTAAGGTAGGACAATCGACTACTCTAGCGCCTCCTTCTATTAGGTGAACTTATCTTCGCTTAGGCTATCTCTGCTAGCCATAAAATAATAACGCTTCAGTGCCAGGGGCAAATGAGCAGCGAGATTTGTAAGGCGAAAGCTCTGCTTGAGAAGGTGCTAAAGTTTGTGGGATGAGATGTACTAAGATGCCCCTGAATAGGTCATTTGTAGTATTCCACTTCTGTGCTACTTATTTATCACCCTTGTCTCGGCAAATTATGCACAAACATTAGATTCTGCACTCCTAATGAACACATTCCTTCACTCCGGATTAAGGTTAAACGATAGACTCTATCACCTCACCTCAGGTCTAGTTTGTAGATGCGTTGGGCTACTTAGCCAAGCGACCATAGGAGAGATAATAGTCTTTCATCAGGGCCGTTGTTCTGGTTATGGATATAAGAAAGAAGGGTAAGAACATTTAAGCCGTCAAATATAATTTAGAGCAATGCTTAGAGATTATGGTGTGTAGTCTTGATAAAGACAAGTGAAAAAATATAATTTTTTTGTAAAATTTTGATCGTGGTAGCAAAAATCCCTTAAGCCATAAAAACAAAACGGCTCTCCCCTACTTGTGGTGGAAAACCGCATTTTTGGTAATGGGTAATGGGTATAGGACTTACGCAAATTTCCTTGTGAAGGACTATATGTAAGGGTGAACGGCCGTTCCCCCCTACTATATATGGTGTCTATGCGTAAGTCCTGGGGTAATGGGTCATGAATTACTCAGCAAGGGTTGGGCTTAATTAATAAGTTTGTCTTATCATCCTATCTACAGGAGAACCCTTGGTAAGAGTAAGTTAATTGGCTAACAACTGGGCTGCTACTAATCCTTTTTGAATAGCTAAAACAGCGGCTTGAGTGCGATCGCGCACTTCCAGTTTTTGTAAAATCGCGTGAACGTGTACCCGCACCGTCCCCGTAGCAATGTGCAAACTTTCTGCAATCTCTTGATTCGTCTTCCCCGCTGCCACCAGCGCCAGAATTTCCTGCTCCCGCTGTGTCAGCGGATTTGCTAATGCTTCAGCTATTTTTGATGGCATTGGAGGATTAGCTCTCATCGCTGCCCGAATTTCGGCTGTGCCAGTTGAGTCCCACCAGGATGCCCCTCATTAACAGAAACCTCTTAATCTTCAACAATCACTCCTAGCCTCAGCTCATTCAGTGCTGCTCTTCTTATGAAATGCTACCAATATTAATCGTCTCAAATTCAGCCGATACCAGCTTTTTAAGACTATCTATATCTACATATATAGACTTGGCTATAAGTAATGTATAGATAATTTATTGTATTGGCTACTCCAATTTTCTTGACTAAGATTAGTGATGTGATTGATATTTACTTTACAGTTTGCCGATGTAACAGCAATAATGTTCTTCTCTTAAAAATCAATAAAATTTATTAGTTGATTTACATCCAAAGATAGATTTACATTTTTTTAATATCTTGGCATCCCTCTATAAAGCAATTTTTTTAAGTAATTCAGAGTTAATTACTTGAAACTAAAATCAGGAAAGAGGAAAATCACTAATATGATTCATGTGTACTTTTATTCAAGCAGGACTTACGCAAATAGCTGATTTAAACGCTACTGCTAATAGTAGGGTGGGCACTGCCCACCTTACATGTAGAGGTTCTGCGTAAGTCCTGTCAAAGTTTACAGTCATCAAAGCGTTTTTTTTGACAATTACAGAGTAGCAAGTAGTTACAGGACTTACGCAGTTGAACGAAAAATCTAGGGTGCGAGGAAACCCTTAAGTTGGCAGTCTCCAAAACAGGTAAAACCTTATCAAATCCCGACTCCCGACTCCCTACTCCCCTGCGTAAGCCCTGAATTACTTAAATCCAACTGACTTTATTTGCCAAGGAGTCTTGCTAATTCATGGTACAAGGATTTATTCAGATAGCTTTAACGCTACTTATCTTAGTAGCGATCGTTCCTATTTTAGGAAGCTACATGGCTCGTGTCTTCCTGGGAGAAAGAACGTTTCTTGACCCTGTAATGATGCCAGTCGAGGGTATTATCTACACGGCTGGTGGCATCCGGTATCAGGAAAACATGACAGGTTGGCAGTATCCTCGCTCCGTGATATACAGCAACCTAGCTATGGCTGTTCTCGTTACTTTAATCATCGTATTTCAAGGAATCTTACCCTTAAATCCCACTGGATTAAGTGCCCCAACTTGGGATACAACCTTACACACGGTAATTTCTTTCATTACTAATACCAACCAGCAGCATTATTCTGGCGAGACAACTTTTAGTTATGGCAGTCAGATGCTGGCGCTAGGGTATTTAATGTTTACTTCGGCCGCGACGGGTATAGCGGTAGCAATTGCCTTCATTCGCGGGCTGACAGGTAGACCCTTGGGAAACTTTTACGTGGATTTAATCAAATCCATCACGAGAATCTTGCTCCCTATTTCTATTGTGGGTGCTTTGTTGCTAATTATTCTGGGTGTACCAGAAACTTTTGCAGGGCCACAAACTGTTACCACATTAGAGGGGGCTACTCAGGTCATTGCTAGAGGCCCAGTTGCTCATTTTGAATCCATCAAGCAGTTGGGAGAAAACGGTGGAGGCTTTTTTGGAATCAATTCCGCTCACCCATTTGAAAATCCTAATCCGGCTTCCAATCTGCTAGAAACTATCGCGATGGTCTGTATCCCAGCTGCCCTGATTTATACGTTTGCTATCTTTGCGGGTAACAAAAAACAGGGATGGTTGCTGTTTTGGATGGTTTTTATTATCTACGTAGGTCTAACTATCATTACCGCCATTGGCGAGTATCAAGGAAATCCTCTGGTTAACAATATTTTGGGTGGACAACAACCTAATCTGGAAGGTAAAGAAGTCCGCTTTGGTTGGGCACAAACTGCTCTGTGGGCGATTACTACCACAGGTACATTGACTGATAATATTTTCTATTTTCCGAATAAAACGACCAAGCTGTAGATTCGG
>DALYIW010000443.1:0-4848 GCA_031970155.1 Coleofasciculaceae cyanobacterium CTOTU46601 | reverse complement strand
GCTCAGGCTTCGGCCGTGAGCTCAGCCGAACGGGCAAGCCAAACAACAAACAACAAACAACAAACAACAAACAACCCTTCGACTAAGCTCAGGGCAAGCCAAACAACAAACAACAAACAACAAACAACAAACAACTATCTTCGCCGCTTCGTCGCTTCTTCTAGCGCGATTTGTAGCGATCGCTCTTTTTGCAGATCGGCTCCTTGAGCATATTCCAAGGAACGTGGAACCACAACATCTGGTGTAACACCCTTTCCTTCCAGCCGTTGTTTTCCGTCAACATAGACATCAGCAACGGCCAGGTAAAGTATGCTGCCATCCTGCATCAGAAAAGGACGACCAGCAACTACTGCTCCAGCCGTTTTAGAACCAACTACAGGGCCAATACTGTACTGCTGAAAGCCATAAGCTAAAATTTCCTTGGCACTTCTGCTGCCTTCATTGACTAGCATGACTACTGGCTTTTTCCAGTGAGAGTCGTACGTATTTCCCCTGCCATTACGTCCAATACTGGTCACACTCGGACCTCGCCCTGTGTAAATGTTGAGGACCGTGACAGGTGCCCCACCCCATCCTTCCCTGAGATCCAAAACTAACGCATCGGCATCTTTAAGGCGATCGTAGATCAAATCTTCCTCAAGTTGCTGCTGATATTGGTCACCTGCATATGACCAGATGTGTACATAGCCAATTTTTTTACCTTCTTGTTGAATTACCTGGGTACTGGCTTTTTGAGCATCCAGAAACATGGTGGTTGCATCCAGCATCTTCGGCGTGACAGCGATTTCTTGCTGACTATTGAGATTTGGCGATCGCTCAATCAACATCATGACCTTAGTACCCACTTTACCCACAAAAGACTGAAGCGGCTGAAACGGACGACCCTCGACGCTAAGTATGCGATCGCCTACCTTTAACCCTGCTTCCGCAGCAGGACTTCCATCCAGAATCGCGCTCACAAAAGTCTTGCCGTTGATGTCTTTCGTAAAGATGCCAATGCCACTATATTCAATCTTGTCTTTAGGAAATAACTTTTTTAGTTGCTTGTGTAAGTCAGGGATTCTTGGCTGAAAGATTCCTAAAATTTGGTAGTAAGCTGGCTCATTTGGAATATAGAAGCGAGTATGAGAAGTTTTTAACTCCGATAGCATCTGATTGACAACAGCAGCAACAGCTTCGTTTGACTGGGCTTGCATTACTTGAGGTTTGTACTTAGCCCGCATAGCTTTCCAATCGACGCCATTAAAATTTGGGTCATAAAAGTTATCGTTCACAGTCTCCCAAACTTCGTCAAAAACTTTAGACGGCAGTTCTCCCAGAGTTGGAAGTACTGGAGAAATCAGCCAGCACAGGAGCATAACACAGGCGCTAATCAAGGTAGTTATAGCTAAGCGGCTATCTCTTGTGAGTCTAAATTTATTCATTGAACCGGACTGGTGGAACATAGCAAATATCGGAATTCAGAAGGAATATTTTCAAAATGCTCTAAGAGAAAGTCCATGAGAGCCAGATGACGCAAATCGGTGGCATGAGGAGGGTGATAGTTGTTACCCCTGAGAAACCAGCGCCGGACTGTAGACGTTGAGCGATCGCAAATTAAAGCAATCTGCTCATAAGTCACTTCCCATTTTGAATAAAACCTCATCGGCGTCATCCCCAATTGGCAGTAGCTGTAGAGTTGAATCAGGTTGAGCTCTCGCCGAGATAGAGGCCGTGGATGAGGTTTGTTTCTTGCTCCTGGGTTGTAGGTACCACGGGACGTATGTAGAGACTTGGGGAAGAGAGGATGAGGTAACGATTGCCAAAGCGTTGTAAAACTATTAGGTCTAGTAGGACGTAGTTTGGGGATAGAAGGTAAAGTTTGTTGATTTGTGCCGAATCTTGGTAAAGAAGTCTCTCCATTTCCTCTGTTTTCTATTTCCTCAACTGCCGACTTTTCCCAACCGTTGTCGGCAAGTACTTCTAAATCTTCCTCCCAAGCCGTGTCAGCAGATGTCCAAGCTGCACTAGGCGAATCTTTATCGAGTCGGATCAGGTAGCAAATAGCCCAACTGCAACGATGTCGGGAGTATGTATAATAGCGTCCAGTTACAATTCCCCAGTCTGTATGGTTAGTGAGGGGTCGCCACCTAACGCGATCGCCTTCTTTGTATCGAGGTATGGCACCATTGGGAAAATTAGCTGGTATGTCAGGTGACGCTAATGGGATTTCCAAATTTGTCGGGTCAGAAACCACATCACAATCGCCGTGACGGATAACATTCAAATAACTTGCGATCTGCTTACCCGTGAGGTTCTCAGTCAACCGCCCAATTAGTATTGCCGCCAAACTCTCTAGTTCTTGTTTCTCCAGATTCATCAAGTGAGCATTAAAATCAGCATCCGAGTAGTTGCTTAAATGAGATAGCAGCTGTGATATTCCGAAATCATCTAAGGCTTGCTGATCGGTATAAGGGCGCGTACTCTTTTCGTCCACTACTCTTACCATTATTGAATTCTCCTGATTCTGGGAAACCAGAAACCAGCGGACATAGAAGGAAACTAGCCGCTGGCTTCTAAATGTATAAATTTTCAAAAAACTAATTTAAATTTAAGTCCTAGGGAAGTTAATTTGCAATTAACTTTATCTTGATTTCATTATTAATATTTTTTACAAATTTAAATAAAAATAACAATATTTGATACTGTGATTGTTTTTTATTGAAAATTAGCTACAAACAACTATGAAAAAGGCGGAGTTATTCATTTTAATTCAAAACTCAAAACTCATAATTCATAACTCCGCGCAGCGGTGAAGATGCAGTTCACTTGAAGGCTACAACCAACACGCATCCATGCGAGAGAAGAAATTATTCCTAATTCCCCAAAAATTTAACTGATCGAACTTCATTTGTTTACCACTAGCCAGTGTTGGGAGGTGACCTACAGGAGCCCAAGTTAAGGAAAAATCGAGGTCATCGTATTTTTTCCATCCTCTAAGCAACTTTACTCCTTTGCGATCGCGCCATCCCACACGAATACCAAATTGTTCATCAATTCCACTATCGTACGTGCCAAACTCGCCTCCAACACCCAGCCAGATTTCTTTTTGCAAACTGAGACCGAACTGACCATTACTATACTTGAGCCAGAGCTGATCTATGGTGTATAAGTCTGTACAAGGAAAATTTTCAATTGAATCGACATTCAGATATTCTTCTTTTTCTCTATTAGCTGCCTTAAGTATGACTACTAAAGTTTCATGATCGGCTTCTTTCCATTGACCAGCTTGCAGCAAGTCTCGCAGCTTAGTGTAATCAATATCTCGTTCAGAAGCTAAGTCATCAGGTGCATCTTTATCAACGGTTAAACCAAAGGTTTTCTGTTTCTTATCTATTGTATAGTTGACGATTTCAGGGATTTCTCCAACACGACCATAGTTTTCAACAATTTTGCGATACTTAGCTTCGATTTTGAGATACTCTGACTCTGGATCAGCGCTGGGATCTTGGCTTGGTAGAACAGTTAGTACAATATCAAAGTCTTTTTCATCCAAAATAATACTTGGATCCATGTATGGGTGAGTATCTTGGACTTTTCCTTTAGCATAATTATGCAATTCACGAACATAGATTAAGCCAGCTCCGTCTCGATCTGCTGCCCCTGTCTCAATGCCCTCAACTAAGTATTGGGTGTAGGGTGAAAGGC
This sequence comes from Coleofasciculaceae cyanobacterium CTOTU46601, assembly GCA_031970155.1. Lineage (GTDB taxonomy): Bacteria > Cyanobacteriota > Cyanobacteriia > Cyanobacteriales > Coleofasciculaceae > DALYIW01. The sequence continues at coordinate 1,161 of DALYIW010000443.1, read as the reverse complement.
TAGTTGCTTCCTGCTCATAAACAGCCTGCGTAGCCGTGGAAGACGTGAGAATAATCCGTCCGCGAGCGCCTAATTCTTGATTGATATCCACCTTCACACTTTCTGTTTGCCACCCCTCGGCAAATGCTCCACTGTAGTAACAATCAAGAATCACTAATTGCCGATCAGACTCGCTAGTACTTAATTGCTGCTTTACAAAACTGGCTGGTACCGCAGTTGATTGAAAGTCATCTTGAGCCGTGAGGCTGGTCGTAAAATACAGATGACCAACATCATCAATAATTCCATGACCAGAGAAAAATAGCAGTGCTAAGTCATTGGCGTCACATCTGGCAAATACTGCTTGAATTGCCTTTTGCATTGTTTCCAAATCGGGATTAAGCAGCGACTCTACCTCCTCAAAATCCCCCAGTTTCGGGTCTTGCAAAACCCGCTGCATTGCTGCCACATTATTGACCGCCTCCGAATGTGGAGGTATGCGAATTGAACAATCACTAACTCCGATCAGCAGTGCTATCTTTTTAGGCATTTGCTCCTCCAAATGATTAGCAATGTTTATACTTCCACGTTTCTGGATTTTGGATCAGGACAAACAACTTGCCAACCTTGACTGTTCTTAGTAGATAGGATGATTCTCTTGTCAGTTATATCCTTTATTCGGTACCTCATGGCATCGTCCTTTGGCTGCATTAGATAATTACTTGGGTATAGAAATAAAAAACCCTCAGCGGGAAGCTGAGGGCGGTCATCAGGGTGCATCTACTTTTTTTATCCGTCATTACTTAGAAGCCGTCCGGAAAAATTGATGGTAGAGAATGCGATCGCCTCTGTAACCCATGTTGAAAGCAGGACTCATAGCTGTTTTCAATTAAGTGCAACACGGTTACCTCTAGTAACGCCACATATAGTAGGGGTGAACGGTCGTTCACCCTTACATATGGCGTGTCAAAGGTCATTTTGCGTAAGTCCTAAAGCTTTTTCTAGGGCAGGCAAGATGCCTACCCCACAAGAAAAATTTCTGGTTGTGGGATGGGCATTAGGTCTGTCCTGAGAATAGTGCAAGACCCCCCATGAGCTGGCGCTCACAACAAACGATGAAAGTCTGCCTTTTCCTACTCCCTACTCCCTACTCCCTACTCCCTACTCCCTACTCCCTACTCC
>DALYIW010000442.1:0-4911 GCA_031970155.1 Coleofasciculaceae cyanobacterium CTOTU46601 | reverse complement strand
AATGTTTAAAAAATACAAACAACTCTTTCATCCCACGACTAAAGTACGTGGGATGAGTTAACCCTCTTGATTCTCCAGTGGACTGGAGATTTCACAATGAAAGCAGTTCCTAGAGAAAGGAGACGAGCAATGGCTAAAGATAATGCAATGCTCAAACTTCGAGGTATGGGTTGTGCCTCCTGTGCAAACAGCATCGAAGAAGCAATTCGCTCGGTGCCAGGGGTCAGCGAATGTCACGTTAACTTTGGTGCAGAGCAAGCTAGTGTGACCTATGACCCGCAAAGAACTGACTTAGAGGAAATTCAGAAGGCCGTTGATGCCGCAGGCTACTCTGCTCATCCGCTTCAAGAACAAAACCCGATCGCGGAAGAAGATGATACTGAAAAAGCAGCTCGGTTAGCCCAGTCGCGTGACTTGACGCGCAAAGTTTGGGTGGGCGGTATTATCAGCATTCTGCTGCTCATCGGCTCACTGCCGATGATGACAGGTCTTAGTCTGCCTTTTATTCCGATGTGGCTCCACAATCCCTGGTTACAGTTGGTGCTGACGGCTCCCGTCCAGTTCTGGTGTGGTGGCTCCTTCTATATCAATGCTTGGAAAGCCTTCAAACGCCACGCTGCAACCATGGATACTTTGGTGGCTATTGGTACGGGTGCAGCTTATGCCTACTCGCTGTTTGCCACAGGTTTTCCTGGATTTTTTACGGCTCAGGGGTTAAAGCCTGAAGTGTACTATGACGCATCGGCGGTGATCATTACCTTAATTTTGCTGGGGCGGCTGTTTGAAAATCGCGCCAAGGGTCAAACTGCTGAAGCAATTCGCCAATTGATGGGATTGCAAGCAAGAACAGCCCGAATTGTCCGCAATGGTAAGGAAATGGAAGTTCCGATCGCAGAAGTCCTAGTGGGAGACTCAATTTTAGTGCGTCCCGGCGAAAAGATTCCTGTTGATGGAGAAGTGATTGAAGGCTCCTCCACAGTAGATGAAGCAATGGTAACGGGGGAAAGTGTGCCGGTGAAGAAGCAACCTGGTGATGAGGTGATTGGAGCTACCATCAACAAAACTGGGAGCTTCAAGTTTCTCGCCACGCGGGTGGGCAAAGACACATTTCTTGCCCAAATTGTCAAGCTAGTGCAGCAAGCACAAGGCTCTAAAGCTCCCATTCAGCGATTGGCAGACCAGGTGACGGGTTGGTTTGTGCCGGCGGTGATGGCTGCTGCGATCGCCACTTTCATCATCTGGTTCAACATCATGGGTAATCTCACCCTAGCCTTAATTACCACCGTTGGCGTGCTCATCATTGCCTGTCCCTGTGCCTTGGGTTTAGCGACTCCAACATCCATCATGGTGGGTACTGGCAAAGGTGCAGAAAACGGTATCCTCATCAAAGGAGCAGAAAGCTTAGAACTAGCGCATAAACTGCAAACCATCATCCTCGACAAAACGGGAACCTTGACACAAGGAAAGCCCACTGTGACAGACTTTGTGACAGTCAACGGTACAGCGAATGCCAACGAGATGAAACTCCTGCGTTTAGCCGCATCCGTAGAACGCCATTCAGAACACCCTCTAGCAGAAGCCGTGGTGCAGTATGCCAAGTCTCAAGAAGTAAGATTGACGGAAGCACGAGACTTTAGTGCGATCGCAGGCAGCGGCGTTCAAGGGTATGTGTCAGGCCAGCTAGTCCAGATTGGCACTCAACGTTGGATGAAAGAACTAGGTATTGAAACTCAATCATTGCAACAACACTGGGATAAGTTGGAGTATCTGGGCAAAACTGTAATCTGGATTGCCATTGACGGCAAAGTCCAGGGAATCATGGGAATTTCCGATGCCCTGAAGCCGACTTCTGCGAATGCCGTTCGCACATTACAACGTATGGGTTTGGAAGTCGTCATGCTTACGGGAGACAATCAGCGAACAGCTGAAGTCATTGCCCGTGAAGTGGGAATCAAACGAGTCATGGCAGAAGTTCGCCCAGATCAAAAAGCAGCCGTGATTCAATCTCTCCAAATCGGGCAAAAGTCTTCCATCCAAAATCCAAAATCTCAAATCCCTAATCGAATTGTGGCAATGGTGGGGGATGGTATCAATGATGCACCAGCTCTCGCTCAAGCAGATGTGGGAATTGCGATTGGCACCGGGACTGATGTGGCGATCGCCGCTAGCGACATTACCCTAATCTCCGGTGATTTGCAAGCGATCGTCACCGCCATTCAACTCTCCCGCGCCACCATGCGGAATATTCGCCAAAATCTCTTCTTTGCCTTCATTTACAACGTTGCTGGCATTCCCATCGCTGCGGGGATTCTCTACCCCTTCTTCGGTTGGTTACTCAGCCCCATCATTGCCGGAGGTGCAATGGCGTTTAGTTCAGTTTCAGTTGTCACTAACGCCCTGCGTCTGCGGAATTTCAAGCCTAAGTACAACACATAAATCAGGGGATTGAAACGATGTTGAACAAGCGCAATATTTTTGGAACATTAACTGGCTTAGGACTACTCTTGGGTAATGCAGGCGGTGCTGTTGCTCAGATGCCCACTGAAATGCCTGGTCATTCTTCGTCACCTGAGGAATTCCGTCGCCTTGAGCAACCATTAGGCCTCAAAATCGGTGTTACAGCGGGAGGCTTAGCGCTAATTAGCTTAGAACTGTGGTGGTTTCTCTTGAGTAAACCAAAATCCCAACAAGCAAAGTCTCAACAGGGAATTCAGGAAATTGATATTACGGTGGATGGTGGCTATGAACCCAGTCGAATCGTAGTTGAATCTGGTCAACCTGTGCGGCTTAACTTCCTTCGTAAAGACAAAAGTAGCTGTCTGGAACAAGTTCTGATACCTGATTTTTACATTGCAACAGATTTGCCGCTTAATGAGGTAACTTCTGTAGAATTTACACCCGACAAAGCAGGAGACTATCTCTTTACCTGTGGCATGAATATGTTTCGCGGTGTGATAGAAGTACAGACCTCCAAAGCTTCTAGCAAAGAGAAGTTTTCCGCCCAAGTCTCAGCATGAGTGAAGCCAAAGGAATTGCTCATACTATTTCTTGCATAAAGATGCGCTGCCATAGCCTGTGCAGACCAGTGAGAGTTTGTGTAGCCCCAGTCTTCTAGACGGAGGGTAAATAAAGTGCAAAACCCCTCATGAGTTAGCGCTCACAACAAACGATGAAAGTCTATCTTTTCCTACTCCCTACTCCCTACTCCCTACTCCCTACTTTCAAGACAGCTCATAGAGAATTAGTATCAGAAGGAAATAAATTATGTTAGCCCAAGAAACATTAAAACAAATTGGTTCAGTTGCCAAGGAAAGCGGCGTACCCATCAAAACGATTCGCTACTATGAAGAACTAGGTTTACTTAAAACATCAGGTAGAACAGAGGGAGGATTTAGATTATTCAATTCTGACGTTTTTGTTCGCTTACATTTTATAAAACGCGCCCAAAGCTTGGGATTGAGCTTATTAGAAATTAAGGAGTTTATAGATGTCCATGAGCATGGTGAATTACCTTGCGATCGCATCCAAATTAAATTAAAAGATAAGCTAGCAGCAATCGAGCGGCAAATTGAGCAGCTACTGATACTAAAACTAGAGTTAGAAGGACTCCTGTCTGGCTGGGAAACAAGACCTGAGAATCCTGAGGACACCATTTGTCCAATTATTGAACGGGATTAGACCAGTACTTTTCTTTGATTTGGATACCAAGACTGACTACTGACAAATAAAGGATGAGGGATGGGGGATGAGAGATGAATAAGACGATAGTGAGAACTTGTAACTATCTTTCCTCCTTCCTCCTTCCTCTTTCCCCTGTGACCACTGACAACAAAACAGAAGGTCAACAACCTGCACTTGCTAAAGTTTTCCGCTACCCATCAAGTACAGCAGTGCCATGCGTACAGCAACACCACTAGTTACTTGTTGGGAAATCAGACTAAACTGAGGGTCGTCCATTAAGTCAGAACTGATTTCTACACCCCGATTAACTGGCCCTGGGTGTAACACTTTGACATCAGGTTTACAGAGTTTAAGGCGATCGCGCGTAATCCCATAACGCTGATGATATTCTCGCAAACTCGGCAATAGATGCGCCGTCATGCGTTCCTTTTGCAGCCGTAAGGTCATCACAAAATCAGCATCTTCCAGCGCTGGTTCGATATCCCAGTGGAGAAACAACTCTCCTGTTCTACCCGTACCGCACTCGGCAAAAAATTGAGGTAAGAGAGTAGGAGGACCAGCTAGATGTACCTTGGCACCTGTGGCGGTCAAACTCCAAATGTTGGAACGAGCAACCCGTGAATGTAAGATATCCCCAACAATGGCAATCTTTTTATCCGCCAGGAGTCCTAAGCGAGGATATTCAGGCTCTATTAAAGAACAGATAGTAAACAGGTCAAGTAACCCTTGGGAAGGATGTTCGTGCTGACCATCACCAGCATTGAGGACGCCAACCCGAACGCCGAGTTGGTTCATCTCATTGGCGATCGCCAAAGGTACTCCAGCCTCCCGATGACGAATCACCATCAAATCCGCGCCCATGGCCAGATAGGTTTTTGCCGTATCGAGAATTGTTTCCCCCTTAGTCAGTGAAGATGTACCCGGTGCAAAGTTTAGCGTATCTGCTGAAAGACGCTTTGCTGCCAGTTCAAAACTCGTGCGAGTACGGGTAGAGGGTTCAAAAAACAAATTCGCAACCACCTGACCCTGCAACGCAGGTACCTTTTTTGTCCGCGTTGAAAGTACCTCCCGAAAGCTAGCAGCCGTTTGCAAGACTGTATCGTATTCAGCGGGAGTAAAATCAGCCAAACTAATGATGTGGCGGCGTTTCCAGACAGTAGTAGCCATACAAAAACTCAGGGTTGAAGGTTGGAAGGTTGAAGGTTGGAAGGTTGGAAAGGTTTGGGGTTA
>DALYIW010000441.1:0-4961 GCA_031970155.1 Coleofasciculaceae cyanobacterium CTOTU46601 | reverse complement strand
CAAAAATCGAGGCAGGTCAAACAACACTCAACGAGAATAGCTTTGATTTGTATCGTTTGTTGGATGCGATCGAACAGATGTTCAAACTCAAAGCCGAATCCAAGGGATTACAACTAACCTTTGAGCATAGCCCAGACGTTCCGCAATATGTGCGAACTGATGAAAGCAAACTGCGTCAAGTCTTGATTAACCTCCTGAGTAATGCTATTAAATTTACCTCATCAGGTGGCGTATCTGTAAAAGTCAAAAAAGAAGCAGAAAAACAAACAACAAACAACATAGACGCGCAAGCGGCTTCCCGAAGGGTACAACAAACAACAATCACCTTTGAAATCTCTGATACAGGTTCTGGTATTGCCTCAACTGAGTTCGAGAGCTTATTTGAACCCTTTGTCCAAACCCAAACCGGTCGAACATCTCAGCAAGGAACGGGTTTAGGTTTACCCATTAGCCGACAATTCGTGCGCCTTATGGGTGGGGAAATTAAGGTTAGCAGTACCTTGGGTGAGGGAACAACGTTTACCTTTGATATCCAAGTTAGTTCGGCAGACATGGCTGGAATTCAACCGCAAAAGCGAACCCGAAAAGCGATCGCTTTAGAACCTAACCAACCTCGATATCGTATCTTAGTGGTTGAAGATAAATGGGAAAATCGTCAACTTTTAGTTAAGCTGCTCGAATCAGTGGGCTTCGAGGTGCGCAAAGCGGAAAATGGCAAAGAAGGAGTAGCAATTTGGGAAACGTGGGAACCGCATCTGATTTGGATGGATATGCGAATGCCCGTGATGGATGGGTACGAAGCAACCAAACTCATTAAATCCCATTTAAAAGGTCAGGCAACAGTGATAATTGCTCTAACTGCCACTGCCTTTGAAGAGACGCGTTCTGTTATCTTATCCGCAGGCTGTGACGATTTTGTAGGCAAACCCTTTCAGGAGGAGGCAATTTTGGAAAAGATGGCTCACTATCTGGGGGTACGTTATATTTATGCAGAAGAAGAAGCCCCTCAAAATTCTAGATCGAGAGAAGCGTTGGACATTAAGGATTGTGCGATAGAAGCGGCTCTATCCCAGATGCCTCAAGCGTGGGTGCAAGCGCTGCATCAGGCAGCATTGCGTACTGACGAGAAGCAAATTTTTAACCTGATCGAGCAAATCCCCTTAGAATTTACCTCTCTAGCCCATACTTTGACCGATTTGGTTGATAACTTTCGGATTGACAAAATTATCGACCTTACTCAACCAGACTTCGAGTAAAAAAACCGCCGCTAACCTTAGCAGATTTTACCGAAATCTCTGCAATCAGAGGTTGATATTGACGACTGGAGAAGGAGAGAAAATAGTATGTTGAAGTACCTCGAAGTTGTGTTGGAGTACTGGTATTAGGAAAATCGTGAACTACTCAGGGTTACGCTAACGCTGCACCCTGAGCTTTTTATCTCAAAAATTTAGGAGTGCTTATCTAACAACTTTTGAAACAAGCTATCGGATGCCCAGAAGGATGTATTTTGAAGGCTTTGGACAGCAGCAGGTAGATCGATGAGTTTCATTGTTGCTGCTCGATCTAAAATTCCAAGGATACCTATGATGGCAAGCCCTCTTTCTGTCGCGGTGCGCCTCGCCTTCATATCGTCTAGCAAGAGTAAATCTGCATTGAGTTCTTGAGCTAGAAGAATGGCTGCACGTTCTCCGGGATCGAGTAGATCGAGAATTGCATCCGAAGGTTGGCTGACAGGCTGAATTTTGAGCCAATCGGGTGGAGTTGCAATCCAAGTTTGGACAGGTGAGGGGGCAGATGCATCGGACAGTTCGCTGTAGACTGCCTGGGGAATGATGATTTGTTGGAACAGTTCGGGCAAAAGGTTGATGTGACCAATCAGGATGAGGTAGTTGATTGGGGAGGTATTGGAAACAATAATCATTCCTTGGCTAAAACATTGCGAATCGTTTGTGAATCCTGCTCTAGGTCGTCTTCAGTGTAGGGCAAGTAGGCTTTTTCATGCTTGAGGAATTCGTAGGTTTCCCAACGGGATGAGAAGTTGAGCATTCGGCGGACTTGGGCGGCTCCAATGCGTCCTTGGCGATAGTTGTCAGCCGCGATGAGTTCCAAAATTCGGCGGGAGATGTTGGTGGGTTGCAGTTGCAGTTGGTTGGCGATGTCGTCGGGAAGTTCGATAGTGATTTGCATGGGCTTATTCTCCGAGATAGCAATTTAAGTCGGCTTCCCATGACGGGAGCGCCCTTCATTTTTGAATCTTACAGCGAGTATCAGGCAGTGGTGCGATCGCTAGCCATCACTAACACCATTCAGGAAGTAACGCAAATCTGATGGGACTTGCGTCTTTGTGAGCGTTATCCAACGTTAGAGTGGATGACTGGAGGATATAATCAGCTTCCCTTGGAATTTTATAAATTCAAGGGATAGAGCAGGAGGTTAGAACAATGGAAAGCATCAAGTTGAAATCTCATGTTGGAGATGATGGAGTCTTGCAAATTCAAGTTCCAGTTGGCTTTAAAAATGAAGATTTAGAGGTGATGGTCATTTTCCAACGCCTGAAGTCTCGTGACAGCAACTCAGCAACATTAGAGTCCAGGGGTTGGCAACCCGGATTTTTTGAAGAAGTGATTGGCAGTTGGGAGGGCGAACCGCTAGAGCGTCCAGAACAACTTCCTTACGAAATCCGCGAGGAACTAACCTTTGGAGAGGATGCATCGTAACGTATCTGCTCGATAGCAACGTTTGCATTCGCCTACTCAACGAGAGCGCAAGTTCTAACATGGCTCAAAAACTGGCAGAACTAACTCCAGATGATATTCGGCTTTGTTCGGTTGTGAAGTCAGAACTGTATTACGGGGCATATAAAAGTACAAGGCGCAATCGCAACTTAGCCAACTTAAACCGCTTCTTTAGCCAGTTCATCAGTCTCCCGTTTGATGACAATGCTGCTGCAATTGCCGGACAGGTTCGCGCTCAATTAGATGTAGCAGGAACGCCCATTGGTTCCAACGATCTACTGATTGCGGCTATTGCCCTCTCCAACGACCTCACCCTTGTTACCCACAACACCCGCGAATTTGGTCGAATCAATGGCTTGAAGTACGAAGACTGGGAATAGCGTAAGTTAATAGCTGTGACAACTCAAATCGATCAATTAAGGATCGGATTTAACTCAAATCACCCTAGCTTAAAGGTAGCTACAGTGGTAACTTGAGATTTCCTGAAAAACTGAGCGATCGGGGAGAATTGTCTCAAAGTCCCCCTTTTTAATGAGGATTTAGGGGGAGCGAGCAGCATTTTGCACCTTACCCAGAGATGCGTGTACGTGGTACGGGGTATAAGAGTGGTCTCCAGGAAGGAAGAAAGATGAATGACACTCAAGTACAGCCATCAAAAGGGAATATTTTAGTTGTTGATGACACGCCAGACAACCTGCGGCTTTTGTCTGCCATGCTCACTCAATTAGGGTATGAAGTTCGCAGAGTGATTAACGGGCAAACCGCATTGAAAACTGCACAGGCGGCTCCACCCGATCTGATTTTGCTCGATATTATGATGCCCGACATGAATGGCTATGAGGTCTGCCAGCGCCTGAAAGCGTCGGAGCACACTCGCGACATTCCAGTGATTTTTATTAGCGCCTTGGATGAGGTACTCGACAAAGTCAAGGCTTTTGCTGTGGGCGGAATCGATTATATTACCAAACCGTTTAGCGAAGAAGAGGTTTTTGCTCGGGTAGAGACGAACCTGACAATCCGAAGGCTGCAAAAACAACTGCTCGAGAAAAATGAGCGCCTGTCTGAGGAGATTCGCAACCGTGAAGCCGTTGAATCAGCGCTCCGATTAACCCAGTTTTATCTAGATCGGTCGAGGGATTGCGTCATTTTCAGCAACCGAGAGGCTCGAATTGTCTACGTGAATCAAGCCGTTTGCCGGACACTGGGCTACTCTCGCGAACAACTGCTGACTATGACAATTCATGACATCGACCCCATGTTTCCAGCCGAATGCTGGCCTGCACACTGGGAAGAACTGAGAGAGAGAGGGTCTTTCATGTTTGAATCGATTCATCGAACCCGCGAAGGTCGGGATATTAGTGTGGAAATTAGCGTGAATTATCTAGAGTTTAACGGTCAAGCGTATGACTGTGCGATCGTCCGTGATATTAGCGCTCGTAAGGAACAGCAAGCTGCACTTCAACGGAGCGAAGAAAAATATCGCAATCTTTTCGACAACTCTCTGGTCGGCATCTTCTGCACTCGGATTGAAGATGGTTTAATTTTAGAAGCTAACCAGCGTCTGGTTGAAATGCTGGGCTATAGTTGTGCAGCAGAGGTCGTTGAGCGGAAATTTGCCACTGACTTCTATGTTAATCCGAGCGATCGCGATCGGATGCTAGCAGAACTCCAGCGCCAGGGAGAGGTACACAACTTCAAAACTCAGATTCGTCAACGAGACGGTTCAATCATTTGGGTGCTATTTTCCGCACGGTTGAATCAATTGGAGAATTACTTGGAAGGGGTAGCGATCGACATCAGCTAGTGCGAGTGGTCATAACAGCCGACCTCAGTGATTGGGGTAGAAGGAGTTCATCCGGAAATGAGATTTAGCTGAAGAATTTCTAAGAGTCTTCTAGCTAACCTATCAGTTTTTTCGACTTAAATCCTTAAATATCTCTCATCTTTTAACAAATCCTGTCAGCAACAATCATCTTAGAGGTCATTTATAAAGTAAAGATTAACTGGCGTAGGGTGGGTTAGGCGCATACTTGACGATGAGTTCTTACCAATTACGCAATGTGGTAGCGCCGTAACGCACCAATTGAACTGGTGCGTTACACTTCGTTTACACACCCTACCCGTTTAACATTTATTTTATAAATCAGCTCTTAATCAGTTAGAACTCGAACGGGAGCATGTCAAGTTTGCACAGGGGAAGCAGGGGAGGGATAAAGACAAAGAGTA
>DALYIW010000440.1:0-4963 GCA_031970155.1 Coleofasciculaceae cyanobacterium CTOTU46601 | reverse complement strand
CCCTGCTCCCCCTGCTCCCCCTGCTCCCCCTGCTTCCCCTGCTTCCCCAATTTCTCTAACGACAATAAATTAGCCCTGCTTTTTCAGGGGGGTTGGGGGGGATCCAAATGTGTATCAAGTTCAAAGGAAATTGGTATTACTAAGGGCTTTGTCAAAAATACAAATAACCAACAACCAACAACTAACAACCAACGAAATTTGCCGTACTTTAGTTGGGGGATGAGTTAACGATGCCTACTGCCTCAGAAATCGAAGCGAATCCCCTTTCCTCCAATTTCTGCAATAGTCCTGTAAGAATTCGACGTACCATCCACGGCCCTTCGTAAACCCAGCCTGTGTAAACTTGTATTAAACTGGCACCAGCTGTAATCTTCTCCCAAGCATCCTCAGCTGTGAAGATGCCTCCTACACCGATAATTGGTAACTGACCTTTTGTTTGTTGGTGGATAAAACGAATGACTTCTGTTGAGCGTTGGCGTACTGGTGCTCCACTAATACCACCTGCTTCTTCAGTGACTGATTTGCCAGTTGCTTTAATAATTTGAGTTTTGAGCATGTCACGGCCGATTGTGGTGTTGGTGGCAACGATACCTGCTAGCTGATGGGTTTGGGCAAGGTTGATTACATCTGCGATCGCATCCCATTCTAAATCTGGCGCAATCTTGACTAAAATTGGCTTTCGTGCTGGGTTTTCTCGTTGCAGAGTCTCCAAGATTAAACCAAGTTGAGCCGAATCTTGGAGCGATCGCAATCCTGGTGTATTCGGTGAGCTAACGTTAACCACAAAGTAATCACCCAAATCTTTCAACAATCGAAAACTTCCCAGGTAATCAGCCGCCGCTTCTTCGAGTGGTGTAACTTTAGATTTACCGATATTGATGCCCAGGGGAATGGTGAAGGTTGAAGGTTCAAGGTCGGAAGGTCGTTCGTCGTAGGCATTTCCCGTTGGTAGGTTTGAACTTTCGACCCTAAACCTGCTACTGTTTAACTCTTCTTCCAACTTTCGCGCCAGAGCCTTAGCCCCACGATTATTAAATCCCATGCGGTTCAAGGCAGCTTGGTCTTCGGGCAAGCGAAACAGGCGGGGAGGAGGATTTCCTGGCTGTGCCTGAAATGTCACTGTACCCAGTTCAGCAAAACCAAAGCCGAGGGAACCCCAGATACTGGCAGCAACGCCATCCTTATCAAACCCAGCGGCAAGACCAAGGGGATTAGGGAATTTCAGCCCCCAGAGAGTTTGCTCGATCGCCGCATCTTTGAAGCAAAAAGTTCCTTGCAATTGGGATTGCACCCAATTACTTGGGAAGCGATCGCCAGTTCCCCCCAGCCAACCTAACAGCCGTAAAGTCTGTTGATGCAACCACTCTGGGTCGGTCTTCAACGCCGAGAACAAAATCGGACGAATACCAGTTTGATAAATATCCATAAGAGTGAAAATTAAAGTTTCCAGTTCTGAATTTTGTTCCTGTCCACTGATCACTGCGTACAAGTGGGTTTATCGGTCTCAAGAAAAAAACAGCTCAATTATTGATAAATTCGCCCTTACCCTTAAAAATGACAATAACTGCTTTCTGGATGATAAGCTGCTGTGCATTTAATCTACATAATCTACACTCAGGTTTTCTTTAGGTGGTCAGTTATTCGTAGCAACTAACCACTGATCACTGAACCACTGACAAAACGCTAGGAGGTGAATAGGCGACGTTAAATACCGAGTTGGTTAGAGGCATCGCTAGAAACAAAAGCTGAGTCCGTCATTTGGAAGGATGAGGGATGAGGGATGAGTACCCCATAAATAAATTTATGTGCTTGGAATAAGGATATATGTTTCTTTATGTCTCAACTAAAGAAATTCATGTGCTTTTTGACTATTAAGACCAAGAATTTTCCTCCTAACGCTACGCACCGTCGAACAGAGCAACGCTCATCATCCTTCATCCTTTTTTATTGAATCGTTTTTGATAATCATGAGTCAGCAGAACCTACAACCAGACAACGATTACAAACTCGTTGCTTTGGGACGAACCCTTCAAACTTTACGGGAAGAGGAGAATGCTGACGTCCTCGTCGAGACTACCGTCGATTACCTCCGAAGTGAATTCCAGTATCCTTTGATTTGGATTGGTCTTTACGATCGCCTAGAGCATCGCTTATTGGGCAAAGGAGGCATCGCTCCGATGGAGGATACTAAGTTTCTCAAGCAGTGGTTTCACCTCAAGTCCGGTGACTTGCTAGAGCAGGTAGTCATCCAGCAGAGACCCGTAGGCGTTCCCGATCTGCGGCAAGAAGTTCGGGCTGGAGAATGGCGTCGGGTTGCACAAGAATTTGGCATTCAGGGGACGCTGGTGTTCCCTTTGCGTTACAAAGACCGATGTTACGGGGTGGCGTTGTTGGGGTCATCCCAGTGGGGCGTTTCTCCTCGTCCTGCTGAAAAAGCCCTGTTGTCAATGCTACTGGGTGGATTAGCTGCTACTCTCTACCAAATAGAAGTAAACTGGCAGCGCTTAGCTACTAAACGTCCCGATCAGCCACTGTTTCAGGTCATCGATGAGCTAGCGCAAGTGCCGACACTGGCGCAGCGTCTGGACGCCGTGGTAAAAATGACCCAGCAATTTGTTAGCTCCACTCGCACCAGTCTTTACTGGTATTGCCCAGAACGGCGCTACTTTTGGCACCGACTTGGCAATCAGCAATTGGTACGGAGACTTGGAGACTCCAGAAGCAGTGTAGCAGGCCTAACTGTAGCTGAAGTGAGCGACTTCTATCAAACTCTTGCTGCTGGTGAGTTAGTTACCATTGGTGCGGGTAGAAGCCCACTGAGTTCTAAAAGTACAGAACGTCTAATCGCACGGCTACGAACTCGCTCTCTTCTGGCTGCACCCATTCAAGCCAAAGGGGAACTACTGGGATTTCTAGCAGTAGAAGACTATGACGCCCGCATCTGGGAGGAGGTGGAAAAAAACTTCGTCCGCGCTGCTGCCCAGTTATTAGGCTTAGTGGCTGACGATGAGGAGATGGAAACAACGCTCCAGCTTGCCTCACAAGATACCCACTTTCCGGCAGAGATTGCCCAAGCGATCGCACGTAGTAGCGACACCACTACAGCTCTGAGGGAATGCGCTAAGTTACTATGCAAGCGCCTTGATGCTGAGTATTTTTTGGTGCTGCAAAAAGACGACAACAGTCAGTTCACCCTAGTCTTTCAGCAACAACCTTTAACGTCTCGCCCTCTTACTACTCCTCTGCCGCCTCTTTCACCAAACAATCTGAACTCGTTATTCATCAACAAGACTAATACTATTTCGATTGAAGACCTCAATGAAGATATACAGCTATTTCAATGGCGTGAATCTTTGCTGCAACTGGGCGTGCGTTCAGTTTTACTAGTGCCTCTTGGGCGTGAAGCGCAGCTATCGCCGTTAGAATCGCTCCTGAAGTCTGAGATATCACAGACAGAAAACAACGACCAGCAATGGCAAACTTCCGGTTTATTTCTAGTAGTTATTGGTCATAAAAGTCCTCGAACTTGGAGCCGTGTAGCTCAGGATTTGATGAAGGTTGTCGCACAACAAATGAATCTGCTACTGAGTGTTGGTCAGCTACAGGATATCGCTAACCTTTCGTGTCAACGCCACCAGACGATGGAGACAGGATTATCAATTCTGCGAGAAGCTTCACTAGACCTACTCCTGTTTGATCGCACTTGGATAGACTATTTAGCGAGTGTGCTGGAATGTCCTCTTACTGCTCTGATCGCCTGGCCTCCTAATAGTGAGCGAGCAACGGTTGCAACAGCCGTGGTTACTGACTCACGCTTTGCTCTACCCCCAGATTTAGCTATTTCTGTGGCTAGTGATGCCCTAATTCAAGCCACCTTGGCAACTAATAGTTTCTTGTGCCGTTCAGTTGCCGAACTTCCTGCGGCTACTCGTAAGTGGCTCAGTGGTTCCGGTATTGGTCAGCTGTTGGCGATCGCTGTTCAATCCGATGGAGTGCCAGCTACAGGTATTGTATTACTTGCAGACCGAGAAGAACGGCAATGGCCTGGTCACCTGTTAGAGCCTCTTTCCACTCTCACACAGCAGTTTAGCCATCTTCGCAACTATCGATACCGCCTAAGTCGGCTCACCCAAGAAGAAGAAAAACTGCAAACGCTTAACTGGTATAAGCATCGATGCTTAGACATTCTCCATCAGTCCATCACCCAGAACGTTAGTGGGTTGCAAGAACTTGACCCAAAGATACCGCAACAGATTAGCGAAATTACTGATAATCGACCGCTGCAACAAACGCGCCGACATCAACTGCTGCATCAATTAGAACAGACTCTAGTTGTTCTGACATCAGTACTAGAAGAAGAGCAGTGGCAATTAAAAATGAACCGTACTCAGGTGCCTTTGACTAATTTGTTAAAGCGATCGCTTCAGTATGTCGAACCCATATACAAACAGCGGCAGTTAGTTATCAGAGTTCAGAACGCCAAGAACTTGACTATTTATGGCGATCGCCTCAAGCTAGAATGCATCCTATTTGAAGTTTTAGTGACATCGTGCCGTCACGCCCCACCTGGAAGTCGAATAAACCTCTGGTGCTGCCCAATTGCTCCGGAGTCTAGTGCAACACCCAGAAATAATTCATCCCTCCAACTACTGGAATTGTTGGTCACTGAAAGCGGATTAGTTGACGATAACCTCAATGCCTTCACTTACTCACCTTCAGACTCCCCACCCAACCAGAATCTGAAGATATGTCAAAAAGCCCTTCGTTCTTGGGGGGGTAATCTCCAATTTTATCAATTGGAAGGTAATAGCGCAGCAGCTCCGGAGGAGCGTCGCTATTCGATGCGGTTGCTTTTGCCTTTGGCAAATTGATGACTAAGCTGATTACGAATACACCTCTAATTACCAGAACTTACGCAAATTTCTCATTACGAACCGCCATTTGTAGGGGTGAACGGCCGTTC
>DALYIW010000439.1:0-4963 GCA_031970155.1 Coleofasciculaceae cyanobacterium CTOTU46601 | reverse complement strand
CAGGTAGTACTCCCAAGGCAAAAGTAACTCCAATTATTCCTTTACTTTTGCCTTTCCTTTTGTTATTTCCAATGGCGAGTTTATCCCTATGGCAAATTCTTCAGATCGGATTTCACCTCAACCCAATCCACTTGAGATTAACTTAACAGAAACCAAGATTGAAGGTGTTTTGCTAAATCAAGGATTCACCGTACTGGTTTGGGCTTTTGCTTTCACAACAGTAGCTGTGTTGGGTTTGATGAGCTGGGTCATTTTCCAGCAGGCTCACCCGGCAATTCAGACATTTGGACTGAAATTTTTATTTGATAGTACCTGGAATGTAGGGCAGTTAGTATTTGGTGCCGCGCCCTATATTTATGGAACGATATTAAGCTCTGCGATCGCACTCATATTTGCTCTCCCCATCGGTTTGGCTGTCGCGATAGTAACTAGCGAAGATTTTATGCCGGAATGGGTGCGATCGCCTGTAGCCTTTGTTGTCGAACTAATCGCCGCTATTCCTAGCGTCATCATTGGCTTGTGGGGAATATTCGTTCTAGTTCCCTTCCTCTTACCCATCCAGCAATGGCTGTACAACACTTTTAAGTGGATACCTCTGTTTAGTACCGAACCGTTTGGTCCCGGTATGTTTTCAGCTGGTGTACTCCTAGCCATCATGATTCTGCCTACAATCGCCGCCATTAGCCGAGATGTAATGGTGGTAGTTCCTAAAGAAATGCGTAGTGCCTCAATGGCCTTGGGTGCTACTCGCTGGGAAACCATCTTTCGCGTATTGCTGCCTACCGCGATATCAGGGATATTAGGCGCAGCCATGCTAGCTCTGGGGCGTGCCCTTGGGGAAACCATGGCAGTCACGATGGTGATTGGTAACTCGGCTCAAATTAGCGTTTCGTTGCTCGATTTGGGTTACACCATCCCGGCTGTGCTAGTGAATAAATTTCCCGAAGCGCTAGAACAATTAGAAGTTGGCGCTTTGATGTATCTAGCTCTAATTTTATTTGTCCTCACTCTGGTGGTAAACCTCATTGCTGTGTTGATGGTTAAAGTACTGGGACAGCAACAGTAATAAGCCATGAAATTAGGCAGGTTGGAGAGTTTCAACCTTCAAACCTGAGTTGCGCTAACAAACCTTCAAGCCTCAAACCTTCAAACCTGAGTTGCGCTAACAAACCTTCAAATGACAACTACTCACTCCCGTTTAAATGTTAATGAAGAACTGAGTCAACCTCTATCGATTGGTCGAACGTTGTTTGACTGGGGAATGACAGCTCTTGCATTCGTCTTCACAGGTATAGCACTTTTGCCCTTACTAGCAATTTTGCTAGAAATCTTACGAAAAGGATTGCATCGACTGAATTGGGAAGTGTTGGTGTCTTTACCAGCTGCTGTGGGAATGCCAGGACCTAATGGTTTTGCTAATGCGATCGTTGGGACATTTATTCTGGTAGGTCTTGCTGCCTTAATCAGTATTCCTTGTGGGGTGATGACAGGAATTTTCTTATCAGAGTTTGCTAAGAACAATCCAATTGCTAATGCAATCCGTTTTGTCACCCTCATCCTCAGCAGTGTTCCTTCCATTGTGGTTGGTGTCTTTGCTTATGGTGTCATCGTCGTCGTCACCAAACAATTTTCAGCTGTAGCTGGTGGGTTAGCTCTCGGTGTCATCATGCTACCGATTGTTGCACTAACAACTGAAGAAGCCTTGAAGCTTGTTCCTAACTCGGTTCGACTGGCCTCCGCGGCCTTGGGAGGCTCTCGCTTCCAGACCACCTTTCGGATTGTAGTGGTCTCAGCACTCCCTGGCATCACCACTGGCGTCTTGTTAGCTGTCGCTCGTGCGGCTGGTGAAACTGCTCCACTGCTGCTTACAGCTATGCCTTCTACCGCCAACTGGCCGGAGGGGTTGTTTGGTCCGACCCCTGCTTTATCTGCGGTGATTTACAACTATTCCCTATCACCTTATCCCGAACAAAATGAAATCGCTTGGACAGCTTCTCTTGTCTTATTAGGAATAGTTTTGTTCATCAATATTGCTTCCCGCGCCGTCACTAACAAACGCCTGAAAACTCGCTAAATCATGATCAAACCTCGTACCGACTCTTATCACCTGCATCCTGGTGCTGATGACATGAACAACGACACCTCTGTCGATTTCAACTCAGATACACTGCTGACAAGACCAGCTCTACGAGTCAAAGATTTGAGCTTCTTCTACGGCACTCATAAAGTTTTAGAGGGAGTATCAATGGATATTCTCCCCCAGAAAGTGACTGCCTTGATTGGCCCTTCCGGTTGTGGGAAATCAACCTTTCTCAAAGCGATTAACCGCATTGGTGAATTAGAAGGCAAGGTTCAAATCAAAGGAAGAATTGAATTTTTTGGACAGAACCTCTATGACAAGCGTATCAACATCAATCGCTTACGCCGCGAGATTGGGATGGTGTTTCAGAAGCCAAATCCCTTTGCTAGCAGTATTTACGATAACGTGGCTTACGGCGTCAGAATTTTCGGTCGCAAGCGTAAGGGTGAATTAGATTACATCGTAGAATCGGCGCTGCGAGGTGCTGCTCTCTGGGATGAGGTGAAAAATCACCTGCATAAATCTGCCTTGGGACTATCTGGTGGTCAGCAGCAACGCTTGTGCATTGCCCGTGCTTTAGCTGTCAAACCCAAGGTTTTGTTGATGGATGAACCTTGCTCAGCGCTTGACCCAATTTCTACAATGAAAGTCGAGCAGCTGATTCATTCACTACGCGATCAACTGGCGATCGTAATTGTGACTCATAATATGCAGCAAGCCTCTCGCGTGTCTGATTACACTGGCTTTTTTAATGCTGATGAAAGTCGCATCGGTAGATTAGTTGAATTTGGCCAAACCATTCAACTTTTCACTTCAGCCAGCAATCCTGAAACCCGCGACTACGTTGAAGGACGCTTCGGCTAAGTATATCTAGGCGAACATCTATCCATCTTTAAGTAGGGGCAATTCATGAATTGCCCCTAACGTTGTTAGGATTAGCCCGTCTCTATGAGAGTATCCCAACAGAGATAGAACGGCTCAAGATAAATGTGTTAATTTTTCCTATTGGGAATGCCTGCTAACACTTGCCAATACTATCTACATAATTTCTGATGGGCCTTAACCCCAAACACTGTTCAGTTGTGCGCCTTCTCATCTTTTGTTATCAAGTTTAAATATAAAAAGGTTGGAAGATTAATTTCAACCTTCCAACCTTTTCAAATCATACAAACGTGATACTAGGCTAATAAACAACGAAAACACAAGGGGGATACAACTTGGTACTGCTAGAAAGGAGGTTTATTTGACCAAACAATAGCTGTTCTGTTGTCTTTGGTCGAGACGAGGTAAAGATAGATTGAGGAACTGCCTAGGTTTACTTTAAAAGTATTTGCCTCTCCATAAGGAGCTTCTTTTGAAATTTGTGCAAACCCACTCTCGTGCAATCGAGTTTCAAATTCCGTAAAAAGCTCATCAGGAGACATGGATTTAAGCAAGGAGGTTTGACTGCTGACTTGAAACTTAGTGCGATCGCTAAACTTAATAGGTTCAGGAAAATCCTTAATATCACTAGGAGCAATCTCAACTGTATCAATCGTATTTTCTACTTGTTGAACAATCTTGGAAAACAATACTTCCTCAGGTCTTCGCTCCTCTGAAGTCTTAAGACCATCCGGATTTTTTACTTGTTGAGGAGCAAGAGCAATTGCCGTTTTTCCATCTTTAGTCGTAGACTCAGCTTCGGGATTGACATCAGCCTTAGCGGTGGACTCAGCTTCAGGAGTAGCCTCAGCCTTAACCGTTGTGGACTCAGCTTCAGGAGTAGCCTCAGCCTTAGCGGTGGACTCAGCTTCGGGAGTAGCCTCAGCCTTAGCGGTGGACTCAGCTTCGGGAGTGACCTCAGCCTTAGCCGTTGTAGACTCAGCTTCAGAAGTAGCTTCAGCCTTAGTCGCAGAATCAGCTTCAGGAGTAGCCTCAGCCTCAGCCTTAGTCGTAGATTCAGCTTCAGGAGTAGCCTCAGCCTTGGCTGTTGTAGATTCAGCTTCAGGAGTAGCCTCAGCCTTGGCTGTTGTGGATTCAGCTTCAGGAGTAGCCTCAGCCTCAGCCTTAGTCGTAGATTCAGCTTCAGGATTTGGCGATGCCTCTGACGTTGATGCTGCCTCCGTAGTTGGCAATGCCTCTGGAGGTGGTGGTGGAACTTCTGAAGTGGATGCTGCCTCCGTAGTTGGTGATGACTCTGGAGTTGGGGGAACTTCTGTCGTTGGCGATGCCTCCGTAGTGGGTGATGCTTCTGGAGTTGGCGATGCCTCCGTAGTGGGTGATGCTTTTGGAGATTGAGCTACTGCTGAAGCCACAGCAGGTTTGAGGGATTTAGGCTTTGATTGGGATGATATTGGTATGAATAGTAGTAAGCCGTGTAAACCCAAAGAGACAAGGAACATTGGTCGCACCCAAAACTGCATTGGCTCAGGTAAGGGTTTCAAGGATTTAGGCAAATCTTGCAATGGCTTAGGCAAATTCTTTAAAGCTTGAGGTACGTGCTTCAAGAAGTTAGACGGGTTCATGATTTTGGTTCCCAATAGAATATTGCTCTTCTCAGAGAGAAGGCTTGTAATTTAAGACATGTTTGTAGGAGATATACTCTGTCATTTTCAGAGTATATTTTTCCTGTTTTTTAGTTAGATTTAACCATAAGACCCTTCTGCTAGTAATTAGTATATAGATGTTTTTGCAGATATTTTCGCATCTGTTTTTAAATAAATTGTGTTTTTTTGATGAAGAGCAAATAATCAATTTTTGTTAACCAAACCTTAATCTAATAACCACTAATTATTTTTCTAATTCCATTTATCCATTCACAAATTATTCACATTTATCTCCTACCTTGATATTCAACAAGCAACACACAGTTGCCTCTGTGAACTAACTTTCTGAAGGAATTAG
>DALYIW010000438.1:0-4974 GCA_031970155.1 Coleofasciculaceae cyanobacterium CTOTU46601 | reverse complement strand
CCCATAAATAATGGTGCTTGAAATATTGAAGATTTCTTTTTCTTCATCAATAAATTTATGTACTCTCATCCCTCATCCCTCATCCCTCATCCCTCATCCTTTCTTGTTGAGAAAAACTGATTTAACTGTTGTCCTCACTAGACGCTAATTGCGATCGCACTTCTAAATCTTGCCGGATTTGTCGTTGATAGTGGGGGCGTGCTGGTGTACCCCAACAAACTTGTTGGGCTGGAATATTGCTAAACACACTGCTACGAGCACCAATTACGCTATTACCTCCAATTTGAACCCCTGGAGCAATAAAGCAATCAGTGGCAATCCACACGCCGTTGCCAATGGTAATCGGAGAGATAATTAACCCAAAGGCTGGGTCTTGAATATCATGGCTACCTGTGCAGAGGTAGCTTTTTTGAGAAATACTGCAATGACAGCCAATGCGGATGCGATCGAGGCTATAAAAGACAACATCATCCCCAATCCAGCTATAGTCACCAATTTCTACTTTCCAAGGATAGGTGAAGCGGGCTGTGGGGCGGATAACCACGCCTTTGCCAATTTTTGCCCCAAATAGCCGTAGAAGCCACTGACGGAAAGCATTGAAGGTATGAGGACTTAGAGGAAACGCGATCGCCTGCACCAACCACCAGAGTAAGACAAACCAACCAGGACGCCCGCGATCATATTTCGACTGATCGTACTGGCGTAAATCAACCAAGGATGGCACCTCTAAACCCGCCAATTCTGCTGAGTCTACAGGGGAAGAGTGATGGTACATAATCTACGGTGGAAGGGAGTAGGTGGAGCGTTGGTTGGTAGATCTCTTACAGTTTTTCCATCTTCCATCCGGAAGATTCTGGGAACTCAAGTTCTACTCTTCTCTTTCGTAGAAGGTAAAGTATAGGAAATTTTCTCTCTCTACAGTGACCAAGAGATAGATGTAACGGCGAATAGTTCATGTCCACCTTAAATTGGTTACGCCTATTTGTATAAAGTTAAATAAGCTCATTAATTTAACTTTATTACTTGTTATCTATGAAATAGAACGTCTTTTGAAGGAATATCCTGAACAGCCCTATCAAGTAGCATTTTCAAGTCAGGAGTTACGGCAAAAACTAATTCTTGGCGTCCTTAATCAACTTCCCAACTACTATATAATCCTTGAAGAGGATGAAGAACTACCCACAGACCCTACATGTCTCTATTATTCCTTGGAAGAACAGATACTGATGGAGGTTTTGATTCGCGAGAGTATTGTTCATCTCCTCGAAGAAAACGCCGACTACATTATTAACTACATTACTCAGCTGCAAAACTCAGCAAATGAACTCGCTTAGACGTTTGGCTGATTTCTAAACAATTAGTTGTCATAGCTAATTTCAACAAAAAAAAGGATGAAGAATGGGAGATGAGGGATGCTGAGTACATCCACCATTCTAGTGCTTAGTTGCTTGGGTATGAATTCCCTCCCACTACGCAGGGAGTAATAAATCAGTTGGGGTTAAAATCCTTCAACTGATTCATCCCTCATCCCTCATCCCTTATCCCTTCATTGGATTAGGCGTCGTCTAGTGCGGTAATTCCTGGAAGTTCCTTACCTTCGAGTAACTCTAGACTTGCACCACCACCAGTAGAAATGTGACTCATTTGATCAGCCACACCCACTTTTTCTACTGCTGCAACAGAATCGCCGCCACCAATAATTGTGGTTGCGCCTTTCTTCGTGAGTTCATCTAGAGTGCGTGCGATCGCTTCTGTCCCCACGGCAAACTTATCAAACTCAAACACACCCATCGGTCCATTCCAGATCACTGTCTTACAATCCGACAAAGCCTCCTGGAACATCTTCACCGAGTCAGGGCCAATATCCAAACCCATCCAACCATCGGGAATCGATTCAATACTGACAGTTTGAGCCGCCGCGTCAGCCGCAAAATTATCGGCAACGACTACATCACTGGGCAACAATAAGTCTACACCGCGCTCTTTCGCCTTTGCTTCCAAAGACTTAGCCAGCTCCAGCTTATCTTCTTCTACTAACGACTTACCCACACTCAAGCCACGGGCTTTGTAGAAGGTAAAAATCATACCGCCGCCAATCAGCAGCTTATCCACCTTATCCAGCAGCGTTTCAATAACGCCAATCTTACTCGAAACCTTAGAACCCCCGATGATTGCTGCCAGGGGCTTTTGAGGATTTTCAATAGCGCTTTGGAGATACTGGAGTTCTTTCTCAATCAAGTATCCAGCCACTGAAGGTTTCAGGTGATGAGTGACTCCCTCTGTAGAAGCGTGAGCTCGGTGTGCCGTGCCAAAGGCATCGTTAACATAGACATCTGCTAATGAAGCCAATTGCTTGGTAAATTCTGGGTCATTCTTTTCTTCTCCAGCGTAGAAGCGAAGATTCTCCAGTAATGCCACCTGACCATTCTCTAATGCGTCAATCTGAGCCTTTACCGCATCACCTACACAGTCATCACACTTGACGACAGTCTGACCCAGCAGTTCTGATAGACGATTAGCGACAGGAGTCAGGCGCAAGCTTTCTTTAACTTGCCCTTTAGGACGCCCTAAGTGGCTGCACAGCACAACCTTGGCACTTTTCTTAATTAAATCTTGGATAGTAGGTAAAGCGGCACGAATGCGAGTATCATCAGTGATTGTACCATTGTCATCCAACGGGACATTCAGATCGGCTCGCACTAATACCCGTTTTCCAGACAAATCTGACTCAGATAAATCTGCTACACTTTTTTTTGACACAGTATAATCTCCTAATTGCCTCTATCGGATGCTCTGTGCTGTTATCAGCTTGCCAGGGATTTTAGGCTTAATAGTTGCCCTGTGGATTCACACCCACTGAATCCCAAGGCAAAGAGTATTCATTCTTAAGACCGTTCACATTTTACAGAAATTAGGTAACAAAGCCTACAGGTTTTGACTGGGGAATAAATTAATATTTCCAGCAAGTCGTCCTTGGTTGGTGAGAAGATTAGCTGAAATTGCTACCCATAGGAACGACATCAGAACTTCAAGATAAAGATGGTCGGCGGTTCCAGCTAGAAAGCGTTGGTTAGATAGAACGGCTTACCAGCTAGTGGAAAGCTATCAAAGAGTAACTTAACTGATGTGAGGCATAAGGTGTATGCTGGCTATGGATTAAGTTGTAAGACTCCCTGAAGTAAGCCTAAGTACTTCACACGACGGTACCTTGAGGTGCCATATTGTTTTCCTTCCCCCCTTTAAAGAGGTGGGTTTCCAAACGTCCCAGAAGTTTTTGTGATGTTTAAGACTGTTTTGTTTCCTGTTGACCAAAGCCGAGAAGCCCGCGAAGCCGCCGACGTGGTTGTCAATATCGTGCAAAAGTATGGTAGTAGGTTAATCTTGCTGTCAGTGATCGAAACACCTGATCCTGCGGATCAATCACCAACTCCAGAACCGATGATCTCACCCGAAGCGGTTGCAGAACTGCTCAAAAGCGCTCAGTCCTTATTTTCTCAGCAAGGCATTGAGGCCGAAACTATAACCCGAGAAGGAATGCCCGCTTTCACCATCTGTGATGTCGCTGACGAAATCGAAGCAAATTTGATTGTCATGGGTTGTCGAGGCCTGGGTTTAACTGAGGAAGGTGCAGCAGAGAGTGTCACAAATCGAGTGATTAATTTGTCTCCTTGCCCAGTTTTGATTGTTCCATAAAGGGTTGTTGGTAATTGGTTGTTAGTTATCGGCGATTCTAGCCAAACAACAAACAACAAACAATAAACAACAAATAACAAATGACAATTCAGTGGTATCCCGGTCATATTGCCAAAGCTGAACGAGAACTCAAAGAACAGCTCAAGCGAGTGGATGTTGTGCTGGAGGTACGGGATGCTCGGATTCCCCTGTCTACGCATCATCCTCAGACATCTCAGTGGGTGGGGAGTAAAGCCAGGATACTGGTGCTTAACCGAGTAGATATGATTACTCCAGCTGTGCGACAACTATGGATGCCGTGGTTTCGAGAGCAAGGAGAGACTCCTTACTTTACAAATGCCCAACAGGGTAAAGGCATCCGGGAAGTGGCACAGGCAGTGCAAGAAGCTGGGGGAGCGATGAATCAGCGTCGGCGCGATCGCGGAATGCAACCTCGTCCAGTCCGTGCTGTAGTTATCGGCTTCCCGAATGTGGGTAAATCAGCGCTGATTAACCGACTCTTAGGCCGTCGGGTTGTAGAGAGTGCCCGTCGTGCTGGTGTGACGCGCCAACTCCGTTGGGTACGTATATCTGACCAAATCGATTTACTTGATGCCCCTGGCGTCATGCCAGCAAATTTAAAACATCAAGACAAAGCCCTCAAGTTAGCCATTTGTGACGATATCGGTGAGGCCTCTTACGACAATCAGCGGGTAGCCGCTGTCTTGGTTGAATTACTTAAAGAATTAGAGAATACAGCCGAGGATGGTTTATTACCAGAGTCTCCCTTGAAAATGCGCTATGAACTTGACCCAACATCCTTTACAGGTGAAGACTACCTTCATGCTTTAGCAAGCGATCGCCATCAAGGCAACGTAGAGCGCACAGCGCGAGAACTGTTAAATGATTTTCGTAAGGGGTTGCTCGGCCCGATTCCTCTAGAACTGCCTCCACCTTCATCTATTCAATCCTAATCATTTGTTAAGTTTTATTAAGTGAATGGGGGGTAAGACCCCTCACGCGACTAAACTTTAGTTTAGTAGATGCACCCTGATAACGCGCCCCTTCCGGGCGTTTTTTGTTTTATACCTGCCCTGAACCCAACCCGGCCAAGTATTCAGCTAATTAGCGTAAGCGAATTAAGACATATTGCTGAGGCGATAACTTTCTAGGACAGAAGACAATTAGAGACGAGCACCGAAACAATAAACAGGACTTACGCACGAACTCTACAAGTAGTGTTAACAATTAACCTTTAGACTCTACAAGTAGTGTGTCGGTAGCTGACTTGCGTAAGTTCTG
>DALYIW010000437.1:369-5007 GCA_031970155.1 Coleofasciculaceae cyanobacterium CTOTU46601 | reverse complement strand
TGTTGTTTGTTGTTTGGCCTGCCCTGAGCTTGCCGAAGGGTTGTTTGTTAGAAAATCTAAATCTTTCTCCCTTTCCTTCTTTCCCCTTCTTTCTTCCTACTCCCGACTCCCGACTCCCGACTCCCGACTCCCGACTCCCTATTACGAGCAGGAACCTCCTCAATAAACTCCGTGCCTTCATCAGATGAAGAAATACAACTGATTTAATTTATTAAAGTAGGAATGTTACTATTTATTATTGTGTATTCTCTATGAAAAATCTATCAAGTAAGTGTACAATTTCTTCATTTTCAAAATTATCAGCTAATTCTAAAATTCTGTTGGTAAAGGGAGTATAGTCAGGGTCTAATTGTTGGAGGCGAATAACTTCCTGCTCAATTCCTTGGACATAGCCAATCTCAGCCGCTTCATATAAGGCCTTCAGTTCCTCAGAAGGCGGTACTCTCATTTCTGAGAGCATCGTCCTTTGGGGCGTAGGGTGATACGTTCTTATCCCATCCCTAGCTCCTTCTTTATCATAAATCCAGGACAAGTTTAAGTAATCTCTCAGCTTATTGAGCAAGTCTTCAGCTTGGATGGGTTTGGCAAGAAAATCATTGCAGCCACACTCTAGACTCGTGCTTCGGTCAACTTCAAATGCATTGGCAGAAACAGCAATAATTATTGTATGTTGACACTCTGGTAGTTGGCGCAGTTGTCGCGTCATCTGGTGGCCATCCATTACTGGCATCACGATGTCAGCGAGAATCAAATCTGGCTGAAACTCAACAGCTTTTTCTAGCCCTTCTTGTCCATTCTCGGCTTGTGTGAGTTCAAAGCCAAGGGGTTGTAGGATATTGATGATGATGGTGCAATTCTCCCAACGGTCATCAACTACGAGGATTTTCCGTTTTTCACCTTGATAGCCAATGATGGTACCGATTGATTGCATGGGAGTTGATTCGATTGAGTGAAAGGTAGCTGGCAAGTCTAAGTCAAACCAAAATTTGCTGCCAACTCCAGGAGTACTCTCAACTAAAACTTCACTTCCCATTAGCAACAGCAGTTTTTGAGTAATCGCCAGTCCTAATCCCGTCCCTTCTGAGTAGCGTGAAGTATCTCCCACTTGCTCGAAGGGTAAGAAGATTTTTTCTATTTGTTCGCTGGTAATTCCAATGCCTGTATCTTCAATTTGAAAGTGAATTTTATTGGTTGTTTGTTGTTGGTTGTTTGTTGTTTGTTGTTTGTTGTTAGTTGTTTGTTGTTGGTTATCGATGTTTGCTAACTGACTGCCAACTCCCAACTCCCGACTCCCGACTCCCGACTCCCAACTCCTGACCCCTGACACTCACTGTGAACGTAACGTTGCCAATATCAGTGAATTTGACAGCGTTGGAAAGAAGGTTCATTAAGATTTGGCGGAGTCGTTTTTCGTCGGCATGAATGATGGTGGGAAGTGGGGTGAGGGGTAGGTAGGTAAAGCTAATTGATTTTTGTTCGGCTTTAAGAGCAAAGATGTCTGACAGTTCTTGTAAGAAAGAGGGGAAATTAAAATTATCTGGGTAGAGATCGAGTTTCTCGGCTTCGATTTTTGAGATGTCTAAAATGTCGTTAATTAATGTGAGGAGATGTTCGCCGCACTGATAGATGATGTTGAAACCTTCTTGTTGCTTGGGAGTGCTGTTTTTGTCTCGTTGCAGAATTTGCGCGTAGCCTAAAATGCCGTTGAGCGGGGTGCGGAGTTCATGGCTCATGTTGGCTAAGAAGGTGCTTTTTGCTTGGTTTGCAGCTGCGCTTTGGGCGGCGGCGCTAACGGCGGCTTCTTTAGCTTGTTGGAGTTGTAACGACTGCTGCTGAGTGGCTTCAAGTAATTGAGCTTGTTGCAAGGCAACTCCTAATTGAGTTCCTATTTGAACTGCAACATTGATTTCTGCTTCATCCCAAGTGCGAGCACTCGAATTTTGATAACTGGCGAGTAACCCCCAAAGTTGATTGCCACAGAAAATAGGGACAATTATGTAAGCTCTAGCTTGAAATCGCTCTAATAATTCGATGTGGCAAGGAGTTAATCGAGTGGTGTAGATATCTTCAGAGACTAAATATCTTGAGCTTTCCCTGAAGGTACAGCCTTGAGTTTCTTGTAGATAAGTATCTTGTATCGATTCTTGGGTGACACCCCAGGTTCTCACGGCGCAATTTTCGCTGTTTAAAATATCCTCAGTTAGATGAGGTTCTTTGTTTTGTTGGAGGAGGAGGCTGATCCAACCACTGGCGACAGATTCAGCTACAAACATTCCACTCCAGTCAGGATTAAATTGATAGATGACGACGCGATCGCATTTGAGGGTTTCTCGCAGTTCAGTGGTTGTGGTATTGAATATTAGGGGAATATCTAACGTTTGACGCATTCGTTCAATGGTTCGGGCGATCGCTTTTTCTCGTTGTACACTCTCTCGTAAGGCTTCTTCTGCTTGTTTGCGTTGCGTAGCTTGCCGATAGGCATCACTAATATCCCTTCCTACCGCTTGAAACTCCACAATGTTCCCTTGCTGGTCAAATAGCCCCCGATTAATCCATTGTGTCCAGCGCAACTCTCCAGCCACGATTACTCTATTTTCAATCGTTACCACAGGATTTGCTAAAGTGATCGAGTTAACTAGTTGAGTCACATAGTCGCGGTCTTCTTCAAAAACTACGGGTTCGTAGCAGTTGCCGATAAGTTCTTCTCGCGTTAGTCCAAAATAGCGACAGTAGGCATCGTTGATGTAGGTGAGGGTGCCGTCTGCACGAAACCGGGCGATTAAGTCTGTCTGATCTTCGAGGATAGAAAGATAGCGTGCCTCGCTTTGACGTAATGCCTCTGTCCGTTCTGCGACTTGATTCTCCAAGGTAGAGTTGTAATCTGCTAAGAGTTTTTCCGCTTGCTTACGCTGCGTGATGTCTTGAAACGCTGCGATCGCCGCTACAATGTTCCCTGCCTCATCAAACAGTGGCGTACTATAAACTTCTAAGAAAACCGTCTTATCAGGTAGACGAATTTCCATATCTTCAACTTTCGCCTGTTCTCCCTTTAGCGCTCGAACGACAGGCATATTTTCTACCGGATATAACTGCTCAGTTCCTGCCTGGTAAACCTGATACACTTGTGCCAATTGCTCGGTTGTGGCGACAGGTAAACCGTTGATACCTAGTAACTGCCGACTTGCTTGATTAGTGTAAACAATTTGTCCAGTAATATCGTGGAATGATACCCCCATTGGCATAGCTTCGAGCATTTGATTCAGTCGTCCTTCACTGTGCGCTAAAGCTTCATTCAAGGCTTTAAGTTCACCAAAAGATGCTTGCAGTTGCGCTGCCATTTCATTAAAAGATTTTGCCAGTTCTCCCACTTCATCAGAGCGGTTAAATTCTATCGTTGTTTTCCATTTTTTCTTCGCCAATCTCTTGGCTGCGGCATTCAAACGCAAAATTGGTCTTGTTACCCAACGAGCGGTAATAATGCCAATCCCTATAGCAATTATCAACGCTGCTATACACACTAGGATGATGGTACGGGTATGAGCGTTAATGCTTTCTACAAAGTCTGATTCTGGAATCACTACCACAACCAACCAATCCAATCCGAGCTTATCTCGCCAAGGGGATACTTGAATGTAATGTCGCTGATTTGATAGGTCTAACTTTAGTTGATGGTTATCTTGAATGTTCCTGAGGTCACCAAAATGCTTTTGTAAATACTGAGTTGTTTGTTGAATGACAGGAGTACGACTATTTGTAGCAAGGAGTCTCTGTGCCTTACCATTGACCATTGAAAATGGGGGTTCGGGAACAGAACTAGCCACCAGTAGCCCAGAACGTTCCAAGATAAAAGCCTTGCCTGAATGACCAATTTTTATCTGGCTTAAAAAGCTACTAATATGCGACAGTTTCAGATCGACTCCTGTAGCTCCTATCAGTGTTTTTTTCTTGTCGTAAATCGGATAACTTGCAGCAATTGACATAATTTCAGGATTAGTATCCCAGTTGTAAATTTTACTCCACACTGGTTTTCCTGCTTTTACTGCACTCAAATACCAAGATTCCGCATGAGGGTCGAAATTCTGTACAGATACAAGGCGAGTCCGATTGCCTTTTGCATCCGTGTCATATTTGTAAGATTTACCTCTTGTATTCTTGGGAATTTCTTCTATTTGAATCTTGTCTACGCCATAATTTCCTGCGCCGATAAATTCACCTTTGGCGGTAGCAAAATTGATGTAGCTAACATTGAAAACTTGCAATTGTTTCCAAAAGTATTGTCCTGTTCTTTTAAAATCCGAGAAATTCAATAATCTCAATTCATAAGCATCTATATTTGTTTGATTAAGCTGCGAAGGAATAGCTAAATAGCTATCAAGGTGCCTGTCGATACGATTTTTAACTTCAAGTTGGAGTTGAGTAGCAATATTATAGATTTCTTGATGCCCTTGTCTATAGGAAAGATACCCCACTAAACCCACCGTCCCGACAATTTGTAGGACGAAAGGAACAATGAGGACAGTTCGTAAGCGAGCTTTTCCAACAACTCTGGCAAATAATTGATTTAAAGTGAGGCTTAACATGAGAGAGGGATGAGGGATGAGGGATGAGGGATGAGGGATGAGGGATGAGGGATGAGGG
>DALYIW010000437.1:0-238 GCA_031970155.1 Coleofasciculaceae cyanobacterium CTOTU46601 | reverse complement strand
AAGAAATTTTCAATATTTAAAGCACCATTATTTATTTATGAGGCTATTGGCGCATTCATCCTTCTCAGTGACGAGTTGCTAGTGCTACTTTATCTTTTCTGGAAGCGATCGCAGTGAAATCTTGGAGTTATCCGCTTGGGAGACATCACAAAAACGGCGCTACCAGCCCTGTGTCTTTTGATACTAATATCAAATAGCTAAATGTTTGCTACAGATACCCTTCGATCCCCCCCAGCCC
>DALYIW010000436.1:4784-5018 GCA_031970155.1 Coleofasciculaceae cyanobacterium CTOTU46601 | reverse complement strand
TCGCCCCCTCGCCCCCTCGCCCCCTCATGTTTCTTGAGAGGTTGGAAGTTCTAACGTGTTAACCTGTTAACCTGCAACTGTTGTCGGTAATTGACTTTGGACTAGGGACTAAGGGCACACAGAAATGCTAGCTAAACGAATCTTACCTTGCCTGGATGTGAAAGCAGGGCGGGTTGTTAAAGGCGTCAACTTCGTTAATCTGCAAGATGCAGGCGATCCGGTGGAATTAGCTCA
>DALYIW010000436.1:0-4774 GCA_031970155.1 Coleofasciculaceae cyanobacterium CTOTU46601 | reverse complement strand
CTTTGTAAACCTGCGTGATGCCGGTGACCCTGTAACACTGGCTGCGGCTTATGCAGAAAGCGGCGCCGATGAACTGGTGTTTCTGGACATCACTGCTACTCATGAAGACCGGGATATTATCATCGATGTTGTCTACCGCACAGCGGAACAGGTCTTTATTCCCTTGACGGTCGGCGGCGGGATCCAATCCTTAGAGAGTGTTAAATTATTGTTAAGAGCAGGTGCTGACAAAATCAGTATTAATTCAGCAGCTGTACGCAATCCAGACTTTATCAATCAAGCAAGCGATCGCTTCGGCAATCAGTGCATTGTCGTTGCTATTGATGCCAGACGCCGCCCAGATCCAACTAATCCGGGCTGGGATGTCTATGTGCGAGGTGGACGAGAAAACACAGGCCTAGATGCCATCCTTTGGGCAAAAGAAGTCGAGCAACGCGGTGCTGGCGAACTTTTGGTCACCAGTATGGATGCGGATGGAACCCAGGCAGGATATGACCTTGAACTGACGCGCACTATTGCTCAACAAGTGCAAATTCCCGTCATTGCCTCCGGCGGCGCAGGTAATTGCGCTCATATTCACGAGGCTCTAACTGAAGGGAAA
Organism: Coleofasciculaceae cyanobacterium CTOTU46601; assembly: GCA_031970155.1. GTDB lineage: Bacteria > Cyanobacteriota > Cyanobacteriia > Cyanobacteriales > Coleofasciculaceae > DALYIW01. Next base: position 4,173 of record DALYIW010000436.1, on the reverse strand, counting down.
GCCGAAGCGGCGCTTTTAGCTTCTCTGTTGCATTACGGGCAACTCAGCATATCAGAAATTAAAACTTATCTCACACAACGTCAAGTCCCTGTGCGGTGGACGTAAGACAAGTGTAATAAGAATTAGTTTTTTCTTCCGAAATGATTAACTTTTGCTATGTAGAAATACATAGTTTTGTTAGGTTAAGCCGTCTAGACGACTGCTAGAATAGATGCGCTGTTACATTTCGTAAAGTATGTTAGTTGCTATTTTAATATTAGATGTAGCTTTGGTCGCTTGGTCTCTGCACCTGATGCAAGAAGCCTTTGACACTAAGGAGTTTTCTTTGATGCTGGCTGGCACACTGGTAGCGATGTCAGCGGCGGCAATGTTAGTAGTTTATTTTCTGATGGGTAGCTATGTGGGATATTTGACACAAATGGCTCAATCTCCTAGCCCATTTTGAAACAGCGTGAAGCGATCGCCTTAAAACTTGACAAAGCATTAGTTAATCAGGGATGATAGAGAACGCACAGCGCGGGGTTATAGCTCAGTTGGTAGAGCACCTCAATGGCATTGAGGGGGTCAGCGGTTCGAATCCGCTTAGCTCCATATAAGACCCCGCCCTTAAGGGCGGGGTTTAACAATGAGACCTCGCCCTTAAGGGCGGGGTTTAACAATTAGAGACAGAGGGGGAGAAAGCTTTTCATCCAACGTTCGTGAGCATTCGCTCAGGGTGTCTAGTGAGTCAATCGCACCCAAATGCTGGGAAACTAGTCTTGGATGGAAAAAATGTACATAACTGGAGATGTCTACAACAAAGACTGCGTTCTACGCCATTGATTTTGGCACCAGCAACACGGTAATCACGCGCTGGAACCCAGCTACCCAGCAGCCAGAAACTGTTAGCTTACCGGGTCTATCGCTGCAACTGAGTCAGAATCCACCGTTGATTCCCAGTTTGCTCTACGTTGAAGATGCCAGTTTGGGCAAGGTAGTGCTGGGGCAAGCTGTACGCGATCGCGGTCTTGACCTGACGAATAACCCCCGCTTTTTCCAAAGCTTTAAACGGGGCATTGGTGCTGATATTCAAGGATTTCTGCCAGAACTAGAGGGGAAAGTTGTTACCTTTGAGCAAGTCGGGCAATGGTTCCTCCAGCAAATTATCGAACAACTGGAACCCTCCCAGGATACTTCGGTTGAATCATTAATACTGACTGTTCCTGTAGATAGCTTTGAAGCGTACCGTCATTGGCTCAGTGGAGTGTGTCAATCTCTGCCAGTCGAACAAGTACGGATACTGGATGAACCCACCGCTGCTGCCTTGGGCTATGGCATTGCTGACGGGGATGTCTTGCTGGTGATTGACTTTGGCGGCGGTACTTTAGATTTGTCCCTGGTGCGGCTCAATCAAGAGGCTCAAAGCGGCAAAAAGCCGATGGGTTTTATCTTGAAGTGGGGAGAGAAGTTACTGGGTGAAAGCTCTAGCCAAAAAGCAAGAATTGCCCGTGTGCTGGCAAAAGCTGGGCAAAATTTGGGGGGTTCGGATATTGATAATTGGTTAGTCGATTACTTTGTGGAAAGCCAAGGATTAACGCGATCGCCTCTGACACTCCGACTCGCAGAACGCCTAAAAATTGAACTCTCACAGAAGCCATCTGCTAATCAAGTCTATTTCAACGATGAAACTTTAGAGACTTACGAACTGAAACTAGACCGCAACACATTTGAAACGATCTTGAAAAAACACCAGTTTTTTGAGATACTAGATGATAGAATGGCACAACTATTGCAACAAGGGCGACGTGCGGGAATAGAAGTATCAGATATCGACGCTGTGCTGTTAGTTGGCGGTACTGGGCAAATCCCTGCGGTGCAAAATTGGGTGAAGCAATACTTTGATACCAGCAAAATTCGCTGCGAAAAACCCTTTGAAGCGATCGCTCAAGGTGCACTGCAACTGAGCCAAGGCATCGAAATTCAGGACTTCCTCTACCACAGCTACGGTATCCGCTACTGGGACAAACGCAACAAATGCCACAATTGGCACTCGATCATCAAAGCTGGACAGGCTTACCCGATGAGCGACGCAGTAGAGCTGATATTGGGGGCATCGATCGAGAACCAACCAAGTATTGAACTAATCGTGGGTGAGTTGGGGGCACAAACGGGTAGTACTGAAGTTTATTTTGATGGCGATCGCTTAATTACTCGTCAGTTAGGTAGTGGTCAAACCAGCGTACAACCCCTCAACGACCGCGACGGTGCGAGAAATATTGCCCAACTAACACCGACCGGAAATCCTGGAAGCGATCGCATCAAAATCCAGTTTTGGGTAGATCAAGAGCGTTCTCTACGAATTACCGTAGAAGACTTGCTGACCAACCAAATCCTCTTGCAGAATCAGCTAGTCGCCCAACTGAGTTGAAAACACGTCAGGATGTGGGTAATGGGTAATTGGGCACAAATCAAGTGTTGACAGATTATCTAATAGCTAGTTTAGGTTTCTCACTTATTTGTTGTGAAGGTGACCGCAGCAATTACCAATGCCCCTACAACTATTACAGACCAACTATCAAGACTAATTGAGGAATTAAAAACAATAAGACACACAAAAAAAGAAACAAATGCAGCAACAGCACAAGCAGCAAGCAAAGATAGTAAATTGGACATAATTCTACCCCTGTGACCAAAAACAATGAGATACAAGTTAAAGGTATATCAATGAACCAAGAATCTCCGCACTTTTAGGGCGAAGGGTGTCAAAAGCTTAAAAGTAGGTAAATTCAAGTCGATAAGCCTGTATCTGTTTTATTTTGGCACTGAATGTCTAGCAAAAACCCTCTAGCTTCACAAACTAGAGGGTTTTTGATTTGTGAGCTAATGCTTTAGCCTTTACAACTGGGATTAGGATTATTTATGCAGTACCAGGTTCCTGGTTTAGAACCACTTGCAGCACCAGATGGTTTACTCTCTGTAGGACTCGTACCAGTAGGAGGTGGTGTACTTCCTCTAGGCTTGGCATCAGAAGGTGGTGGTGCGCCTACTCCACCACTACTTCCGTCAGAAGGAGATGGCGCACGTTCCCCTGAACTCCCATCAGGAGCAGGTGGTGGATTTTCTCTAGGACTCACATCGCCAGGAGCAGGTGGTTTGTTATCCTCGGGAGTAGTTTGAGCTAATACTTCGTTGCTTCTTACACTAGCCTCAGTTAGAGAAGTCTGGTTATTAAATGATTGGCTAGAGCTACTGTTGTTGGTGTTTTCTAGTGCAAAAGCTGACCCACTAATAAATACGCTAGCACTAGCAATTCCTACGAAGAAAAGATTTTTTGCTGATTTTTTCGGTAGGTTTTTGTTCATTGCTATCTTCTTGGATTGCGGCTGAAAATTTTTTTTGCTCACTGCTATTGCTAAAAACTTCAAAGCCTACCTTAGAAGTAATAATTTATGAACTCATCTATCTAAGGAGTGAGTTGAAATTAAATTCTTCTTCTGTTTATAGTTATGGAAAAATTTAGATATGAGGGTTCTCCTGTACTGGTAGTGAAAAACCGCATTTTTGGGTAATGGATAATTCCTTAACCAGTAAGCGTTTGACTTTATTTATTCAGTTTGTCTTACCACTAGATCTACGGGAGAGGCGATATGACCTAGCATCTAAAAATTACTGATGAATTACTACTGGTGTTCCTACCGACGCCCAATTAAATAACCAACGTGCATGGTTTACAGCTACATTGACGCACCCATGACTAACTGGTGTGCCAAAACTATTGTGCCAGTAAGCTCCGTGGATTGCGTAGTTCCCTTGGTAGTACATGATAAAAGGAACATTGGGGAGATCGTAGTCAGCACCGCGCAGCCGTTGAGTCGGAACTTTAGATTGAATTTTGAAGACCCCAGGAAGGGTAGGGGTGGAGTTTTTGCCTGTAGAAATGACGATCGCATAAATCGGATTTGCCCCCTCCCAAGCAATCAGCCGTTGATAGTTGAGGTCAACTAAAATCCAGCGCTGCTTTGAAGCTTGTAGCGCGACTATTTTTGTAGCGATGCTTTCACGCATCGATGCTGCCTGCGTTGGTGCTACGCAACTCCCCAAAGTTGTTACAGTCAGTGCTGTAATCGCCAAGAACGTTCCAGAGTATCGCAGCCAGTTGGAAGGAGGGGGAGAGGGGGTGAGGGTGAGGGGGTG
>DALYIW010000435.1:0-5031 GCA_031970155.1 Coleofasciculaceae cyanobacterium CTOTU46601 | reverse complement strand
AATGAAATAGCTAGCGATTGGTGAATGAGAAGGAAATTGATGCTAATAAACTAATTCCCCACTATCATTCACCAGTTCCTGCTCGCCAATCCAAAATCCAAAATCTAAAATCCAAAATCGAGTGATGGACATCAACATCAAGTTAACAGAAGACGTAACAGTGGTAGAACTAGCGGGTGACGTAGATGCCAATACTGCACCAACCGTTACAGAACAGGTTTTACCCCTCGCTCAACCCGGAAGCAAAATTCTCATGGATATGACCAAAGTACCATACATGAGTTCGGCTGGGTTGCGATCGCTCCTCTCCCTATACCGACAAACCTCTGCCAAAGACGGAAAACTCGTCCTCGTGGGACTTTCCGAAGACATCAAAGACACGATGTCTGTAACTGGATTCCTCAACTTTTTCACCACTTGTGAAACCGTCGATTCAGGATTTGCAGCAATCAAGTAAATGGGTAATGGGTAATGGTTAATGGCTAATAGAGACCCAAAAATTCCTCTTCTAACTTTCTATTTATCCTTAAGCAATTACCAATTACCAATTACCAATTACCAAAGTAATTTGCCATGCTATTGGAACGAATTGATATTCATCCAACCCACAAACTAGGCGGCTTCAAGCTGCGTCGAGGAAAACCATTTCCATTCGGTGCAACGCTAGTTCCAGGAGGCGTTAACTTCTCAATCTATTCCAGCCACGCCACATCCTGTACGCTGGTACTTTTTAAAAAACATGCCCCCGAACCAATGGCGGAAATCCCTTTTCCTGAAGAGTTTCGGATTGGAAATGTTTACAGCATGGTCGTCTTCGATTTGGACTATGAAAACATCGAATACGGCTATCGTATGGACGGCCTGTTTAACCCCAAAGAAGGTCACTGGTTTGACAAAACCAAAGTCCTCATGGACCCCTACGCCAAAATTATTGGGGGTCGGGATGTTTGGGGAGTAACACCAGATTGGAACGACATTTACCATCATCGGGCGAGAATTGCCTTTGATGATTTTGACTGGGAAGATGACCGACCTCTGGAAATTCCCCCAGAAGACCAAATTATTTATGAAATGCACGTCCGCAGCTTTACGCGCCATGCTTCTTCTGGCGTGAAGCATCCGGGAACGTTTGCCGGGATTCGAGAAAAAATTCCCTATCTCAAAGAATTAGGTGTCAATGCTATCGAACTGATGCCCGTTTATGAATTTGATGAGTTTGAAAATTCTCGTCCTAACCCACAAACGGAAGAGTTGCTAGTAAATTACTGGGGCTACAGTACGGTTGGATTTTTTGCACCCAAGGCGGGTTATGCTGCAACTGGGAAATTGGGAATGCAGGTTGATGAGTTTAAAGCACTTGTCAAAGACCTGCACAAAAACGGCATTGAAGTCATTCTTGATGTCGTGTTCAACCACACGGCAGAAGGGAATGAAAATGGCCCCTACATTTCGTTCCGGGGAATTGATAATAAGACCTACTATATGCTGACGCCGGATGGATACTACTTTAACTTTAGTGGCTGCGGTAATACCTTAAATTGCAATAACCCAATTGTTCGCAATATCGTTCTCGATTGTTTGCGCTACTGGGCGAGTGAATATCACATTGATGGATTCCGCTTTGACCTTGCCTCGATTTTGGGACGCGATCCTTGGGGCGCACCGATGGCAAATCCACCGCTACTAGAAACCCTAGCATTTGACCCCATTTTGGCAAGGTGCAAGCTGATTGCTGAAGCGTGGGATGCGGGTGGGTTGTATCAAGTGGGTTCGTTCCCCGCTTATGGTAGATGGGCGGAGTGGAATGGCAAGTATCGCGACAGCATCCGCAAGTTTATCAAAGGGGACGGTAGTGTTGGAGATGTGGCACAGCGGTTGCAAGGTTCCCCAGACCTCTATTCCAGGTCGGGTCGTGCGCCTGCAACGTCGATTAATTTCATCACTTGCCATGATGGGTTTACTTTAGCCGATTTGGTGTCTTACAACCACAAGCACAATGAGGCGAACGGTGAAAACAACAATGACGGAACTAACGATAATGATAGTTGGAACTGTGGCGCGGAAGGTTGGACAGAAGATGCTGGAATTAATGCTTTAAGACAGCGACAAATGCGAAATGCGATCGCCATCCTCATGGTAAGCCAAGGTGTCCCGATGCTTCTCATGGGCGATGAGATCGGGCGATCGCAAAACGGTAATAACAACACCTACTGCCACGACAACGAACTCTCCTGGATGAACTGGGAGTTATTGGAAAACAATGCAGATTTATTCCGATTTGTCAAGAACTGCATCGCCTTTCGTAACGCTCACCCCGTCTTAAGAAACCGCCGCCACTTCTGGAATAGCGACTACGTGGGAAGCGGTTATGCCGATATCACCTGGCACGGCACCCAAGCATGGAATGCAGATTGGTCAGATTTCAGTCGCACGCTTGCCTTTATGCTTTGCGGCAAACACGCCAAAGAAGGAACGGTAGAGGATAACTACATCTACGTGGCAATGAACATGCATTATCAAGCGAACTGGTTTGAGACACCCGGTTTACCTTCCGAAATGCAATGGCACATCTTCGCCAACACTGGATGCAATTCCCCCGAAGATAGTTGGGAACCCGGAAGCGAACCCCTACTGGAAAATCAGCACGGCATTTTGTTAGGCGATCGCTCTGTCGTCATCCTAGTCGGTAAGTAGAGGGCAAGAAGTCAGGAGTGCACAACACGGATTGTTAACACGGATACACAGATAGCACATTCTCCAACTCATCCGTGCATCCATCTTCCAATTTGTGTGGTGCAGTCAGGAGTCAGAATTTCTCCAGAGTCTTCTAACAACAAACAACAAACAACCAATAACTAACTATGGCTTTCAACACAACTCTAGAAACAATCAACGATACCGCTAAAATTACCCTCTCCGGCGAACTGGATGCAAGCACCGCTCCATCCTTCAAGGAGGAAGTGGAAAAGGCAGCAAAGCAGAACGTAAAAAAGCTGGTTCTGCTGGTGAAAGACTTGGATTATATGTCTAGCGCTGGTTTGCGGGTGTTTATTTTTGCCAAGCAAAAGATGGGTGCTGCTGTTGACATCTATATAGTAGGCGCGAATGAGATGGTAATAGACACGATTGAAAAGACAGGCTTTCATCACAGCGTGTTTGTACTTGATGAGTATGATACTGCCCAATTTGAGACGGTGTAAAAAAAGCGATCGGAGTAATTATTGAGTCCGATTAATATCCCTAATTAGCGGGTTTGGTAATGGGTAATGAGGCATAGAGCAACCAATTACCTATTACCAATTCCCCATTATCTATTACTAGAAAATAGTTTTATTATAATTTACCAACATGGAACCTATAACAATACCAGGAACGCTAGATTCGTTAGGTGCGATCGCTCAATATGTGATGGCAGCCGCAGCCGAAGCGGATTTAGATAAAAAAGCCTCCTACAAACTCCGTCTAGCAGTGGACGAAATCGCCACAAATATCATCGTTCACGGCTATGAAGCTGCGGGAAAATCGGGGCAATTAATGTGTCAAGCGGAACTCGACGAGCAAACCCTAACCATTTCCCTTGAGGATACTGGTGTTTCCTACGACTCTACGGAGCAAGCAACCCCAGAGGGTTTGGACAAGCCGCTTTCCCAGCGTGCGATCGGCGGATTGGGAGTATACTTGGCAATTCAGGGGGTTGATAAATTCATCTATCAACGGGTTGAAAACCGGAATCGGAACATTTTTGTGGTGAATCGACCTTAGCCTTCGTTCTCACGGCGTATCCGCACTCTTGACTGATAAGATGAGCGAAGAGAGCGTTTTTTTCAGAGAGTTGAGATATTTCATAGTGTTGATTTTGGTTGAAATTAATTAGTAACTCAACAATACCCAAGCCGATTCTCCTCGCAAGGGTAACGCTATCTCACTGCTTGACAACACCGAAAAGTGGTGGATGAGGATTTGCAGGGGAATACTCTCCAAATTGCCAGCGTAAAGGAGTGGCATTTTGGGTTTCTAGAACTTGCTCAACTGAAAATTCAATGAGCCGTTGTGCTCCAGCAAAATCAGCAAGTCGTTCTGCATCCCAAAGGATTGTTGCCTGTCCAGTTAGCTGCAACGTATGCCCCCGATCAAAATCAATAAACAACAGACCGGCTTTCGGATTCACCGCTAGATTCCCAAGCGTTTGGAACATATTGTTGCCCGCATAATCTGGAAAGAGTAGCGTGTGGGAATTGACGATTTGAACAAATCCTGGGTAACCGCCCCGATGAGATGCATCCGTCCCTTGTTCGAGATGAGCACTAGCAATGAAAAAAGTATCTGCCTGGGCAATCCATCTCTCGTCTGATTCATTGAGCATATTTCTCGTTTGAACTTCAGGTCGCTGCCGTGTCTCGATCGCAGTTGTTTTCAGATAACGAGTTTGGATGTATTTGGGACAGTTGAAAAATGATTGCTGAATCTGAACTTGAAGTATTCCTGGTTGCTGCATCGTGATATTGCCGTTCAGCCTCAATCGCTTGCGGTTGGATAGGTCAATAATCAACAAGCCGATTAAAGAATTGCTGTGCAGGTTTTGGTAGAGGATATCGCTGAAAGAGGAAAGCTTATCAATTTGTACTGTTTGCTCATTCAATACCCTAACAAATCCAGGCGAACCTGTTAGCAAAGATGCCCAAATCATGCCGTCTGCTGCGATGGTGCTAGCAATAGCAATTTGCTGTGCGCGAACAAACTCTAAAGCAGCAGGTTTAATCGTGTTGCTAATAACTCTGCTAATTTGCTCAGCGTCTTCTCGCACACCTGCACGAGTTTGAACGGCAATTTCTCCAGAATGAAAAGGCATCATTGGGTTATTGGTTATTCACCATTGATTACAATAAACCTCGCTGTCGCCATGTCAGTGTACTACAATCAGTAGACCGAATGCAGGAGAGCGATTGCTCTGCCTTGGAGCAACAGCAGAAGAACTCCCTATCGGGAGCATGTCAAGTTTGCACAGGGGAAGCAGGGGAGGGATAAAGACAA
>DALYIW010000434.1:448-5103 GCA_031970155.1 Coleofasciculaceae cyanobacterium CTOTU46601 | reverse complement strand
AATCGGGAGGGCAGCCGTTGCTAAAATCCAGTCGGCTGGATTTTAGCAACGGTTTTCCATCATATAGGGATATAGACATATAGGCATATAGACCGCAACAGTACTTGGGGAGAGTCTTTTACCTTATGAGACGGGCTAGCGCCAAAACATCTCCAGACATAAAAATTGTTTGCCCCACGCGATCGCTATCTAACTATAATGTTCAATCGGAAACAGACAATCGTTCAGATCCAGCAACAAGCTAAGAGTAAGTGGCAAACGAGATCGTTGTTCTCCACCCGAATTCCGACCGTAGTAGACCGAAAACTTTTGCGATCGCTCTGCCTAAGGGGAAATCATGTAGCTTTTGATACCAATTCTCGGAGAGTGAACAAAAGGCTGAAGATGAATGATAAAAATAGATAAATCCAAATATTGACAATTAAAAAGGCTAAAGCCACAAATAAAAATCTAATGATAGGATTTTTAATAGTTGTTTTTATCCGGCACTGATTTTTCAGCCGATAGCTAGTCTCAATTCCGAAACGAAGACGATAGTCATCACGTATTAGCTGTAGTGACAACTGTACTTTGTGTACGGCATAAACTAAAAATTCCCGTCCATAGGCACCTCTTTTCCCATTTTTATATGTACAAACCACCCAAACCTCAAAAATTACTGAGCTGTATTTTTGGCTAGTGAGAGTGTGAGTAGTCTTATAACTACGCCTGCCTCTAATTAATTTTTTAGCGAGAGCAGAACAAGAGAAAAATGTATTTAATAATACAGCTAGCGGAGCCAAAGTTTGATAAGAGGCTCACTGGGGAAGAGGGTGTCGTAGGCAATCGCAAAAGTTTTCGGTCTACTGATATTACACAGTAGAACCTTGAATTGAGTGGGGTGTAGCCGTTGCAACCATCAATCCCCAAATTAAGCCAAACCGAACTGTAGAAGATTGCTGAATGCAAAACCCGGCACGAGAGAGCAACTGATGAAACTCTGCCTGTGTGTAGCACTGTTGATGAGCCGGATCAACTCGTTGTAGCACCCAGTCACAAATCCGGCAAACTAAAAAATCTTTGCACCAGTCCAAAATAATGAGATTGCCATGCGGCTTCAGAACCCGCTTCATCTCTTGTAAGGCAACATTGGGGTCATCAAAATAGTGAAACGCATTGGCACAGATGACCGTATCAAAACTCACATCGGGAAACGGTAAGGCAGAGGCAGAGGCACGTTGAAAGCGAACGTTGGAATAAGGCTGGAGCTTTTGCCGAGCGATCATCAGCATTTCATCAGAAATATCCACCCCGACCATATTCTGCGCTGGGTTTTCATTCAGGATCAGCCGCTCGAATTCCCCTGTGCCACAGGCAACATCAAGAACCAGATCAGTTGGAGCAATCTGCGCCCAGGTTTTGAGAAACGACAGGGTACTAGAAACGTAACGGCTCCAGCGTTGGTCATACCGATTTGCCAATTGATCGTATTGTTCGCGGACTTGGGTTTCGGTCATATTCAATGAGTTGCAAACAGTTCCAGTAGTAGTTGAGGCGTGTCATTGGGTCCAGACACCTCAAGCCAAAGAGGTCCCGCATCGGGTTCTACGATTAAGGTTAGAAAAAACGAATAAAGTGGGCATTGAGCAAGCAATTGGCTTCAATCGCTTGAACATTAGCTCAATCTAGTTGTTGACGGTTCATAGTGAGAGCATTGACGAACACCTTTGGCTACGTCTGCCAGCAGTTCATCCGCTAAATCTAAAAACGTTGCAATTCTCACATCGGCAAGCTCGTAGTACACAAATCGTCCCTGCTGTTCTCGTACAACCAGGTCGCAACAGCGCAGACAACTGAGATGATTGGATACATTTGATTGGTTAAGCCCCGTTTGTTGAACAATTTCGCTCACCGTTAATGGACCGCCCCGCAATGCATTGAGAATGGATAAGCGAGAGGAGTCAGAAAACCCTCGAAAGAGCTTAGCCTTCAAGTCCGCCGTTTGAGTGCAGGTAGTCATTTGCTATTAGTACGCTTTAGACCATGACATATTAGCAAGTGCTGATACGTTGATAACATATCAGTACTTGCTAATCTATTACACATCAGCAAGTACTGATATGTCTGACCTCAACCAAACCACATCTTTGAAGGGCTGCCAAAAATGAACTCAGCTTCAGCACTGAAAACCCTACAGGCTCAAATTGGTGGAATGGACTGCGGCGGTTGTGCCAAGACGATCGAAGCCACGTTGCAGCAACTTCCTGGAATCGCTGAAGCGAAGGTCAGTTTTGCGACAGAACGGCTGAACATTACTTACGACGTTCAGCAGGTGAATGAGGACACGATTCGCGATCGCGTTACTGCATTGGGTTACACCATTGAACCCATTCCAAATCAACTCCTCCCAGTTCAACCCTCCTCGGCTCAAACGCTACAAGCCCATGTCGGGGGGATGGACTGTGGTGGTTGTGCCAAGACCATTGCCGCCAATCTACAGCAGTTACCTGGAATCGCTGAGGCAACGGTTAATTTTGCTTCAGAACGATTAAATGTCACTTACAACCCGCAACAAGTCAGCGAAACTGACATCATTCAGCCGGTGACGAGCTTAGGATACACAGTCGAGGTAGACAGAATCTCTGACAGAACCAGCGATATACCAACTTCAACCGATCAACTTGCGGCTGATTTGCGATCGCGCAAGTCTGACCTAACCGGATGGCAGTTCTGGTTAAAAACCCGTCGAGGACAAACGGTTGTTTTTAGCGGGATTGGATTGCTTTTAGGCTTGATTGCAGAGCGTTTATTGTTACTGCCGCTAGTGGCTCAGGGGTTTTATGCCATCAGTTTAGTCATTGCCATTGTGCCCATTTTACGAGCCGCCTGGATTGCGCTCAGACTGCGTCGAGCCGATATGAACCTGCTAATGACCTTAGCCGCGATCGGGGCAGCCATTCTAGGTCAGTGGTTTCAGGGCGCACTCGTCATTTTTCTGTTTGCGCTCGGAACAACACTACAAAATTTCACACTCGGTCGCACCCGCAACGCCATTCGAGACTTGATGGATCTGACTCCTGCAACCGCAACCGTCAAGCGAAATGGGCAAGAAGTTTCTGTAATCGTTGAAGGGATTCAGATTGGGGAAATTTTAACTATTCGCCCCGGACAGCGAATTGCGCTTGATGGGGTTGTCGTATCGGGTGTCAGCGCAGTCGATCAGTCTCCAATTACTGGAGAGTCATTGCCAGAGAATAAGGAAAAAGGGGATCAAGTATTTGCGGGAACCTTAAACCAAACAGGTTTTCTAGAAGTGGAGGTGACACACACTGCCAAAGATACAACCGTTGCTCGGATTGTGCATTTGGTTGAAGAGGCTCAAGAGAGCCGTGCGCCAATTCAACAATGGGTCGATCGCTTCTCTGCCATCTATACTCCAATCGTTCTGATTCTGGCGGCTGGCATTACACTGGTTCCCCCACTCCTGTTTGCCCAACCGTTCCAGCCCTGGTTTTACAAAGCGCTGGTGTTGCTGGTGATTGCTTGCCCCTGCGCTCTGGTGATTGCGACTCCTGTTTCACTCATTAGTGCGATCGGAGCCGCTACCCGTAAAGGAGTGCTGTTCAAAGGTGGAAATGCGTTGGAGACTGCCGGACGGCTGACAACATTAGCCTTTGACAAGACAGGCACGATCACTCAAGGGCTGCCAGTGGTGCAGAAGGTACACAATCTGGGTGCGATGAGCGATCGCACGATCCTGATGATTGCTGCCTCGCTAGAGCAACAGTCAGAACATCCGTTGGCAAAAGCGATCGTTGCTGAGGCAACGGCGCAAGGATTGGAGCTAGAGACTCCGGAATCCTTTACCGCTGTTCCTGGCAAAGGAATTTGGGCAAAATTTGGACTGGCTGTTTATTTTGTGGGCAATCGTCGATTGTTTGAGGAACAAGACATTGAACTTTCAGCCGCTGCTAAATCGCTCCTGGCAGAAATTGAATCTCAAGGACAAACACCCGTGTTAATCGGAACACAACAGGGATTAGTTGGGGCGATCGCGCTTGCAGATGGATTACGGCTTGAATCCACAGAAGCCGTGCATTTGTTGAAGCGGATTGGACTCAAACGACTCGTCATGCTGACGGGCGATCGCTCTACGGTGGCAAGACAGATTGCTCAGCAGGTCGGCATTGAGGAGTATCAGGCTGAATTGCTGCCTGATGATAAGTTGCAAGCCATTTACAAATTGCGTCGCTCTGGAATTGTGGGTATGGTTGGCGATGGCATCAATGATACACCGGCTCTGGCGGCGGCTGATGTGAGCGTTGCAGTTGGCAAAGTTGACGTAGCATTAGAAGCGGCTGATGTCGTGCTGGTCGGAAATGACTTAAGGCGGTTAGCCGATGCGATTCAACTGAGTCGTCGAACCCTATCGGTGATTCAACAAAGTATTGCGGTTGCCTTAATTTTGAATGCCACGTTTATTGTTTTAGGCGTTTTTGGAGTCATTGGGCTGCCGATCGCTGTCTTTGAAGATATGGGATCTTCCTTGCTGGTCACGCTCAACGCCATGCGCCTATACCATACTCAAAAGAGAGAAGTTTAAATGCCAATGACACAAATGCCTCAGTCTCTCGATGGGTTACGGGTGCTGGTTGTGGATGACGAAGCGGATATCC
>DALYIW010000434.1:0-438 GCA_031970155.1 Coleofasciculaceae cyanobacterium CTOTU46601 | reverse complement strand
TATTACGGTTGTCTTAGAATCGCATGGGATGAGCGTCAAGGCAGTCGCCAGCGCAGCAGCGGCACTAGAGGTTTTAGAGCCATTCCAGCCCGATGTGTTGGTCTGCGATATCCGGATGCAGGGTGAGAGTGGGTATGACCTGATTCGGCAGATTCGGGAGTTGGAAGCACATGAGGGAGGGCACCTCCCCGCCATCGCAATTACGGCTTATCAAGATGAAGACTGGGAAGAATCCCTGAAGGCTGGATTTGAGGCACATTTGCACAAGTTTGCCCAGCCGATTGAGTGGGTAGAGACGATCGCTCAATTCACTAGCCTAAATCCCAAAAATTTCTTATTGGCAATTAAGTTATTTTTACTTTACTTACCTGCACCTACTTAGTCCCGGATTTCTCACAAGCCGTTGAAAAATCCTCAAAAAAGCGAAAGGAAAGCCGA
>DALYIW010000433.1:0-5183 GCA_031970155.1 Coleofasciculaceae cyanobacterium CTOTU46601 | reverse complement strand
AAAAATCGAGCAATCTCTACAGAACTTCTTTCAGAGGCGTCATTTAGTTGCTTTACGGGAGTTAGCCCTACGGGAGGTCGCTGACAATATTGAAGAGGCGGCAGAGAAGACTTCTACCCCGACTGGTCAGTTTTGCAATGTTCATGAGCGAGTTTTGGTCTGTGTTTCGACTTATCCCAACTCAGCCCAGTTGCTACGAAGAGGGGCACGGTTAGCAAGTGTAATGCGGGCACGTCTGTATGCCTTGTTTGTCGAACACCCAGAACGCTTTTTAACCAAGGATGAAAGTCTATATCTTGAAACTTGCGAACATTTTTGTCGGGAATTTGGTGGTGAGTTTTTACGGGTAAAAAGCTCTAATGTTACCCAGACGATCGCAGAAACGGCAAAAAAATACCACATCACTCAAGTGGTGATCGGGCAATCTCACAAATCGCGTTGGGCTTTACTCTTGCGGGGTTCCCTTGTCCAGCAGTTAGTACGATATCTCAAAGGCATCGATTTGCATGTCATTGCGACTGAAAAATCAAGTACAAACGGAAAGCGAAAGGATTAAAGGGAAGGATGAAGGAGGAGGGATGAGGGATGTAACGTTAATGGATTTTGCCCAACAGATAACATTGAGCAACGCTTGGGATAAAGCATCCACGCGGCATCCCTCATCCTTCATCCCCCATCCTTCCGAAGTGCCGCATCTTTGATCCTTTCTACGTTGATTAACCAGTAAAATTGCCATTCATCCTTCATTTTTCCGAATAATGACTCGCGTAATTGGTTTAATCAGTGGCACGTCTGTAGATGGAATTGATGCTGCCTTAGTGGAAGTTACTGGTACAGATGTCGATTTGAAAGTGGAGTTTCTGGCTGGGACAACTTACCCCTACCCCGCTGCATTGAGAGAGCAAATCCTGGAGGTTTGTGGGGGAGCATCTCTTTCCATGGTCCAGTTGGCTCAATTAGATGATGCGATCGCCTTTCAATTTGCCCAAGCTGCACAAGAAATTCAGTCCGGCAACACTCCAATCGATCTCATTGGTTCTCATGGTCAAACTGTATACCATCGACCTCCCATGTATGAGCAAGAGGGGGAGAGGCGGAGAGTGGGAGAGAGGGAGAGGGGGAGAGGGGGAGAGGGGGAGAATTCCTTAACTCAAACCCAGAATGGGGCAAGAAACTTCACCCTTCGGCAAGTTCCCTTCGACTTCCAAGAAGGCATTGCCTCTTCACCTCCTTACCCTCTCACGCAACTGGGATACAGCCTCCAACTAGGACGAGGAGAAATCATTGCCCAGTTGACGGGTATCAAGACGGTTAGTAACTTCCGTGTTGCGGACATTGCTGTAGGAGGACAAGGTGCGCCACTTGTATCGAAGGTTGATGTTTGTTTACTCTCGTCACCGACTCAGCACCGATGTATCCAAAATATTGGAGGGATTGGTAATCTTACGTATCTCCCAGCACGTCAAGGTAACTGGCTCGATGCCATCTGTGGCTGGGATACAGGGCCAGGTAATGCCCTATTAGATTTAGCTGTGCAGCATTTTACTAATGGCAGTCAAACCTACGACAAAGATGGAAACTGGGCGCGTAGTGGTATTCCTTGTGAGGCTTTGGTAGAACAGTGGCTGCGCCAAGATTTTTTCCAGGTACCGCCGCCGAAATCTACCGGGAGAGAGTTGTTTGGTTTAGATTACCTGAAGCAGTGCTTACTACAGAGCGAAGCTTATAACCTAACGCCTGCTGATATGCTGGCAACGCTAACAGAACTTACCGCTACTTCAATTGTTCACAGTTACCGTAGCTTCTTGCCCCAGATGCCTGATGAAGTGTTTTTATGTGGTGGTGGAAGCCGCAATCTCTACTTGAAACAACGCCTGCAAGAGTTGCTGGACCCCGTGCGAGTATTAACCACGGATGAAGCTGGGGTGAGTGCAGATTTTAAAGAAGCGATCGCATTTGCCGTTTTAGCTCATTGGCGTTCTCTGGGCATTCCCGGTAATCTGCCCCAAGTCACTGGAGCAAGAGCAGCGGTACCACTAGGAACCATCAACTTTTGACAAAGGGTGGGATAGTTCAGGAAGATGAAGAAGTTAGGCACCATAAGCTCTTATCTCACCACTGGCCACCTGAAAATCTCCCGACTCCCAACTCCCGACTCCCAACTCCCTAGTTTTAAGACCGCAGCAGGAAATCTCAATTGTGCTAGCGTAGCAGTGCGTAGCACTGTTGGGAAAACCCCATCATATCCATAAGGGTGGATGGGAGAGAATGTCACAGTCCTCCGGTTATACTTAAACATGACTTACGGTCTTTCATCCTCTTCTATTGAAATGAACGCAACTAGAGAAGTTAACTTAAGTGCTTTCCTTGAGAGAGGAGAATGAGAGAAGCAATGTTTGATGATAGGCAAAGGGTAACATCGTGGCTCATACCTTTTTAATGGAGGCAGGACGCTGGACACTCCAGGGATTTTGGCTGGAGCGCGATGACATGCCTGTTACCGTCAAAGGTAGGACGATCATTGCTTGGAGTCAGAAGAACTGGTTTACGATGGTCACAAGACTAGTTTTTCCCGACACCGAGCGAGAAGATATTACTTTTCAGTATCGGGGGCGTCTGGATGTTGGGGAGCGTCAGTACACTTTTGTCTTACAGCACAGTGTCTTAGGTCGCGTTGAGGGCGAGGGCTGGGTGACACCAGAATCAATCGTACAACGCTACTGGGTCTTAGGCGATCGCCAACGACGTAGTGGCTTTGAAACGCGTCATCGGCTTAATGACAACACCTACTACCTCTCCAGCGGCATCATGGCAGGTCACTATCTCACTAGCACAATGGAGGCAACTCTGGAGCGTCAGCCAGAATAACACGACTCTTGAATCTAGGTATTGTGGTGAATTAACACAAATTAGGTAGCGATCGCAAGTTGCAGCTTGCTAGTTATTCCTTGAGCTACCATTCCTTCTCCAACAGAGCAATTGATACCGCGTCATTACACTGGCAGTATCGTCCTGCTCAGTTTCCTTTATGATTCATCAGGGTAACAGCCCATAGATGACAGGTTAACCCGGTCAAATTGGGATGGCAAAACATCAGCTAATGTGCATAAAACATTGCATATTGTCGTGAAGACCGCCTTCGAGTTAACTGTAGAGGAGAAACCTGTTAATACTCAGCAGCCAACAGTCAACAGTAAACAGTCAACAAAAAACGAGTCACTCAAGTATGCTGTTTTAAATGAACAGCAGCTTATTGTGTAATTTGGGTAAAGTTCTTTTCTGACAATCCGAATTACACTTCAGCAAAACTGATGAATAGGTATATCCTTAACTGCTCAAAGCTGTCACCAAGCCAATCATGACGACAGACCCTAACACTGGTCGCTTACTCGCCAATCGCTATCAACTCGTTGAGCTGATAGGAAAAGGCGCAATGGGTCGGGTTTATCAAGCCAAAGATATGTTACTGGGAGGCGTCATCGTTGCCGTCAAGTTCCTCTCCCAGGCATTGCTCAACAAAAGAATGCGCGAACGCTTTGAGCAGGAAGCAACTATTTGCGCTTTGCTCGGTGAAAAAAGCATTCATATTGTTCGAGTTAGAGACTATGGCGTAGACGAAAACGAAACTTCATTCTACGTCATGGAATACCTGGAAGGAGAAAGTTTAAGTGAAATAATTCGACGACAACCTCTCCCTTTAGGACGGTTTTTGAATTTTGCCCGCCAAATCTGTTTAGGCCTGCAATGCGCTCACAAAGGCATTGTTATTGAAGGTAAACTTAGCCCCATTATTCATCGAGATATTAAGCCAAGCAATATTCTCGTTACTGAAAACTCCTCTATCGGTGAACTCGTCAAAATCCTTGACTTTGGGATTGCTAAGCTTCTCCAGTCTGACAGTGCTCAAACTCATTCCTTTATGGGTACCTTGGCTTATTGTTCGCCAGAACAAATGGAGGGGAAAGAACTCGATAAACGCTCTGACATTTACAGTCTAGGTGTAATGATGTTTGAGATGTTGACTGGTGAAATGCCCCTACTCGCAGACACTCATTCCTTCGGGGGCTGGTACAAAGCTCATCATTTCATCTCTCCTCGCTCCTTTGAATCGATTAACCCCAGCCTAAAATTGCCAATTCCTCTCAAGAATTTGGTGATGAGTTGTCTAGCAAAAAATCCAGGCGATCGCCCTCAAAGCGTCGAGGACATCCTGCGAGTGTTAAAAAAATTAGAGGAGAGCCTTGCTCATAGTCTAGTACTGGTTGACCGCATTAACCAGGTGCTAGAAAAATCGCCAGTGGTCAGTGAGTCGCGTCAGAAGCTTGTCCCCTCAGTCGATGAAATTTGTCGGCAGGCTTCCTGGCCAAAAGATAAACCTCTAGCGACAATTGTCTTTCCCCATGTCATTCGTAAGAATAGCGAAGTATTACCTACTCTCTGGGTAATGCTGAAAAAACAGGATATTCAGAATCGTCAGGTTAGTACGCGCTACAATCAATTCCTATTTTTAGAGCGACCCCATCCCATGGTGCTATGGATTACTGCTCTGCATAACCGAGAATACGGTGCCAACTGGCTTCCTTGCTATCTAGACCTTAAAACACCCCTAGGTCAGAAAATGGCTAGGCTCTTGGGACAAACAGGTTCCTACCGTATTTTGTTCTTTGCCATATCAGAACCCGAACACTGTACCTCTGTAATGACCTCAACAATTGACCCTGTTCAACGCCAAAGGCTGGTACAGTGGGCCAATACCAGTCAGGCATTAGTCTCAACTGCTCAGCCACAGTTCAGCAAAAAAGTTCTCAAGCAGGAGTTTGAGAAACTTAAGCCTAAGATTTTGATGAAGTTAGAAGCAATTCATACAGATTATCCAACTAATATTTCCGAATAAGTTGAAGGCTGAAGATTAGAGGTTGAAAGTTATAAACTGTTAACTTCCTAACCTCCTATCTTTCTGTCTTGAAAATAGGGAGTCGGGAGTCGGGAGTCGGGAGTCGGGAGTCGGGGAAGAGGAATTTTCCTTCCTTGTTTGTGCTTATCTTGCCTGCCCTATCAAAGGCTTACTGAGAAGGGTGCAACACCCCCATGAGCTGGCGTTCACAACAAACGATAGAAAGTCTGTCTTTTCCTACTCCCTACTCCCTACTCCCTACTCCCTACTCCCTACTCCCTACTCCCTA
>DALYIW010000432.1:0-5239 GCA_031970155.1 Coleofasciculaceae cyanobacterium CTOTU46601 | reverse complement strand
CCATGCCGCCCATGCCGCCCATGCCGCCCATGCCGCCCATGCCGCCCATGTCGGGAGCTGCGGCTTTCTTCTCAGGCTTCTCGACAACGAGGGCTTCGGTGGTCAAGACCATACTGGCAATAGAACCAGCATTTTGAAGCGCTGAACGCACAACCTTAGCGGGGTCGATAATACCAGCAGCAATTAGGTCTTCAAATTCATCGGTGGCAGCATTGTAGCCAATGTTGACATCGCTCGTCCGTACCTTCTCGACAATGACGGTACCTTCAACACCAGCGTTATCTGCTATCTGACGCAGAGGTGCTTCTAATGCCTTAGCGACAATCTCAGCACCGATTTGTTCTTCGGCATCTAGACCATCTTTGATATCGGCAATTTTTGGAATCAACCGAATTAGTGTGGTACCGCCGCCAGGAACAATACCTTCATCTACAGCGGCTTTCGTGGCGTTAAGGGCGTCTTCAATCCGCAGTTTGCGGTCTTTGAGTTCGGTTTCGGTTGCTGCACCCACCTTGATCACAGCAACACCACCAGCAAGTTTAGCAATCCGCTCTTGGAGTTTCTCCTTATCGTATTCGGAGTCAGTTTCTTCAAGCTGCTTGCGGATTTGAGTCACTCGCTTTTGCACATCTGTGGTATTGTCGCTACCTGCTACGATGGTTGTAGTGTCTCTGTCGATGGTGATTTTCCGCGCTGTTCCCAGCATCTCTAGGGAGACAGCATCTAATGTCAAGCCGACTTCTTCAGAAACCATCTGACCGCCAGTGAGAACCGCAATATCTTGTAGCATGGCTTTGCGGCGATCGCCAAATCCAGGAGCCTTAATTGCTGCGGCACTCAGAACCCCCCGTGCTTTGTTTACCACCAAAGTGGCCAAAGCTTCGCCTTCTACATCTTCGGCAATGATTAGCAAAGGTTGACCAGCACGAGCGACTTTCTCTAAGACTGGAATCAAATCTTGGATGACGCTAATTTTTTTGTCGGTAATCAGGATACGGGCGTTATCAAATTCCACCGTCATCCGTTCGGGGTCGGTGACGAAATAGGGGGAAATATAGCCTCGATCCAGCTGCATTCCTTCTACAACATCAAGTTCTGTGGTGAGAGATTTTGATTCTTCAACCGTGATCACACCGTCTTTGGTGACTTTTTCCATCGCTTCGGAAATCATGGCACCGACTTCTTCATCGTTACCCGCAGAAACCGTAGCGACTTGAGCGATCGCACTGCCAGCAACTGGCTGCGCCATTTCTTCTATTTTTTCGACTAGATGATCGATCGCTTTTTCAATCCCTCGACGCACAGCCATCGGATTTGCTCCAGCTGCCACATTCTTGAGACCTTCCCGAACCATTGCCTGTGCGAGAACCGTAGCCGTAGTGGTGCCATCGCCAGCGATATCCTTAGTCTTGGAGGCAACTTCTTGAATCAGTCGAGCACCAGTATTTTCTAAGGGGTCTTCTAGTTCAATTTCCTTAGCGACAGTAACACCATCGTTCACTATCTGGGGTGCGCCATAGGATTTTTCCAACAAAACATTACGACCTTTTGGACCAAGCGTAATGCGGACAGCATCAGCTAGGGCATTGACGCCACGCTCTAATGACCGTCTTGATTCTTCTTTAAATGAAACGATTTTTGCCATGAGTGTTTTGTGTGTCGGCGTATCTCCATTAGCCAATTTAGCACTCTAGACGCCTGAGTGCTAATCCGAAGACGCGATCGGCATTTTTGCTGGCGTTGAGCTGCACTATAGTCTGTAGAGCAATCAGGTGAGTATTCAAGTAGAGTGTCCCAACACCATGCTTGTGTTGTGAATTGCTCAGGACTTATGTATAGATACCACATACAGTAGGGGTGAACGGCCGTTCACCCCTACATATGGAGGTTCAAACGAAAATTTGTGTAAGTCCTATTGCTGTTACTTGCTTGTTGTACTCGGCATCATCCAGAACAGGTACAGCCTCTTGAATCGAAATGGGTTCAACTAAATCGATCCATGACCGACAACCACCGTATTCTTGACGGTAAGGAAGGATTTGTGGTTGGGGTAATTGGTACACCCGCAGTAATAGTACAAAGATGGGTTGGCGTGGTTTCCAACGGAGGCGATCGCTGATAAATTGATCGTTCCAGATGTGGTAGGGTAACAGCGCGGCAACGGCTGATGCCTCACTCACTGGCAAAACATCGGTAATCTTAGCCCAGCTGCCAATGGGCACTGTTTCTGGATGCCAGCCTGAGGTTACAGGTTTTACCTGAGAAGCATACTCAGCTTTGAGCAAGTTGGGCTGTTGATGCTCATAGGTAGGGTAAAGCAAAACCTGATCATGAGTAATCTTGAAACGGTTTCCGTCTTCTTTAATGCCACCTTTGCGGAGCAGCATAATAGTTTTACCCTGTTCTAAGGCATCAACGGCAACAGCCCATTCTTTAAGTGCATGTGTGGTAGTTGATTCCATCAATCTTCTTTTCCTTGAAATAACTCTAACCGTAGGTTTTATACTTTTTTTACTATGGGTTTACGAAGTTAATGCTGCTCGGCTATCTAGGTAAAGACCTCTTTCCTAGTTTAGGAAGTTTGCTATGAAACCTACAGGTTTTTTCTCAAAAGTCGGTTTGGTAACAATTTTGGGTTTAACTTTGACGCTTCCTGTTGAAGCGGCTCTGAATCCAGAAGTCTTGTCTACTAGTTCTCAAGCTAATCGCATAGAACAACCAACTCCTCAATCTTTTCTGATTGCCAAGAAGCCGAAGTGCCGTGTTGTATATTATCGATACAGGGGACGCCTTTATAGACGGACGGTATGCAAAAAGTAGACTAGGCACTTTTGAGATAGGGTAATACAAAATTCCCTGCTAAGTAAGTAGACATCTCCGAACGGGCAAGCCTAACAACTAACAACCAACAACAACTTACTGTCCAAGTTGACAAGTGCGATCGCCTAGCTGATCGCACTTGATTTTAAAACCGAATTAAGTACAACTCAAACAACTCTCCAGACTTGTGCTTAATCACTTTAGCGCCCGCCGCTTTAATCCTATTTTCCCACTCAGCAATTGGCTCTAAAAATACCTCAGCACCGAGATAAGTTTCCAACACAGCCCAATCCTCTGCCAGGGGCGTTTCTGGATTAAGTACGTCAAAAACAAATTGACCACCTGGCTTGATTACCCGCTTGACTTGGGTCATAACTGCCTGCCAATAATCGAGAGGGAAATAGCAACTCCACCCAGTTGCGATCGCCATATCAAACTGCCCAGGTTCATAATTCAACTGCTGGGCTGAACCGAAACACACACCTTTAAACAGCTTTGAATTCAGCTGAGAACCACGAGCATTAAGTATATCCCGTGCCACTGTACTGATGTCCTGACCATAAAAAAATGCTCCCCAATCTGTCCAAGGATAAATCAAAAAGCTGACGCCACAGCCAATATCCAAACAGCGTTGATTCTTTTGAGGTTGAGCAACTTCCCAGAAATTTGAAGCGACTTTAGCCGCAAGCGTACCCCCAACCCACTCTTGAAAAATTGGCATCGCCTCCACTTCTTCCGGCAGTTCAAAGGCTTCACCCTGATATTGCCGATTGAAGCGATACGCTACCTGTGCCTCCCGCTGACTCAGTTGGTAGTTTGAGGTTCCACTCACATTCTGAAACGGCTCATCGCTTTTTTTAGACATCCAAAATATCTCCTTGCACTGCTAACTCTACGCTAACGCCTTTCTTCTCCTACTCCCGACTCCCCACTCCCTACTCCCTATTTTTATGGGAGGTTTGCTGTTTAAGAAGGGAAACTGGCTTTCCGGGCTAAGTGCGATCGCAAAAGTTCCAACTTCAGCAATTCAAAATCCAGAAAACCCGCTTCTTTTACCCAATAGTCATAGAGCCTTATCCGGCATCCCGTAGAGCGCTGATGCTCTATTACCAACTGAGATATCGTCAAATCTTCAGCATTTTCTTCAATAAAGTTGGGATAGTGTTCTTGAATAATTTGCTCTCTCATAACTGCGGCATCAGCACAATCTTTATAGCGATTCTGTAATCGCAATTCATCTAATAAAATTTTGGTATTTTTCTCATTCCCTTTTCTCGTCATTAGCCAATTTTGTAAGTGACGACAACGAGCCATTTCATCCATCAATTGATTGAATTCTTCTAGAGATAGGTCATTTTCAGTTAACCAGTCTGTGAAAGCTATCTCTTCAGTAAGATTATGTCTATAACGAAAGCGCTTGCTCTCTTTTTTCCTCGCTTCCTGAGATACTTCAATTCCCCAAAGTTCAGCTAAAATCTGCACCAAGGCTCGATTTAAAGCGTGTAAATTGATGTCTTCAAAATCAGGTAGATGTAAAGCTGCATATCCAGCTATATCTCCTAAAAAAAGATTTGTATTGTTCCGTAACACCGTTCGATCTCGGTGATAGAGGTTTGAAAAAAATTGGTTACGAACTAGGGAAACAGTTGGCTTCACTTGAGGCAACTGTTCTGGTAAATCACGAAGCGTGTGTAGAAGTGCAATGGCATCTTGACGTTTGATGTCTACATATCTATCGTTGACAAAATTCGCCATTATTTCTAGGGTTTGCGGTGATATACCTGCCGTAGCTGCTTTCCGAAAAATGGAGGGGAATGTGCGTTCTGGGAAGTATATTGATTTAGCGATCGCTGTCAGTTGCTCATACAAACTACCATCAATAATTCCCTCATCCTTGGCACGACAAAATGTTGCACGAATGTTCACCATGGGTTCCGAAAAACGACGATATCCCGTCTCTTCTGGTCCATGAACCATGACAATTTCATCATCATCAATCAGCTCTCCATCGGCATACATCCGGTAAATTTCACCGACTCCAACCATGCCAAACTCTTCAGTTTCAACCGCTCGTAAAGCTCCCATACTACTAGCTCCATACACCGCTACTCCTTTTTCAAGAGCGTACAAAATCTCTTTGTGCCATACAGAGGGTACATTGAGAAAAACCCCATCAATAAAGCCAATAATATCGGGTTTGTAGGTGGTTACAGCACTGAGTAAATCTGCTTGTTTCGCTGGAGGAAGATAAATCGCATCCAGAATTTCTCTGGCTTCTGAGATGGGGAGCGATGGCCCTAAAAAGATAACGATTTTTTTCATAAATTTAAGTGGGTGTAAATAAATATAAATCAGAAGTTAGAAGTTAGACTCCATGAGGTCTTATCTCACCACGAAAGAATAAAAATTCTCTTCCCCT
>DALYIW010000431.1:0-5290 GCA_031970155.1 Coleofasciculaceae cyanobacterium CTOTU46601 | reverse complement strand
ATGCGAACACCAGGCCATCGACTATGAAAAACCGGGACTGCTCCTAAGTGGTCTTGATGAGCATGAGAAATCAGTAACAGGTCTGGGTTATCGAGATACTCTAGTGCAGGTAGAGGGTCATATCCCTTAGGACGAGTGCCGCAATCGAGAACAATTTCATAAGGACCTATCAAGATTTGGAAGCAGGAAGCACCAATCCCTTTAGCCGCACCTAATGGCGTGACAATCAACCGCTCATTAGGGGTTATGTCGAGAGTCTCTTCAGTGTTAGTGATAGATGGATACTGATAGACTTTAGCCTTTTTCGCGTTCCCAACAAGTTGTACTCTTGCATGACATTTGCTGACTCTAGAAACCGCTTCCCATTCCCAGAGTTTACTTTTCCGCTGCTTCGGTAGACCTAAGTCCCAATCATCTATTTGAGTTTCTTTAATTAGAGCAGTTAGTGCCTTTTCTATAAGAGCATCAACCTCACTCTTCACGTAATCAGGTGATGGGATTTTTAGTGAGGTGGTAGTAGCAGGGGTGTTGCCATTATTGGTGGGTGGAGGTGTCTCTACTAGTTGGGTATGAGAGTTTTGGGAGTTGGTCGCTGAAGCCGATTGTGAGGAACTTGCTGTACTTGTCGTGCCATTATTAACTTCTAATGGTGTAGGCGAGGTACTTTGAAGTTGTTCTTGTTGTTGCATCGACTCGGCAAACGCTTGCATCATAGCCGACTTCGATATAGCAGCTGAGTTATTTACTTCCTCAACTGGTTCAGCTTTTTGGATTTGTAGAGTATATCCAGAACGTTTAGCTACTACCTCCCACACCTGTCCGATTTTCATGCGCGGGTCAGGAAACAGAAAACTAATCTTAAGAGTTTTCTCCCCTGGTCTGAGGATTTTTAGCTGAACGAATTGCCCTCGCTTCCCTAGTTGTACAACTCGTCCCTTGGCACGGCATTGTTCAGATACCTCTCCATTGGCGTCATCAGTTTCGCACTTGTGTACACTCAAAGTTTGAACAATCCCTGAAGTATCGGTTGTGGGAATAGCCAGCCATGAGGCTACTCCTTCATGAGTTTCCAATCCAGATTCTTTGATGCGAAATCTTGTGTTGTCCGGACAGACTAAATAAGTTACTGAGTCTTCTAACTCAATGTGTCCTTTGAGCGTGAATTGGAAGTAGAACGGAGTAGAGGGGGTATCTTGAACAGTGACGTTGGGCATCTGAATTAGAGAATAGGCTTTCTTATGGCAGGAGTGAACACACACTCCTCACGTCTGATGCTCAAACAAGGGTGCGGTTGTATCTCTTGTAGCAAACAATTAAGGATTTGAGTGTTCAATCCGCTGCAAGACCCGTGCTTCGGACAACACCAAGTATCTTTCTTTCCGTAGTATGCCAGTTAATGTAGATGGTGCGGCTCTCAGTTGATGAAGTATTCCTGGTTTTAGAAGTCAGGAGTCAGGAGTTAGGAGTCAGGAGTCAGGAGATGATGGCTGTACCGATGCTCGATGGAGAAGCGCTATGTTTGTCTCTAAATACAAACCTGCATCCTTCTAGGGAAGAGAGGAACACCGTCTGCTGACGACAGTTATTTATTGTTATTTGTGTGTATTTTCTAACAAACAACCAACAACCAATAACCAACAACACATCACAAAAGAAAATCCCCTACTAGAAAGCAGGGAATTTTCAGTAGTTCAGTAATTCAGTAATGAAAAATGGCTATCAGTCTTATGATTTGAGACCCACTCAAAAATTAGACTGACTTAAGCGTCGCTTTCAATGTAGATAAACAAAAGACCAAACACTACAGCAGGCAAGAGCCAGGTAACGATGGGAATCAAAATCCAGGGCAAGAATGAAGCAGCGTATGAGCCTGTCATGTCAAACCTTCCTCTCTATAATTACAGGGTTCCAAAAGGAATATTACGAAAAATTGCCTTACAGCTCAAGTCAGAAGCCGTAAAGTTCAAGGCTTCCAGCCAAAACAAAAAAGTTTCTAAGTATTGTGAACTATGCCACGGAAGATGGAATCCACAATGTCAAAATTTGCCAGCAGAAAATAGGCAACGAAAGCGCCACCCATTGCGCCAATAAAGAAACCGCCAGTTAACTGACTCCAGCCTTCAGCTGTTTTCAGTTCATCAGGGGTTCGAGGGTTTTGAACTTCAAAGTCACCACCTGTTTGGAAAGAGACAATGCCATAGAGAGACATGCCGGCGGTGGCAATCAGGATGGTAGCGATCGCTGAAATTAATCCACCTATGTAAGCTACATCTGTCTCTCGCAGTGGGCCTAGCACAGTCCATGGTCCTACTAAAAAGTAGCCATGAGCTAAACCAATTTCGATCCCTCGAACTAACGGAGATACCCATCTGCGGTAGGCTGGGAGATTATTGATGTAAGCCTTAACGATTGGAGAACTATTGATTGGTGTCTCTAAGTTACCAATAAAAGGGTCGCCGTTATAGGGTTTAACCACCTCTGCATCTCTTGGATCGGCCATCCTTAATCTTCCTTTTTGTCGAAAGTTTACAAACGAACTTGAGATCACATTCTACGCAAGAGGGGGTTACCCAATTACAGAATCTGTTGTGACCTTTAGAAAAGTTCATTAAACTTCCTTTTGCGAGAAATTTCATCTGTCTGTCAGAGGAGACGAGGCAGCATGACATCAAGCTAGACGCCATGCGCGGCGAACATCAAGAAGGCATGAAAATTTCTCTTCTCCCCGACTCCCGACTCCCGACTCCCAACTCCCGACTCCTACAGACTGGTTCAGAAGGGAATATCGTCATCGTCGAAGTCTGGGGGAGGTGAATCGCTGGGTTTGGGTCTAGGCCGGTCTGGTGTCATTTGCAAATCAATCCAGCGCTTGGCAAAATGAAGTGCCTCTTCCTCTGTCTTGGCGTTATGGATAGGAATAACGCATTCTCCAGCGGCACTCCAAACCTGAACGCAGAACACTGGTCGAGCTTCTATAATCCAACCCCGGTAAATTTCTGCTGAACTCATTGCTGGTGCTGGTGATGTGAGTGAGCTGAAGGCTATTTATCAACCGTAGCACGGTCTTCAATTTTTAGAAGTCGGTTATGTTGCAGTTTGTATAGTATTTATTAGAAAAGGCAATCTTGAGACTAAATCAAATGAGAAAACTCCTCACTAAACTACACGAAGGTCGAAAACACCTTCAACACCTGATTTTATCGCTGTTGTTAGTCATTCTGGTCAGTGGGCTAGCTGCGGCACCAGCCAACGCCATTGGTGTCTATCAAATGCCCAAGATCAGCCCAGGCGAACCGACTTGGGTAATTGATAAAGCAGAAGTTCTCAGCCGCTTAAATGAAGGCAAATTGAGCAGTAATTTAGAGGATTTAGCGAAAAAAACAGGCAAAGAGGTCAGAATGGTGACTATCCGCCGCTTAGACTACGGCGAGACACCAGAAAGCTTTACAAACGCGCTATTTGAGAAATGGTTCCCTACACCCCAAGAGCAAGCTAATCAAATCTTGCTTGTCCTTGATACTGTAACCAATGGCACCGCGATTCGGACTGGGGAAGCCGTCAAGTCAAGTTTATCTGACGAGATTGCCAAGAGCGTGGCGTCTGAAACGCTAGTTGTGCCCCTGCGTCAGGGAAATAAGTACAATCAGGGTTTAGTGGATGCAAGCGATCGCTTAATCGCCGTCCTTTCTGGTCAACCTGACCCCGGTCCCCCCGTTGTGGAAGAAAAAATTGAGGTTGCAAGCACCTTTAAGAGTGCAGAAGAAACCGACACCAAAAATTCCACAGTCTGGGTCGTAGTCATATTAGTTATCGCCACGGTTGTGCCGATGGCTACCTACTTTTTCTACCAAGGCTTCTCAGGCTAAACTCCAGGGTTGCGGCAGGTTGACAGGGTTTAACTAAGTTGCTGTCCCTGTAACCTACTCGCCCAGCAACCCTTCTAGTCCTGGACATACTCCTGCCCACTAATGAGAGCATTCTGGGCTAGAACAAACTCCCGTCCCAAATAAGCAGCATGATCGAACATTGTGACAGGACACGGCTGAGTTTGCTCAAAAATAGCAACACACAGTTCTTTTGCGGTTCTGCCAGTAAAAACGGTGGTGTGAGTCCGTTCTACCTTGCCCTTTGCTGGAATGACTTTGCCAGTTTCTGGGTCAACGGCTAACCCACGCTCATCAATGACATTGGTGAAATGTTTGGCACAAATTAGCCCTGTCTCTCGATCTAGGTAGATAATGAAATATCCGCCTGGATCGAGGTCGATATCACGCTTTGATAGCTTGTCATCAATGGCACTCAGGGCATCTGCGGTTTGATTCATGTTATCTCGTAGCAATTTTTTGGCGTTGGGTGTTTCGGTGATGCAATACCTGAAACAGCCTCATCCTATTTTAAAAGCTGACTAAAAGAGCGATCGCAACCCAAGCCTGTTAATCTGTTCATTGCTCGCTCTGAACGCCTCAGACTATTGGAAACGCTATGATTCAAGCAGGCTAGCTGCACTAACTGACGACCATGACTCTTACAACAGCAAAACGCTTCACCAGCGAAGAATATCACCGTTTAATAGACCTGGGATTTCTCACGGAAGATGACCGGGTTGAATTAATTCGCGGAGAGATAATGCAGATGGCAGCAAAAGGTACACCCCATACAAATTGTTGCAGAGATTTACTCAGAGAACTCGCTGCGCTAGTGGCAGGTCGCGCAGAACTACAATGCCAAGACCCAATTGTTCTGTCATCCAACAGCGAACCTGAGCCAGACTTTGCCATTCTGAGGAAACGAGCGGATAATTACCGCTTTGCTCTTCCCAATGCAGATGATGTTCTCCTTGTAATTGAGATTGCAGACTCTACTATAAAGTATGACAGGAAGGTTAAAATTCCCCTCTATGCTGAATCGGGAATTTCTGACTATTGGATATTCAATTTAGTAAAAAATCACTTAGAAACTTATAGTGAACCTTATCAAGAATTGCAGGGAGGTTTTGGATACGGATTGAAGCATATCATTTTGCCAGATAAGGCAGTTTCTCTTCCCTGTTTTCCCGATTTATCTCTGGATTTATCTAAAGTTTTTCCTGAAATTAGAGAGTGAAACTGGAAGCGATCGCATTATCTCCTCAAAACGCGCTCATTCTCCCAAACTGACTAAAATTCATCAGCATCTTTAGCCTTGATTACTTCTAGATTGGCGATCGCTCCATCAATCGCATCTGTTTGATAGAGTTGATACTGCAATGTCAAGCTATTTGGTCAATACAAAATGGAAACAATTCATCTTG
>DALYIW010000430.1:0-5320 GCA_031970155.1 Coleofasciculaceae cyanobacterium CTOTU46601 | reverse complement strand
TGTCGCTTTGTTGGGTTGCGCTACGCTTAACCCAACCTACCACTACCACTTTCTTTTAGGCTTAACCTTTGATTAGCCCTTTGACAGTGCGTACCAATTCTTCTTGATCGATAGGCTTAGCTATATAGGCATCTGCTCCTTGTTTCATGCCCCAAAATTTATCCATCTCACCGCTTTTGGTTGAGCAGATGACAACTGGAATTTTGCTGGTCTCAGCAGCACCTTTGATCTCACGGCAGATTTCAAATCCACTGCTGCCTGGTAAAACAACATCTAGGACAATGACATCAGGTTTATGGCTAGTAAGTTTGGCTAAAGCTTCTTCTCCACTACTAGCCGTTAAAACATTGAGTCCTCCTTGCTGTAGACAGCGGGTGAGAACTTGCATATCAGTCAAAGAATCTTCAACAATCAGAGCAGTACTCATGAAATTCACCTAATTAACAAAATACAGAAAGCGGTTATTGGTTATTGGTTGTTGGTTATTGGTTATTGGTTATTGATTATTATTGCTTTTTAGTTATTGGTTATTATTCAAACAACAAACAACAAACAACAAACAACAAACAACTAATTACTAATTGCACCCTGCTCTAAGTGCTTACGGATTGCGTTTAGCACTTTCCCAGCATCAATGGGTTTGCTAAGAAAATCTGATGCACCAACCAGTTTTGCCCTCACCCGATCTACGATGCCGTCATTGCCCGTCAAAATCACAATCGGGGTATTACGGAAGTTGGGAAGCTTGCGTAACTTGGCGCAAATCTCATACCCGTTGGTATTGGGCATTACTAGATCTAAAAAGATCACATCTGGCTTGCGGGCTAACAAAACTGCAAAAGCTCGCAGCGCATCCTCCACGCCGACAAAGCGATAGCCTGCGGCAGTCAGCAGCGCTTCCATAGTATGGCAAACTAAAGGACTGTCATCTACACAGGCAATCACCGGACCAGTGGGCGCTACGATTGTTAGTGGCTTTTTAGGAACAGTCGTGTTAATAATGGGAGCTGTTAGATCGGGGATGTTCATCAGTTCTACCAACCCCGTTTGAATATACGGCATCAGTGAACGAGTTACTTGCACCACCTCCTGATTCATCTGCACGGCTAAGTCACCCAGAGTGTTTTGGCCGTCTAGTAGCTTACTCAGAATCTGGTAAATCTGTGCTGAGGTACGCTTTTTGAGTTCCTCGGGTTGCTTGATTACGGGGGCTTTGTTGGGAGAATAGTCGCCAACTTTAGCATTGCGCCACACTTGCCAAGCCTTCTGAAATTCTGCAAGGGCTTCCTCCACATCAATTAAAACAAGTGGCGAAGATAACTCATTATCTTCCTTGATTTGATAAACTACACGCTGCGCTTGGGCTACCTCAAACAACCCCTCGGTGGCGATCGCTCGAATCATTTTGGTGGCTTGTTCAAGAGTGATTTTTTGTTGCGCGATCCATAAGCACAACACATGATATTCCCAGCAAATCTTAACAGCACCTTGATTAAGTCCAGCTAATTCGCGCTGTAGTGAGCCGCGATGAGCAAGCATCTGAGGACAGTGAGCCGCTAAATTTCTGTGCCACCGCCTCACGGAATACTGCGCTCCAGTAACATATACGATCTGACCTTTGTACAAATGAAAAACCCATTGTTGTTCCTTTGCACTTGTAAACACCAGTTGCCCACTAAACTGAATCTGCTTTAAAGTTTTGAGAAATCGAATTTCCTTTCCAGCAGTAAGCAAGCTAATCGAGGTCATAGGCGGAGTTGGGTTAGCAGTGATCACAATACGATTTCCGTGATTAATAGGCTGACAAAATACTAAAAACTCAAGGTTTGTATGAATTGAACTCAGCTAAGACACGCCGCAGCTGTAGAGCTGTACAATGAAAAGTCTTAAGCTACTATCTTCAAAATTTAGTTGATGCCCGTCAAAATTTTGAGCCTAAAATTTTCAGGTCTCAGAGAGTAACAATTCATTCTGAATTGAGGTGGAACTATCGAATAACTTGAGGTTAATATCCGTGGTTTTATCCGTGGATAAGAAAAATAGTGTAGACTACTTTCTGATCAAAACTCCTGGCTTTAGTCCAGTGAGGATTTTGAATTATGGCTAGTGAATTATTCTCTTAGCTCACTTCTAAACTTGAGCTATAGATTTTAAGAAATTGCCAAACTTTTAAAAATTATGTCATACGAACTCACGAAGGCGTATTACATTTCTTCTTACCATTCATAGCATGAATCTATATCAATCTAGTAATCAATTCAATAACTTTATAAATTCTTTTTTTTATAACTGGAGATTTTTAGAGTTTTTTTAATTTATGCCACACGAAGCTTGATTTTATAGACAATTCATGTATTTTATCCCTTGTCGGTTGATTAACTTTTCTTAACTTAAAATTGAAAAGCTTTTGCTATCAAGTCTTTCAAACTCCAGCTGAAAATTCCGGAGCATTTTTCAGCCCAGTACTGTTGTCATCATAAATATATAGTTTTATAAATTTTTTAGATAATTTAAAGAGAGTAAAGCCAGAATTTTTTGAAAAATTTCTTTACATGATTGATGATAAGAGGCGACAGGAGAATAATCTAAGAAAATATCTCTCGCCATAACATAACGGCAACAGACCAAAGAACTCAATCAATCATTACTGTAATACAGGAAAACAATTGAGAACTGACCAAAAATAATACAATTACTGATTCATGGTCACTCCATCTGCTGCGTCAATTCAATCGCTCCAAGTTCAAGCCGCGTCCTTGCTACTCTATCAATCTGTCCTGTGTGAGTGTGGTGGTAAAGCCTTTGTTAATCTACTGCAAGCCCTCCATCAAAGCGATCGCGATCCATTAAATTGCCTCCACGCTTACGGCAGTTGGTTTAAAACTCTGGCGGCTAGCACTCAAAGTTGGCAAGACTACCTACTTACACAAATTCTCAGAGACGATAATCCATTTAGCCAACAAGCTCAAGATACAGCAGTAGAGCATTTACCGCCTGCACTAATCGCCGCCGCACGACAAGATTTACAAGCCTTGCACAGTCTTTACCAATGCAGCAGCGAACAACTCAGTAACTGGGTGAAAGCAGCATCTCAACTGCCTGTTGCCCCTATTCCTTGGCATCTAGAACAGAATGTAAAAGAGCAAGGTTTTGCAGTTAGGGGTGATTCTTCAGTCAATGAGCAACTCTTGCGGGAAAAGCTAAAACAGCTGGATAACTGGGCGGATGCAGTGGAAGACTTAGCCGCTTATTATCGGCAATGTGGTACAGGACTATTTGCACAGTATCGCGCTTTACGCTGGCAGTTGGGGCAGCTCATCGGCATTGCTCACCCCGATCGCGTTCAGTTAACAGAACTCGTGGGTTATGAATCTCAGCAAGATGCTCTGGTAAAGAATACAGAGTTTTTACTGGCTGATTACCCTGCATTACATGTCTTACTCTACGGCAGTCGCGGTAGTGGCAAATCTTCTTTAGTGAAAGGGTTGTTGAATCAGTATTACACTCACGGTCTTCGCCTGATTGAAGTGGCTAAGTCTGACTTAAAAGACCTCCCGGTCATTGTAGAACAACTGCGGAATCTTGCTCAGAAATTTATTATCTTTGTCGATGACCTTTCATTTGAAGAAGATGATGATGCTTTTAAAGCGCTCAAAGTCGTTTTAGAAGGGAGTGTCACGGCGCGATCGCAAAATGTTGTGGTTTATGCGACATCCAATCGGCGGCACTTAATTCGGGAATTTTTTGGCGATCGCCCTCGTCCTCGCGATGGTGATGAAGTCCATGCCTGGGATACTTTACAAGAGAAGCTTTCGTTTAGCGATCGCTTTGGTTTAACCTTAACCTTTGAGCCAGCTAACCAAGATACCTATCTTAAAATTGTCCGCCACCTAGCCGCACAAGCCGGAATCTCACTCACTCAAGACGATTTAGATTATCGGGCTTTGCAATGGGCAACCCGGCATAATGGACGTTCTGGACGCACTGCACGACAATTCATTGATTTTCTTCAGGCAGATTTAGCCCTCTTGAGTCAGGGGAGTAGGGAGTAGGGAGTAGGGAGTAGAGAATTTGCTTTCTTAGGACTTAGGCATTGACACCACATATAGTAGGGGCGAATGCTTATTCGTCCTTGCCACGATAAGATTATGTACCACTATTCTTCCCCGACTCCCGACTCCCGACTCCCGACTCCCACTCCTCCAATAGATAATCTTCTAGCGGTGAAGGAGTAATTCCAAGCGATATGCAATTTACTAGAATCACTAATCAGATTCTTCTGGGTGCAGTTGCCTTTAGTGTTAGCTTCTGCGTCACACTCGTGGTGAATCGAGATATCAAGCCAGCATTTTTCACAGGTTTAATCACTGTACCTGCGACCTACACCGCCACCGTAATTGTAAACAGGCGGCGAATCAATCATGGCAAGATGTTGATTGAATCTCTGCAAAACCAAATTCTGGAACTTGAAGAGTACAAAACAGATTTAAGTCAATTCGTTTATGAGGCTCTAGCTGAAGAACAAGAGGTAGAAGCTAGTATTAATGCCTTACAATCCGAACTTGACCATCTACGAACTAAACTTTCAGAAGGATATAACCACAGAAAGCAACAAAACTGGGATTTATACATTTTACAAAATCAAAAACAGCAACAAGAAGCCGAGATATATTTACTTGATACTCAAATAAATAACCTTGAAACTCAACTTCAACAAACAACCCAAAATTTCAATCAACTAGAATCTGATAAGCAATTAGAACTTCAGAAAATTGCATCTAATATAGAATATCTCAAATTAGAATATGATAAATTACAATCTCAACTTCAAGAAAAAACAGGTGAAAAAGAAAATATAGAACAAAATTT
The DNA here is from genome assembly GCA_031970155.1 of Coleofasciculaceae cyanobacterium CTOTU46601. GTDB lineage: Bacteria > Cyanobacteriota > Cyanobacteriia > Cyanobacteriales > Coleofasciculaceae > DALYIW01. The sequence goes on along the minus strand of DALYIW010000430.1, from coordinate 451 downwards.
GAAAATTTTTAATAATCAAAAAAATCAGTTGATAGAAGAAAAACGAACCCTTCAAGCCAATATAAATTTTCTCCAAGTGGAACTGCGTCAACTACAAGTTCAAGTCATAGAGAAACAAAATGAAAAGAAAGCTCTAGAACAGGGATTATCCCACTTTGAGGAACAAAGAAGACAGCTAGTAGAAGGCTTGCACAACCTTAAAGTTCAGACTACCCCCTCGCTGCCACCTCTACCTCAAGAACAGATTCCAGAGTTACCTGATGAATGGACTGAATTTAGGTTACAGCTTGCTGATTATGAGTTTCTAGTGCTTAAAGCCATAGCAGAGCAAGACAATCCAAGTGGAGTGATTAAAAAGATTGCCCAAGAACACTTAACAATGCCTGAGGTGTTAATAGATTCTATAAACGAACGGGCAATGGATACTCTTGGCGATTTAATTATTGATTCA
>DALYIW010000429.1:0-5320 GCA_031970155.1 Coleofasciculaceae cyanobacterium CTOTU46601 | reverse complement strand
TACCCATTACCCATTACCCATTACCCATTACCCATTACCCATTACCCATTACCAAAACACCACAAGTACGGGAGAGTTTTATTTATGGGGCTATTCATCTTTCATCTTTCCCAGTCACACTCTTCGATCTGCGGATGTCAGGTCGCGAATCACAAGGCTGAAATTGTCGGTGTCGGTCTGATTTGTGGCTTCAATTGTCGCGGGTTTGGGTCGAGTGGACAGCCCCATCTGTTTGAGCAGTCGGTTGATGTGGCAGTCGCTAACTTTAATACCGAGTTCTTTTGCCAGATGCTTTCCTAGCCATTGCGCTGTCCAGCGTTGAAATGGATAGCCATACTCGCGAGGGCTATGGATGACGAGTTCTTTTAAGCGATCGCAATATTCCTCATTAACTGTCTTAGGGCGTCCCATCGGCTGGTCATTCCAATGATGAGCTTGACCTGTCTGTGCCACCATCATCCAGTACCGTGCCATCTCTGGAGAACACCCTACGGCTTTGCAGATTTGGGATTGAGTTTGACCTGTATCTGCCAGCAACATGATTTCTATGCGACGACTATACTCTGGGCGTAAGTCGGTTTGTAAACTCTTGAGCAGATGCTTTCGTTGAAAAACAGTTAAGCACTGACCTGGATTTTCCACAGCAATACCTCCTGGCAAACTTCTGTTTACTTCTCAGGCTCAAAAGTCCAGGAATTCTGTGACAAGTTACAAAAATTCACAATAATCGTCAGAAGGCTTAATTCTCAGGCAATGGTCTGCAAGAGGGCAAAAGCGGCAAGTATTTATAACTATTAATCAGTCAAACATAACATCAGTGTCAGAGTGTATGAGTCGGAGTATTCCAACGCATTACAGCTCTTTAGTAGGAAACTTTAATCCTGAAAACATAACTCCTTTATTTATGCATATAAAAGAAGTTTTAACCCCTTGAATTAATAGATTTAATGACTGAGGATTGAATTACAAATCGGAAAATAAAGGGAAGATAAGGAGTACCTTTGTGAACTTAACTAAATCGCTTAAAACTATTGGTTCAACAGCAGCACATGTATTTTCATCATGTCCTGTAGGCAGAAAAATCTCTTTGTTCGTGATATTAGGGCTTGTTCTAGCAATAGAGCAGACCCCCGGAGTAGCACAATCAACCACTTCTCAAAGAAAACCAACGAGTCTAGCTACATTTGAAGGCCAAGTAATTGATTTGTCCAAAGATTGGGGAAGAGCTCAGGTTTGTTCAGTTATCAAACCAAACGACATTCGCTGCTACGCCTCGTCTGTAGAGGCACTAGCTGCGGAAGTTCGGGCTACTAACCCCAACCTGACACAGAGTCAGGCACTTGAGACAGCCAGAACACAAGAAGCAGCAGGAACCCAAGCTTCTCAGCCTAACTGCCCAAGCAGTTGGGTCTGTCTTTACGATGGTACAAGCTGGAATGGTCGTAGGCTACAGTTCAAGAGCGACCTTGGCAAATGGCAAAGCCTTACAACCTATGGCTTCCAGAAGAAAACTTCCTCTTGGGCTAATACAAGATCCAAGGGCTTCGGGCTGTGTAAGAACCCTGTTAGTGGTTTGACTCCGTGCCCTTCTAACTTGTATATCCATTTTCAGGGTAATGCGAGGAGTAGCGTCATGCCTCCAGGTTGGGACAATGCAGCTCAAAGTATCGGGCTGGACGGCTAATCTTTATAGTGGGATAGATTATCAATGATCTAGTGCGGGAAGGAAAAACGCTTGGTTTTTCCAACCAATGAGATTTGCGTACAAAAAGCCTAGTTCTCTTAGTAGCTGGGCTTTTTCAGGTTATCAAAAGAGGATGATCTTTGCTTATCCTATTAATGTAAGTTTTTGTATAGTACCTCAGAATTCTTAGACTTTTGAGACTGAGGAAGAAGTAGAGCAATGCATCAGTTCATCTGGGGTTGTATCAACACTACATACATAGGTTTTGAGCATGGTTCTAATTCGTGAGGTTGTTCAACATACTTTAATAACTGGTTATCTAACCGTTGACGCCGAAGAGCAATTGCGGAGACTTCTCAAAGCCAAGTATGAGCCGGAAGATCTAAACGCTTTCATGAAGTTGCAACAAGCCGCTATGAGTGGTTTGGTGAAGCAAGAGTCTCGTGAGTTGTGGCGGCAGATGACAGTGGAGTCTAGTTCCTAATAATCTGGCGTTTGTTGTTTGTTGTTAGTTATTTGTTGTTTGTATTTTTTAACAAACAATTAGCAACAAGCGATTCGTAACGATACCTTAACGATCTGGCATTTGAGTCCTGTCTATCCTAAAGGCAGTTGATTGTGCAGTTGACTCAACAACTATTACTTGGACAGAGGTGGAGGGTGTGATGATGCCAAGCTGGAGCCATGGGTACACAAAGTTCGGTTTAGCGATGGGTGGAGCGATAACCCTAACGGGATGCTTTGCGCTCAGCTTGGCGGGTGCCCTTTTGGCGATCGCTTCCTCTACAAGTAGCGCACTAGCCCAAATCACCCCCGATACCACACTAGGCAATCAAAATTCTACGGTGACATCGACCGGTGCGGTTGACCAGATCAATGGCGGAGTAACTAGAGGCGCTAACCTGTTCCACAGTTTTCAGGAATTCAACGTTGGTAATGGACGCACAGCCTTGTTCAGCAATCCACTGGGAATTGAGAACATCCTGAGTCGGGTAACGGGCGCTAACCCTTCCAACATTCTGGGAACCCTCGGTGTAACGGGAGGCAATGCCAACCTATTTCTGATTAACCCTAATGGGATTATTTTTGGACAAAATGCTCGTCTGAGTTTAAACGGTTCGTTTGTCGCAACAACAGCAAATGCGATCGGGTTGACGAATGGGGACATTTTCAGTGCTAATCCAGTTGAACCCCTCCCAAATCAGCTGTTGAATGTAAATCCTAATGCGTTCCTGTTCAATCAAATTGCCGCTCAACCTATTATCAATCGCTCTACAGCCGATTCAAGGGGGCTACAAGTGCCTCAAGGTCAGAGTTTGTTAATGGTGGGCGGCGATGTGAAGTTGGAAGGCGGGATTTTGCAGGCCCCAGGAGGGCGTGTCGAGTTGGGAGGTGTAGCAGGTATTGGCACGGTTGGACTAAGTGTTAACGGCAACGACTTGCGTTTGAGCTTTCCTGTGGGAGTGCAGCTAGCAGACGTATCGCTCAATAATGGTGCTGAAGTGAATGTACGCGCTGGCGGTGGCGGTAGTATTGCCATCAATGCTCAGAACTTGAATATAGGGGGAGCAAGTAAACTGCTAGCGGGGATAGATTCAGGGTTGGGTTCTGTTGACTCAATAGCGGGGGATATAGAAATTAATGCGATAGAGACAATAAACCTTACCAATGAAAGCTTGATCGCCAATGTGGTGCTACCTGGAGTCGTGGGCAAGGGTGGCAATGTAAATATCACGACTGGGGCGCTTTTGGTAATAAATGGCGCTCAACTGTTTGCCGACACCTATGGACAAGGGGATGCGGGCAGTGTGAATATAACTGCTCACGATACCGTCTCTTTTGATGGGGTGGGTAGCAATGGATTTCTCAGTGGGGCATTCAGTATTGTGGAGGCTGAAGCCGTGGGCAAGGGTGGCGGTATCAATATCACAACTGGGTCGCTTTTGGTAATGAATGGCGCTCAACTGTCTGCCGACACTCATGGACAAGGGGATGCGGGCAGTGTGAATATAACTGCTCGCGATACCGTCTCCTTTGATGAGACGAGTAGCAATGGATACCCCAGTGGGGCATTCAGCACTGTGGAAGCTGGAGCCGTGGGTAAGGGTGGCGACATCAATATCACGACTAGGTTGCTCTCGGTGACGAATGGTGCTGTCCTGGTTACCTACGTCAGTGGACAGGGAAATACGGGCAGTGTGAATATAAGTGCCCGCGATAGCGTTTTCTTTAATGGGGTAGATAGCAATGGAAGCCGCAGTGGGGTATTCAACAGTGTGAATCCTGGAGTCGTGGGCAACAGTGGCGACATCAATATCACGACTGGCTCGCTCTCGGTGACAAATGGTGCTGTTTTGAGTACCACCACCTTTGGACAAGGGGATGCGGGCAGTGTGAATATAACTGCCCGCGATACCGTCTCCTTTAATGGGTTGAGTAAGGATAGACGCCTCCCCAGTGCAGCATTTAGCAATGTGGCAACTGAAGGGGTTGGCAAGGGTGGCGACATCAACATCACGACTGGCTCGCTCTCGGTTACGAACGGTGCTCAACTGACTTCTAGCACCAGTGGTCAGGGAGATTCAGGCAGTGTGAATATACATGCCCGTGATACAGTCTCCTTTGATGGTGCGGTTTTTGGCACTCGATTTTCCAGTGCGGCAATCAGCCGAGTGAACCTTGGAGCCATAGGCAAGGGTGGCGATATCAACATCACAACTGGGTCGCTCTCGGTTACGAACGGCGCTGAACTGGATGCCAGCAGCTTTGGACAGGGGGATGGAGGCAGTGTGAATATACATGCCCGTGATACAGTCTCCTTTAATGGGGTAGGTAGCAATGGAAGCCCCAGTGCGGCATACAGTACTGTGGAGAGGGGAGCCGTGGGCAACGGTGGCGGCATCAACATCTCTACTTGGTTACTTTCTCTTATGAATGGTGCTCAGCTAAATGCCGTCACTAGTGTACAGGGAGATGGGGGTAACATTACCCTTAACGCCAATACCTTGGAAGCAGTTAACGGTGGACAAGTTCTCACCACTAGCTTTAGCAGTGGCAAGGCAGGTAACATCATCCTTAATGTAACGGACAGCGTTACCCTTTATGGCAGCGATCCTACCTATTTGGATCGGCTTTCCCGATTTGGTAAGGATATAGTTGTTCCTGCCGAGCCTAGCAGTGGGCTGTTTGCCAATACATCGGAGAATTCCACAGGTCTGGGGGGTTCCTTGAGGATTACTACTGGGCAGTTAAATGTCCGGGATGGCGCTGAAGTAAGTGTGAGCAGTGAAGGGTCAGGGAATGCAGGCTCACTACGAGTCGAAGCTGACTCTATATTTCTCAACAACCAAGGAAAGCTACAAGCTTCCACCGCATCTGGTGAGGGCGGCAATATTGAGTTGCAGGTGGAGGATTTAATCTTAATGCGTCGCAACAGCTTAATCTCCACTGAAGCTGACAACAACGGCAATGGGGGCAATATCACAATCAATGCCCCCTTCATCGTCGCCATCAAGAGTGAAAACAGCGACATCATTGCCAATGCTGACCAAGGAAGGGGAGGTAATATCAAAATCACCGCTCAAGGTATCTTCGGGCTGGAGAACCGTCCTAAGCTGACACCTTTTAGTGACATCA
>DALYIW010000428.1:3225-5351 GCA_031970155.1 Coleofasciculaceae cyanobacterium CTOTU46601 | reverse complement strand
GGAGAAGTCAAGCTTAGTGTTTCTCTCGTCTATAACAAGTGGCAATTGCAGCCCCTGAACTGCTTTCAACCTTGTAACCCAGCCTTCAGCAAGCCGCTTCGCGTCTACAACCCTTCGACCAATGACTTATTTTGAATCATGGCAATAACTTCTTTTAAGCAACAATCTCAAGAACCAGACAGACAACCCCAATCAAGTAAGAAACAAAAGGGTCGTCGTAACAATTTCAGTAAGCCACAGACAGAAGACGTAGACCTTTTGCTAGCAACAGCTAGGGCTGACGAAACTGGCAATCAGGAAGAGGGAATTCGACCGCATCGGCTAGCTGACTACATTGGGCAAAAAGAATTAAAGGGCGTCTTGGAAATTGCGATTGGTGCAGCACAAGTCAGAAACGAGGCACTGGATCACATCCTTTTGTATGGCCCGCCGGGATTAGGTAAAACCACGATGTCGCTGATTTTGGCGACAGAGATGAATGTCAACTGCAAAATTACAGCAGCACCAGCCTTAGAGCGTCCGCGAGATATTATGGGCTTGCTATGCTCTCTTAAGGAAGGAGATATCCTGTTTATTGATGAAATTCATCGCTTATCGCGGATAACGGAAGAACTGCTGTATCCGGCAATGGAAGATTATCGACTGGATATCACCATTGGTAAAGGTCAGACGGCTAAAACTCGCAGTATTCCGTTACCGAAATTTACCCTGGTAGGGGCAACAACACGGGTGGGTTCGCTGACTTCTCCGTTACGCGATCGCTTTGGTATGATTCAACGTCTACGCTTCTACGAGACAGATGAATTGACCTTGATTGTCCAAAGGACAGCTGAACTTCTGAAAGTGCCCGTGACGGCAGATGGTGCTGAAGAAATTGCCCGCCGTGCTAGAGGGACACCCCGAATTGCTAACCGACTCCTAAAACGAGTGCGAGACTATTGCCAAGTCAAGAAAGTTGATCCGATTAACCAGGAGGCAGCAGCAGCAGCACTAGAAGTATTTAATGTAGACCCAATGGGACTCGATTGGACAGACCGACTGGTATTAAGTGTGATGATTGAACAATTCCACGGTGGGCCGGTGGGTTTGGAGGCAGTAGCTTCAGCGACTGGAGAAGACGCTCAAACTATTGAGGAAGTTTATGAGCCGTATTTATTGCAGATTGGTTTCTTACACCGGACGCCCCGTGGTCGTGTTGCCACAGTTGCTGCTCGAAAGCATCTTAAATACGAGTAGTTTATCCTGTAAAGTTCACATGGCATGATTTTTTCAGTTTTGTAGGGGCAGTAGTCCCGTGAATAGCCCTGAGTTTTGATTTATGAAGCGCTGGATTCTAAGTTTACTAAGTGTATTTCTAGTTGTAATGGTGGCTGGGTTGGCGATCGCACATCCGGTGATGGCACAAGCTGAAACCTCTGACTTGACTGAGGTTCAGGTGCAGCAACTTAATGATCTACGGCAGAAAGCTTTTACGGCTACTGACAAAGGTGACTTCTCGACGGCTGAAGGCTACTGGACTAAGCTAATTGAGCTTTTGCCGGAAAATCCAGTGGGCTGGAGTAACCGAGGGAATTCTAGGGTTAGTCAGAATAAGTTAGAAGAAGCGATCGCCGATTTCAACCAAGCCGTTGAGTTAGCCCCAAATGCCGCTGATCCCTATCTCAATCGCGGTACAGCCCTTGAAGGACTAGGCGAGTGGAATAAAGCGATCGCAGATTACCAGAAAGTACTAGAAATTGACCCCAATGACGCAATGGCTTACAACAACCTGGGTAATGCTAAAGCCGGTCAGGGAAAATGGGAAGAAGCGATCGCAAACTACAAAAAGGCAGCCGATTTAGCACCTAACTTTGCATTTGCCCGTGCCAACTATGCTCTTGCTCTTTATCAAACAGGCGATACCGAAGAAGCGCTTCGCACCCTGCGGAACATTATCCGTAAATATCCCCAATTTCCCGATGTGCGAGCAGCTTTAACTGCCGTACTTTGGAAACAGGGAAAAATCGGTGAAGCAGAAAGTAACTGGGTTGCTGCCGTTGGTCTGGATAGTCGTTACAAAGATATAAATTGGGTAAAATCTATCCGCCGTTGGCCTCCAGTGATGGTAGATGCTCTACAGAAGTTTC
>DALYIW010000428.1:0-3215 GCA_031970155.1 Coleofasciculaceae cyanobacterium CTOTU46601 | reverse complement strand
TGGTGTGTTCGGGTTCCCAGTTAATCTCGGATTTAGGAGGTGTAACGGTTGTACTCATTTTTGTTTGTTGTTTGTTGTTTGTTGGTTGTTGGTTGTTGGTTGTTGGTTGTTTGTTCAAAAATCTCAACCGTCAACCGTTAGATGAACTTAACTCTAATTCACTCGACAAAACTTTCTGTATTCTGACTCTTGGCGCGATCGCAATTGCTTGAGAAGCTGGTTGGTAACGCGCCAGTGAGAAGGGGCTTCATTTTTCATCGGACCTAGAGGGGTAAGCCAATCTGCTACTTGTGGATGCGTGTCAGCCATGCATTTGATAAATTCCGCCCAGAATGTAGGCCACATGGCATCATGATAGTGAATAATTCGGGCTGTTTTGAGTTGCTCCTCGTTATAAAATTCATCGTGAGTTAGACTGCTCATTGCGTAGTTATGGGAGTGAGGCAAGCCTCGCCAATTAATCCCCATTTTTGCCACGGCTAGAGCCATCGCGATTTGTTCATGAAAAAAAATCCCGCATACCTGCGAGACTATATTGGACTCAAGCATTTTAATTGTCGTTTGCAGATATTGCTGGGCAAAACCAGTAGAACGACGATAAGCAAATACACCGCCATTCCAGTAAAGGCGGATTCGTGCCCCTTCTAACTCCGTTTTGACCCAGGGGAGGTCTTTAATGTCAAGTCCTACCAAGCTGCAAGCCTCCTTCCAGAAAGGCTCAAGTGGATCTTCTGGCCCTGTAGTTCCACCAATTTGATCTGGGGTACAGGCCAAAAAATCTTCTTCGTTATTCAAAATCAGCTTATCTGGTTCCCCCACAATTAATAGATCAGCGTCCAAGTAAATCATCTGTTCACAAGTGCTGTGTTTCTCCGCAATCGTCAAACACAATGGCTTGTTTAAGTAGGGGAACCAAGAGTACTTGCTTTGCTGATGAGAACGAATATATTGAACGTGAAATTCATCAAAAAATTGGTGTGTCTTACGTGCCAGAGGAGGACCTAGACGGGGGGTAACTGCCAAGATAGGTGCGTTGGCAAACTGTCCTCCCCATCGGCGTAGGCTTTCTATCATGCGTACAGCTTGAGCTTCAAGCCATCCAGATTCAACAATGCAAACAAAAGTCACTTGAGTGCTCAATGTCATAGTCTATGGTTAAGGGTAATTACAATTAGACAGGTAAGGTTATCTAGACCATTTCACTAAAAATTTTCTACCCATTGAAATGTTGGTAGATTCAGTATCCTCGTACCGTTTTCTCAGAAGTAGATTATTTCTACCTCTCTGGCCTAGCTCAGTTGCATTAGTTAGAGATAGTATTGAGTAGATGTGAAATTTTTCTGAAATAATCCTTGAACACTAAAAATTAGCGTCCCCGTTGATGTCGCGAATCAATACGTTAGCCTAATGTTCCTCATCTGGGTACGATTAGCTAGCGCATTAGCGACTCACATTCCATTAATTTTGCCAAATTAATTTAGTGATGCACTCAAATAATAAATACTCAATTTCTCTGCGTATTAACTAGGCAGCTATTTAGATTATATACAGGTAAAACCTAATGTCTATCAAATTAGTTGACTTTTAATAAAAAAGCCTTAAATCCATCAATTAAGTAAGCTACAACACATAAAATCAAGCCTAGAATGAGAAGAGGTAATTAAATTTAATCGAAAGATATTGGGTTGTGAATAATTAACAATCAACCACCAACAACATAAAAAAAAATTTGAGGGGTTATCATGCTCAAAGACGCCCAAGGACTTGAAGTTACAACAGATTCTTCGGAAGCGATCGCATCCATAAATCGTTTCGTTAACCAGATACTCAGCTACAGCAACAATCCAGACGGCATCTTCACCGCCATCGAAGCAGATCCCACAAGTGTCCTCGCCAATGCCTATGCCGCGACTGTTTATATGTTGGGAGAAACAGCAGAAGGACCAGCTCAAGCTGCGCCTTATCTCAAGACGGCGTATGAACATTTCGATCAAGCCAATGAGCGCGAACAGCTTTACCTGCATGGAATCAACACTTGGGTCAATGGAGACATCGACCAAGCCATGGTTTACCACGAAGAAATTGCTAATCAATATCCCCGCGACCTTCTTTCCGTCCAGATTGGACAGAAACATTACCTAGACTTAGGTAAAAAAGCGGAACTGCTACAAATTGCCCAAAAAGTCTTACCCGTCAATCGCGAAAATCATTACATATACGGGATGCTTGCCTTTGGTTTAGAGGAAAATCAGCGTTATGAAGAAGCTGAAGCAGCTGGACGCCAAGCTACTGAAATTGATCGAAACGACCCGTGGGCGCACCATGCCATGGCTCATGTTTTATATAGTCAACGGAGACTCGATGAAGGCATTGCCTGGACCCAAGCAATGTGTGATACATGGAAAGACTCTGGTCTTTACACTCATCACTGGTGGCATACAGCGCTTTACTACGTTGATCAAGAGGATTTCGAGAAAGTACTGGAATTGTATGACACCCGCATTTGGGGCACTGATGCCAATCAAGAGACGGCACTCGACTTAATTAACGCCATTTCTATATTGATGCGGCTGGAATTGTCAGGGGTGGATGTGGCACCAAGCGACTCAAAGACTTCACGCTGGGAGGAAGTTGTCAATGTGGTTTGCGATCGCATCCACGAACATGTCCTAGCTTTTTACGATTTGCACTACATCTACGCACTCGTACGAGTCGGTCGAGATGAATTAGTAGATCAGATGCTCAAGAGTATTCAATCCCATGCACAGAACGTCAAGCCCTGCCTTCAGAAAGCCTGGAAGGAGGTAACAATTCCTGCCACACAAGGGATGGTAGCTTATGCCAAAGGAGAATGGGCAACAGCGGCAAAGTTATTGGGATCAGCTTTACCTCGATTACACGAGATGGGTGGTAGCGATGCCCAACGTGATGTATTTGAGCAAGTCTATCTCGATTGCTTAATCCGTGCAGAAGAAATCAATCAGGCGCGTCAGCTTCTGGAAAAACGTGCTGCGGCCGGTGAAAATATCCCATCAACGTGTTCGCGAGAGTCCAACCTCTTGCAAAAATAATTGGAACGGGTTCTTCTGCCTATCCCACTCATCGTCATTTTTTCTTGTGAGGTAGGCGTCTCGCCTGCCCTGAAATTGAATAAAAAAACTTAGGACTTACGCAAATTTCCTTTTGAAAGGCCATATGTAAGGGTGAACGGCCGT
>DALYIW010000427.1:0-5368 GCA_031970155.1 Coleofasciculaceae cyanobacterium CTOTU46601 | reverse complement strand
CAAACAACAAACAACAAACAACAAACAACAAACAACAAACAACAAACAACAATTATGACTCTCCGTCCCCCATCTGAAACTCTGGTATTTGCTTATATTTTTGCAATTACTCTTGCCATCACATTCTTAGTTTATGTGTTGAGAGGCTTTGCCGTTCCTGGATTCACGGCTCTTCCTGGTGGGGCAATCTGGATATTGATTTTGCTCTCAATTGCTACAGGACTTGTTTATGGCGTTCAGAAAACAAGGCGGTATTAAATTGTTGTTAGTTGTTGGTTGTTAGTTGTTGGTTGGCTAAAGGTTTTAGTTTGATTTTAATACCAATGCCCTGAGAAACGGCTTGACTCTTCCTTGTCCTAGTAAGTGTAATGATGTCAGTGACTTGTCCCCGGAAGTGCGATCGCTTTTATCAGAAGACGCCCAAAAAACCTTCATCATTAATCCTTTTTTAGTCAAACTAGAGAAAGCTTTGCGCTGTGGTGTGAGCTAAGCGATAGAGGTAGCCTTATCTAAAAAAATGAGTGATGTGAACTTGGGTGAGTGGCAACAACAAATGCAGTCTATGCAGCAGCGTTTGGCTCAACTGCAACAGCGTGCTGAGGAGTTACATTTAGAGCAACAATCGCAGGAAATAATCGGGCAAACTTTCCAAGAACTCAGTAATGCCTTAGAAAAACTGCATCAGCAAAATGAACAGTTGACAACCACTCACTTGGAGCTGGAAACTTCAAGGCAAAGCTACCAGGAACTAAGCGATCGCTTTAACCTAACTACCAGTGCTTTGGATTGCATTATCTACGACTGGACTATCCAAACGCGCACTGTTGACAGAACACAAGGTCTGGTTGATGTTTTAGGATATCGTCCTGAAGAAGCAGAATCTACTCTCAGTTGGTGGACAGAACGTATCCATCCTGATGACCGCCAGCGTGTCCGTGATGCAGTTTCAGACGCTCTAGCCAATCATAGTGGTTTTGCGATCGAATATCGGGTTCGTCACAAAAATAATCAGTACCTGTATGTTTGGGACAAAGGACTGATTATCAGAAATCCCATGGGGCAGGCGGTGCATGTCGTTGGCAGCACATTGAACATCACTGACTGCAAACAAGCACAGATGGCACTAAGAGACAAGGAACAACATTTGTCTGCCATTGCGGCTAATATTCCAGGCACTGTCTATCGAGTGGTGCTGCATCCTGACGGCACAAGGTCTTTACCTTATATCAATGAAGGTTTGCGAGAATTGACTGGCTTAGAGCCAAACGAGGTAATAGCCCAGCCAGAACAATTGCTGACAATAATTCATCCAGACGATCGCTCACACTTCGATCAAGTCTTGAGAGAGAGATTTGAAACGCTTGAGCCTGTTCAACTTGAGTATCGGATTATCACTACATCCGGTGAGGTGAAATGGTTTTATGATAGCGCTCGATATTTCCGGCTAGACAATGGTGATGTGGTGGTGGATGGAGTGACTCTAGAGATTACCCAGACTAAGCAAGCACAACAGGCACTGCAAGAGAGTGAAGCGCGGCTAGAGGCAATCTTGGATAACTCCCCCATGACTGTCTTCCTGAAAGACTTGCAAGGTCGATACTTGATGGTAAATCAAGAAGGCGAAAGGTTGACGGGCATCAGCCGAGAGCAGATGGTTGGCAAGACAGACTACGAAATTTTACCTCAGGCGATCGCCGATCAATTACGAGCTAATGACCAAGAAGTACTAACAATCCAAACTCCCATCATTCGGGAGGAGGAAGTGCCAACCGTAGATGGACTACGCACTTACCTCACCGTTAAATTTCTCCTCTTCGACGCCTCAGGAGTGCCCTATGCTATCTGTGGCATTTCTACAGATATTGCAGAGCGCAAGCAAGCTGAAGTTGCCCTACAACGGTGGAATGAAGAGCTAGAAAATCGAGTTAGAGAGCGCACCACTGAGCTAGAACAGCTTAATGACCAACTCCTTGCTGAAATTGCCCAACGTGCCAGCATTGAGGCGGTACTCCGCCAACGCGAACAAGAATTTAGAGCTTTGGTAGAAAATGCTCCTGACATCATCGCTCGTTTTGATCGGGAACTGCGTCATGTCTATGTCAACCCTGCCGTTGAACTGGCTACAGGCTTATCAGCTAGAGACATCATTGGCAAAACGCATCAAGAACTAGAACTGGAGATACCCAGTGAATTAGTATCTCTCTGGCGCGAAACCCTGCAAACAGTTTTTGCAACCGGTTCTGAAATTGAGATTGAATTTAGTTTCTTAACACCCAACGGTTTGAAGTATTACCAAAGTCGTCTTGTACCAGAATATGGGATAGATGGTTCTATAGAAACTGTACTATCGATCGCCCGTGATATTACTGCATCTAAACAAGCGCAGGTAGAGATTCGATTGAGCGAAGAACGTTTTCGTACTTCAGTAGAGAATATGCTCGATTGTTTTGGCATTTACTCGGCAGTACGCGATCGCTTCGGCAACATCATAGACTTCAGAACAGACTATTTGAACGCAGCGGCTTGCGAAAGCGACAGGGTAACCAAGGAGGAGGTCATTGGCAAAGGACTTTGTGAGTTACTCCCTAACCATCGAGAATCAGGACTATTTGAGGAATACTGCCAAGTTGTAGAAACAGGCAATCCACTCATCAAAGAAGACTTGATTTATGAAGATGTTTATGGCGAAGAGCAACTAACTAGAGCCTACGATATCCGCACTAGCAAACTAGGCGACGGTTTTGTTGCCGCGTGGCGAGACATTACTGAACGTAAACAAGCAAACGATGCGGTGCGGGAGAGTGAACAACGCTTCCGACAGATGGCAGAAAATATCCAGGAAGTCTTCTGGATGAGTACTCGTAACCCCTATCAGATTATCTACGTTAGTCCTGCGTATGAGCAGATCTGGGGTCGTACCAGCGAAACTTTGTATGAAACGCCACTAAGTTGGCTAGATACTATTCATCCAGAGGATCGCGATCGCATCAGAAGTCTTCTTGAAAAACCGATTCCAGAAGAATTTGACACTGAGTATCGGATCGTGCGGCCTGATGGATCAATTCGTTGGATACGCGATCGCGCTTTCCCCATCCAAAATTCACAAGGTCAAATCTACCGCTTCGCTGGGATTGCCGAAGACATTACCGCACGTAAGCAGGTAGAGGCAGAAACATACAAAATGCTTGAAAAAGAGAGGGAACTGAGCGAACTTAAGTCTCGCTTTGTCTCTATGACGTCCCATGAGTTTCGCACCCCTCTGACCACAATTCAATCGTCTGCCGAATTGTTGGAACGGTATCGCGATCGCTTTTCCCAAGAGAAACAGCTAACACATCTAAATCGCATCCAAGCCGCCGTTGACCGCATGACTCAGATGTTGAATGACATCTTAATTCTAGGTAAAGTAGAAGCCGGCAAACTAGAATTTAACCCAGCACCAGTAGATTTAGTAAAGTTCTGTTGTGATTTAGTAGAAGACTTTCAACTACCTGTCAAGACTTCGACTTCCAAGAGCCTTGACCAGAATACAGAAAGCGCAGCTATGCCTGGAGGGCGTATCATTTTCACGGGTCAGTGCCCAGGCATTGCCAGTAACATGGATGAAAAACTGCTGCGGCAAATCTTGACAAATTTGATATCTAATGCTGTCAAATATTCTCCCAGTGATAGTACTATCAAGTTTAATCTCACATGCCTTAACGACAAAGCAATATTTAAAATTCAAGACCAAGGAATTGGCATTCCTCTCGAAGATCAAACTCGCTTGTTTGAGTCCTTTCATCGTGCTAGAAATGTCGGCACAATTGAAGGAACAGGATTAGGTTTAGCCATTGTTAAACAGTGCGTAGACTTACACACAGGAGAGATTACCGTCGAAAGCGAAGTAGGAAAAGGTACGACCTTTACTGTAATACTACCTTTAAGTTACTAGACCTAGGTTAGTTGTTGGTTGTTTGTTGTTAGTTGTTGGTATTGTTAACAAACATTGGTTGTTGGTTGTTGGTATTGTTTTATGGCAACAAACAGGTAGTTTAGGACAATAATCAACTTAATCCTGAAGTATCATCGTTTTTCGCGTGAGACTCCGGCTTCAGCGAAGCAAGCCGGAGAGGGTCATTCGGTCAAATCTTGCCGCTCTTCGGCGGTGAGATTTGACAATCCAGTTGAAGGTACGACGATTAACCCCGTATTTCGCTGCAACAACCGGACTTTCTTAGCAGAAAACTGCCCTAAACGTTTGCTATACTCAGTCACGATCGCTGATGTGGATTAGTGTATTTGAGGGCAAGTTCGGATCGAGTGCCTTACGGGCACTGTCAACGCCCACAACAGGTAGCGTACCAGGATCGAGCAAGCCGAGTTGAACCAAGACACTAGCCTGATCCCAGTAGATGTGTTCGTGGGCTAGTTTGCCATCACGGAACTGGACGATCGCCACCACTGCTACTTCAACCCGTTTCCCTGTCGGAGCAACGCCAGGTAGCATCCAGTCCATTCGGATGGTATGAGTGAACTTAACCATCATTTCATCGACAAGCCGATCGGTTCCAATCGTACGCGAGATTGGGATTAGCTCCATGTCTGGTGGCATCTGTGGAATGAAGTATTTGGAATAAAACTCGCGCAGTGCGGGTTTCCCGACTCCCCCAGTCATGACCGGAATGTCGTTAACATAAGCATCCTCAACCATTGTAGCGAGGGTGTCTTCAGTGTTGTGAGTGTTAAACTCGTGCCGTAGATGCTCTTCCCAAAGTGATTGCAAAAACTCTTGGGCTGGGGTCAGGTTGGCAGTTGCTTGTGAATTTACTTGTTCGTCTACAGTTTGCTGTTTGACCATGTTAGTGTAAGCTCCTGATGTATGTTGGTAAGGGCGATCGCGGATAGACTTACCCTTTTGGGTAGTGTTCTAGATTTGTGGTTAAGACTCCTGAAACGTTCAACATGTAAACCCTTCAGGTAAAGAGCAATAAATCTAAAACATCACCGTTGGCTCTATCTCAAGCGTACTGAGTCCCAACGCTTAATTTCTTTCAAGTTCTTACGATGCCTTATCAGATTCTTATCAGGTTAGCGAACTTGTTTTGGCATCATTCGATTCAGGTGCTTAAGTTGACGCACCTTCTTCAAGCAGAACTATCCACAGGCGAACGATATCTTGTTCGGACGCTGCAGGAATGTCTGCGATCGCAGTTTCACGAATGGGGCCAATAGTCAGACAAGTTTTATCATCCGATGCCAACCACCATTGTTCATTGATATTGGTGTGGCATTTGGCTTACCGAAAAGTTGGGTCTAAAGCCTCCCCCTTCTAGGCAGGGCTAATTCATGGTCACAAGAGAAAATTCATCGGCTTGCTGTGCTGAGT
>DALYIW010000426.1:983-5373 GCA_031970155.1 Coleofasciculaceae cyanobacterium CTOTU46601 | reverse complement strand
AGCGTTTAAATCAGCAATTTGCGTAAGTTCTGAGTTGTGGGATGGGCATCTTGCCCGTCCGGTGCTGTTTCTGCAAGAGGTATAACTATTTCGCTCACTAAATGGCGTTCAATATCTCCTCATCCACAGAGAAATCAACTTCGGTTTCATGACGCCCAGACGCCTGATAATCGTTCTGGAAAGAGTCTTTAAGACCACTAACTAGGTCATATTCTGGTTGCCAGCTTAGTTGCGTTTTGGCTTTATCAACTGAGGCAAAGAAGTGCTGAACTCTCAAAGGAAAAGGTTTTCGCTTGCCAAAATCAAATTGTTTCGGGTCGTAGTGTACTAACTGTACAGCCTCAGATGATTTACCTGCTGCCTCGGCACAAGCACGAGCGAGACCATCAAAGGTAACATAGCGATCGCCCGACACATTATAAATTTGCCCGACAGCTGCCTGGTTTCCCAACACCGCTGCCATGGCACTAGCTAAATCTTTACAATGTCCAAACTGAGTAATATGTAATCCATTACCCGGAATTGGGATAGGACGCGATCGCACAATCCGGTCAAAAAACCAAGCTTCCAGGTCGTTATAATTCTGAGGCCCGTATATATAAGTAGGACGAATCGATGTCCAGGGTAATCCTAGCTTCTCCAAGTAAGCTTCGGTTTCATGCTTGCCTTTGTGGCGGCTTTTCGGGTCAACTGGGTCACCTTCTACATGAGGAAGTTGGTCTGATTTGAGATAAACACCAGCAGAACTCATGTATACAAAGTGCTGTATCCGGTCTTTAAATATCTCTGCTAGAGGTTGGGTGTCACTTAGTTCTCGACCATTGTTATCGAAAATCGCATCAAATTGTTCTTGTGATAACTTTTCTTTTAACTGAGTTGAATCGGTGCGATCGCCTTTAATCTGTTTTACTCCTTCTACAGGTACCGGACGATTCCCGCGATTGAACAAGACTACCTCATGACCTTGTTCTACCAAGATTTTAGTTAAGTAGACCCCGATAAAGCGGGTGCCACCCATAATTAGAATTCGCATAATTTCTGAATTTACTATCTGTTTGCTAAATTTGCCTGAATTCCCGCACTGTTACTTAAGGGCGACTATCAGAGGAGCCTTATGGTTATTTTACAAGTCAACGTCGATTTTCCAAAATTGGAAATTACTTTTCCTAAAACAACCTAGCATCCAGGACTCTAGCCAAGCTATTGTTGTAGTCATATCAAAATTGCTGAATCACCTAATCATCCTTATATCTCCTCAAAATAGTTATCGATTTTTGAGGAGTTTTTTTACTATATCAACCTTTTATTCATAATTAAAATTGTCAAAAAAAAAAGTGACTTTATTCGGAAACTTAAAATTTGATTTGGTAGATATTGGTGTAACCCAATGAAGCTTGATTAGCTTCAATCTACTAACCAACAGTAAAAATATGCAAGAATTTTTAACGGTCAAAACTCATACTTATTTCAAGCTAAGTTATCAACACCAAGCTTCCTACCTTTCTTCAAACGAAAAGTATGAAGCTTTTAGAGGAGAGCAATTTCCTTATGCGTTTATTGATTATGAAGAGTATCCCGGTCAATATAATGGTCACTATAAAGTGCATTTCGAGTCAGCACTTAACAAAGATTATTCGTCGCCAAATAGTGAGCAAACTTGGTTTGTTTATCCGTTAGATATCAAACTTTCGGATGACAGCATTAGTGATAATAGCAGTAGTTGCGCTCAATTGATAGTATTTCAGAGTCTGAATGTCCGTAAAGCACTGGGAAGCATCCAGCATAATTTTCCTGTCAAAGCCTATGGAAAAATAGTTAGCATGATGGGTGCTAAATTAACCTTAGGGAAACGCATTTGGTCACAAGTTCAATACTTGGTTCAAGGGTGGATATGTGCTCAAAGACGGATTTGAGTTACGGCGATGTGGCCTGAGAAGCAGATATCAACATCAGTTCCGGGAGTGCGATCGCGTTTCGCATATTCCCCTACGTAGTAAAATTCATCACCTTCAACTCGGTAGTTTGTCGGTAAAGGTCGCGTACAAGGTTCGCAAAATACTACATCAGGATCGGGGTCTCCTGGTTCTAGATGCGGTAAATTTACATTCCAAAAGGTTCCTGGTTCAAGAGGACGGGTGAGTAAGTCAGCCAATACCCCAGCAGTCCACCTAGCCGCAACATCCCAATCTACGTTCCGTTTTCCTTTGCGATAGTGGGAAACCGCAATTCCTGGAATACGATGCATGGCGGCTTCGCGCACGGCGGCAACGGTGCCTGAAATGTAAGCATCAACTCCCATATTTCCTCCAGCATTAATGCCAGAAAGCACTAACTTGACATCTTTACAAAGATGTGATATGGCAAGTCTAGTACAATCGGCTGGGGTGCCTGCGATCGCATATTCAACATCAGAACGGCGTTGGATGTAAATGGGTCGAGTCGTTGTGACCTGATGACCACATCCCGATTGATGATCTTTAGGAGCAACAATTACGCCCTTGCCATTCACCGCCTTGTAAAGCGCCCGGATGCCAGGGGCGTCTATACCATCGTCATTTGTAAGTATCCAGGTCATAAATTCGCTGTTGAGTGGTGTTAAGCGACCCAATAATAGGGTAGATGACTACAGATAGCGATCGGATTTTACTGTAACAACAAAATCAACAAGTATCAAAAATAACCAGCTAGACTTGATCAACCGCTTTACGAGTTTTGCTCGAACCGTACATCTGAACTACTAAGTTAGGTGACAGTAAAACTTAATACATCAGAAAAGACTATTGCTGTACTCTACTAACTTCGCGATCTGAGTGGTTGGCTTAAACTTGTGATTGGTGAAAACAGAAGTTTGAGAGCTACTTATGGACGCCGCTGCACTCTGGCAACGCTATCAAGACTGGCTTTATTACCAGCAAGGGTTGGAATTTTATCTTGACGTCAGCCGCATGAGTTTTGATGACGCCTTCATCGAGACGATGCAACCTAAGTTTGAGAAGGCGTTTAAGGATATGGACGCCTTGGAGAAAGGCGCGATCGCCAACCCTGATGAAAACCGAATGGTCGGTCATTACTGGCTACGAGACCCCGATTTAGCCCCAACACCGGAACTTCAACAAGAAATCCTCAATACCCTAGAACAGATTGAAACGTTCACCGAAAAAGTCCACACGGGAGCCATCCATCCTTCTGGAGCATCCAAATTCACTGATGTCATTTCCATCGGTATTGGAGGTTCCGCCCTTGGCCCTGAGTTCGTCGCTGAAGCCCTCGCCCCCGTCTTCCCACCCCTAGCCATTCACTTTATAGACAATACTGATCCTGCGGGTATCGATCGCGTCCTCGCCAAACTACAAGACAAACTCTCTACCACCTTGGTGTTAGTCATCTCTAAGTCTGGAGGCACGCCGGAAACCCGCAACGGCATGATTGAAATTAAAAAAGCCTACGAGTCCCAAAACCTAGACTTTGCCCCCCACGCTGTCGCCATTACTGGCAAGGACAGCAACCTGGACAAACTTGCTAAATCCGAAGGTTGGCTGGCAACTTTCCCCATGTACGACTGGGTAGGAGGACGAACATCGGAACTGTCAGCGGTGGGACTACTCCCAGCAGCACTACAAGGCATTGATATTCGCGAAATGCTGGCTGGTGCCAAGGAGATGGACGCAGCCACTCGGACGCCAAAGCTTAAGGAAAACCCTGCGGCATTGCTTGCCCTATCCTGGTACTTCTCCGGTAACGGCAAAGGCGAGAAAGATATGGTGGTGTTGCCCTATAAAGACAGCCTGCTGCTATTTTCACGTTACCTGCAACAGTTGGTCATGGAATCTCTAGGCAAAGAGAAAGACCTTGAGGGTAATACTGTTTATCAAGGTATTGCGGTTTATGGCAACAAAGGCTCAACTGACCAACACGCCTACGTACAACAACTGCGAGAAGGCGTCCCCAATTTCTTCGCCACTTTCATTGAAGTCTTAGAAGACCGAGAGGGAGTTTCCCCAGAAGTAGAACCAGGAGTCACCTCAGGAGACTATCTATCTGGTCTGTTGCAGGGCACGAGACAAGCTTTATACGAGAATCAGAGGGATTCTATAACTGTAACAATTCCTCGCGTGACGCCTCGGACAGTGGGCGCTCTAATTGCCCTTTACGATCGCGCCGTGGGACTCTATGGTTTCTTGGTGAATATCAATGCTTACCATCAGCCTGGGGTTGAAGCTGGAAAGAAGGCAGCAGCAGCTATTCTGGATTTACAGCAACGGGTAATGCAAGTACTACACAAAGAAGGTGCCTCAATATCCTTGCAGGACTTAGCTCAAAAAGTTGGGGCGTCCGATCAGGTGGAAGCCATTTACAAAATGTTGCGTCATCTCCAAGCTAATCAGCGAGG
>DALYIW010000426.1:0-761 GCA_031970155.1 Coleofasciculaceae cyanobacterium CTOTU46601 | reverse complement strand
CCCGACTCCCGACTCCCGACTTTCAAGATTTTTGTTTTGCCTCTTATAATTTAAAAAAATATAAAGCTTCAACTTAGGGGGCTTGACATGTGCTTCATTAACAGGATGTAGATGCGGACGCATCTATAAAGACTTTGGGATTAGTCTAGCAGCAGTTCAATTGCGGTAAAATAAGTATAGAAAAACATGTTACGCCAACACATTGTGCTTATACTGGGCTAATGCCTTTATACTCTTTGGGAATTACCGTTCTTGCCAAAGAGCAGTTTGTTTCACTTCTATAAGAATTTATTAAAAAATAGTTCTCAAGCTCCTGTTTGGTTGGGCAGACATGACCTAGCGTAAGAGTAGATTCGCTCTCATATCATTTACCCCATGCCATTGATAATCCTGGTTGCAGATGACAACCTGGGAACCCGCCTTTCTGTGAGTGATTACCTGGAGATGTCTGGCTACTCAGTCATCTCTGCTGAAGATGGTCAACAGGCGCTGTCGATGATTGAAACCTATCATCCTCACGTACTTGTGACAGATATCAATATGCCGCGAATGGACGGTTACGATTTAGTACGGCAAGTTCGTCAGAAACCAGCGTTTCGCTTGTTGCCAGTAGTCTTTTTAACCGAACGCACCAGTACAGAGGAACGAATAAAGGGTTACCAGACAGGGTGTGATTTATATCTACCCAAACCTTTTGAAATGATGGAATTGGGCGCGGTAATTCGCTCTTTGATAGATCGATCGCAAATCATTCAATCCGA
>DALYIW010000425.1:0-5393 GCA_031970155.1 Coleofasciculaceae cyanobacterium CTOTU46601 | reverse complement strand
GCCGTTCGCCCCTACAATACCGAACATACCAAACATACAAAATTGGGATGCTCCCTGAATTTCTTTTACTCTCCCACTCCTTGGGATGTCCCTACAGCAGTTCTCAATTGGATTCAACACCGTTTTTGTAGGGGCACGATAATATCGTGCCCTTACCCTATGGTGTATGCAACCGAGCATCGCTCTAGTTTCTGGTTGTCTACTGTTGTGATTCATCGTCTTGCATTCCAGTAGATGCCTAACTAATCGCACTGTTACACTCTTCACAAGTCACCTGGGTTCCTAGGATTGACTGCACCGGGTTCGGCGGGTTTCTCTTGGTTAGCAACGGGTTTCACCTGAGATTCCTGCTGTTGAGGTGGCACGACTCGTTGCCGCCCAAAGCCACCAAATAGTTCATTTACCTTGAAGATCAAACTAAAGTAGGGGCCACCTTTGGAGCGATAACCCGTAAAGTCTCGGTCATCGACACTGCCAAAGCTATAGCCAACCGCTAGCCGCAAATCGGGCGTCAGGTAATACCCAGTTTCTACAGCTACGCCAAATTCGTTGTAACTCGACAAGCCATCGGGCTTAGACTGCCCAATCCAGCGCCCTTCAACCGCTAAATCCATCCGATAGCCCAGTCGGTAAGATGCTCTCAATTGCGAGAGGAAAGTGGTAGCCGAATAGTCATCTACCGCCGTACTGGTGCTGCTATAGCGAAGAGCACCCTTACCGTAGAATTCCCACCGCCAACTAGGAGCAAAGATGGTTTCCATGGCAAATACGTGCTCGTTGGAAAGAGTACCGTCGTCTAACTCCGAATCTTCGGGAATGGTATAAGGGTTGACACGATGCTCGTAACGTAGTAGCGCATTCCAGCGATCGCTATTTGGGTCACGGTAAGCCAGTCCGACTCTGAGGGTGGAAGAATTGCCTAACCCTTCTATCAGCTGGTTAGAAAAGTTAGCTTGCTCAAAGCGAGCCAGGGCGGTTAAAGCGGGCGAAAGTTTACCAGCCGCAGCCGCTGAGAGGACAGTGTTGTTATTACCAGAACCAAAACGATGCTCAATGCGAGCCGATGCTTTGAAGTTGGGATTATCCGTGTATTCAATGCCCACGCTCGCCACGTCGCCGCCAAACAGTCCCAAAGCAGAAGCACTTTGACCCACCGCATAAGGTTGAGCAAAGCGATCGCCTGCCGCCGTGACAATTGAGGTATTACTAAAGGTATGTTCGTAGCCCAGATTTACCCGCAGCCCAGGAGCAACAATCCAGCGGTGATTGAGTCCTACAGCCCCTTGTCCCGTAACGCCATTAAAGGCACTAATCACCGAGTACCGACCTCTGAGGGTGGTGTTTTCACCTAACTGGTGTTCCAAAATGGTATCCAGACTGGTGATCGAATTACTATTCAACAGCCCTCCATCAAAAAACTGGTGGGCTAAGCGCACGGTTACGCCTGGATAAGCTTTCCAATCGAGTCCAAAGGTGGTGCGGTTGGGATAGAGGGGGTCACTACTACCGAGATTGAGTTCGTTCTGTGCCCGGAAGGTCAGACTATCAGTGAAAGGATAGCTGAGTCTAGAAACAATCTGACTGGCGTCCCCTGTGAACACATCGCTAACTCGGTCATCACGAGAACGATTGACATAATCAACACCGAGAGTCGCTGCTCCAATTTTTTGCTGAATCCCAGCGCGGATGGTAGTTAGGCTGTTATCCACCCGCGCACCTGCGGTGGCTTCATCGCCTGGGTCAACTAGGCTGGTTCCAGGGTTAAATGGGTCGTAAAAGTCAGTCAGTCTACCTGGAGAAATACCAAAGTTAACTTCGTGGTCGTACCCAACTTGTAAGTTAGTACTGGAACCTAACTTGTAACTAAGCGCCGCCCCGTATCTAGTCTGTCCTGGTGTAAAACTGGTCGTAGCATTATTCGTGAAGCCTTCTTCTAGCGATCGCCAGTAAGCTCGACCAATTAAATTAGGAACAATGGTTCCATTAGCTTCAATCCGATAAGCTGAACCCGAAGAACCGCCACGAAAACTACCAAAGTTCCTAGAGTGGGCGTACTCACCAATAATCTGCCCATCCTCTCCTAGTGGTACCCGGAAATCTGCCCCAAACAGCTCGAAATCTTGTGCCCCTTGGTCTTCTCGTAGATAACTCGCGGCTATCCAGCTTTCTAAGTTGAATGCCTGGGAGAAATTGTATTGCAAGCGCCCTGCATAGATTTTCGCGTCATCGCCTTCAGCGTTTTCATGCTGGTAGGTGACGACAATTCGGTGTACCAGTAACGTTGAACCGTCAGCCACTTCCGACCCAAGTGTATTAAACGGGTCAAATTCTGTTGCCAGAATCGGACGCCGAAACATCAGAGTACCTCGGTCATAGTCAATTTCGTAATCGGCACCGCGAGTGAGGGGTTTGCGATCGATTACGGTTCCTGGACGATTGTTTTCTTCAGTTTCCAGAAAGACATTCTCGCTACCAGGCACCAAGAGGCGTCGAGACAGGAAGTAATAACCGCTAGTACCGTTGGGCTGAATTGTATCTCTTTGAAAAGCTTGGACATCACGGCTGTACAGGGCAGTAAATTGAAGATTACCCAGGTTGTAATTACCTTTGAAGCCGTGGAGTTGACGTGTGGTTGCTGTAAATAGCTGGGAACTCCTAGCAAATTCCTGGGTGCTGTAATCTCCCCACATCACGTAATCGGGTTCAGCCCCAGGCACTGGCGAACTTCGCTCGAAGCGTAAGTACACACTATCAGTGGAAGGAGTTAGATAATCAACAGTGGAGCTATCTCCATAAACAGGGTATTGTTGTTCACAAAACTGCGAGCCTCGGAACAATCGGGTGATGCCATCGCAGGTTTCATTAAGAGGACGTTCACTGTTATAGGCACCCGTAAATAACCACTCTCCTACCTTTCCTGTGGCGAAAACCGCGCCAGTTAAATTAAATTCTGTCCCATCATCAATAGTGTCTGGGTTGAGAAAGTCACGTCGGCTACCCCAAAAGTTAGTGCCACCTGGCCCTATCCGTAAACTTACGGAACCCGAAACTAGTGACGGTCGCAGGTTGGTAATAAACTCTACTTGAGTGTAGGCCTCTATCAGGGTTGAGGATTCCAGGCTAGAAGGTTGAACGGTGATTCGCCCAGGGTTTCCTGAAGGAGTAGGTTGCTGGTTAGTCGATTGAATTTCAGTACTCGGCAACGCATTCTGTGAAAGAGTAGATTGCGGGTTAGTCGATTGGGAGTTAGAAAGCGGGGTTGAGCCATCAATATTACGACCTTCAACTGGACCTACGTCCTCACTCACACTCCGGCGTGGCGCTGGTAACTTCTGGGAGTTTTCAAGCGTTAAATCCGTAGCCGCACGTATCCGCACTTTCTGCGCTTCCACAGTGGATTGCAGCTGGGCTGTGAATTGTCCAGCTGTTGCCAGGACTTGGAATCCGGGTCGATCTTTATCGCGATCGGCCCCCACAAACTTACCAGAGGTGCTTGTCAGCGTCACCACTACGTCTTCGGTGATCAGTTGGCCATTTTCATCGGTAATCCGTCCCTTCAAGGTCATGATAGAGCGACCATCCGCAGGGACGCGGGGGTTACCTTCTGGGGTAATTTCTATTTTTCGGGCGGCTGTCTCTTCAACTCTGAGCTCAATACTTGCGGGTGTTCCATTCCCCGCCTGAACGGTAATGGTATTTTTTCCCTTTTTTAGAGGGATGTTGTACCAAACTTGAGTAAGGGTATTCTTCGCTTCATCTCGCTGCTGTTGGGTGGTAGTTGAGGGGTCGAGTGGTTTTTGATTAACACTGACTTGGATTTGACTACCCGGATTGTACTGAACAACTAAATTTGTGGAGCGCAATGTAATAACACCCGTTTTCGGTGTGAGGATGCGTACCTCGCCTTGAGCTAAACTTCCTTCTGAATTGACGGGTGGAGCGTTGTTTTGAGATACAGTTCCGGTATCTGGGATGGGGAGATTAGGAGTTAGATTGTTGGTTTGTGTGTTACTAGTTTTCTGTGGGTTGTCTCTTGTCTCAAGGGAATTAGTATTGGTAATGTTTTGAGCTGTACTTTTACTTTCTAGATGAAAAAAATTCCTTAGTTTGTTAGTAAAGGAAGCCCCAGGTACAGAAGGCGTAAGGGGAGGTTGAGACTCTGAATCGGAAGTCGAATCAATTGGTGTGTGCTTCTGTTGTTCCGGCGCTGTCTCTGCTATTGGTTGAGTTGTTTCTAAGTTGGCAGTTATTGATGGCAGTGCGATCGCCTTTTTCGCTGTACTCGGTGCGATCGCGTCTGAGTGATACTGATGGACAAGCGCAGCATCAAGCTTTTCCTGTGGCGATCGCCTTAGCGTCACCCCACTTAATCCCTCGTCTTTTGAGGAGCTTGATCTTACACTCTTTGTTTGAGTCTCCTGTGTTACCTTGTCAGTCGGTTCTAGATTCAGTGAATCTGGTAGTTCGTCAGCATTAGCGTTATCGGTTCCTGGTATCGGGATCATCCCCAACACGGTTGTGAGTAAACCAACAGCGATCGCCGAAAACCCTCCTTTGGCTCCTTTGGAAAGTAAAACGTAAAGAGCAATCCTCTTGTAGCCGTCAAAACTCAGATTTTTATCAATGACTTGTGTCTGATTGCCTATTTCAACAGCTTTTTCCGTTTCCTGAGAGTTCTTCATCGCTTCTCCTCTCCATAGGCAGGTGTTACGCCAAAATTTAATCGAGCCATTCCTCCTGGTTCAAGTCGCACTAGGCGAGACTGACTATTGCCTTCTATAAAGCGGCGGTTTGGAGCCAAGCTGTATCCCGGTAGACTACTTAAATCCAGGGTTGCGGTACGATTACCTGCAATGACGTTGGCTAAAGAGAATAATCCATTAGCATCAGTAGTAATGCGATTGCCGTCATCCATGTAAACTACGGCATTCGGTACTCCTGGCTCTCCTTTCTGCTGTTGACCATCAAAGTTTTTATCAACAAAAACCCGCCCCACCAGAGTCCCACAATCGGATAAAATGCCCTGTTTAATCCGTAGTTGATAACTGGCAAGATTACTGCGAGTTTCCTGAGCCACATTTCTCCCGTCACCTCGGATAGCGTCGGGTGTCACGAGGGCGGCATAAACCACATTCAATGTCTCTCCAGGAGCCAGAGTTGGATAGGTAAAAGTTACCGTTCGATTCGAGGTTGCAGCTGGAGGCAAAGTTACCCGCTGCGTGCCAGTTCGACTACTGACAGAGCCTTGCACTGACTTCGGCAAAAATTGCACACCTAGTGGCAGTGTGTCAGTCAGTATGATATTTGTGGCTGATGTTGCACCCGAGTTTTTCAGCGCGAGACGGTAAATAACTGTATCGCCCGGTTCAGCGGCGGCGCGATCGGCTGTTTTA
>DALYIW010000424.1:0-5460 GCA_031970155.1 Coleofasciculaceae cyanobacterium CTOTU46601 | reverse complement strand
TGGCTATGAGTCTCAACTGAGAATACTAACCGAACGCTATGCAGGAAATGCATTAGCTTTGAAAGTAGTGACTACCACCATTCTTGACTTATTTGATGGCAATGTTTCGGAATTTTTAAAACAAGATACAGCAGTTTTTGGTGATATTCGAGATGTTTTAGAGCAGCAATTTGAACGCTTGTCAGATTTAGAAAAAGACATCATATATTGGTTGGCAATTAATCGTGAGCCAGTTTCGCTTTCTGAGTTACGCTCAGACTTTGTTACACCAGTACTACAGTCTAAGTTACTGGAAGCTATAGAATCTTTATGGAGGCGATCGCTAGTTGAGAAACAGGCATCACTGTTCACACTACAGCCCGTAGTTATGGAGTATGTAACTCATCGCTTAATTGAGCAAATTTGTGAAGAGATTGTTAATCAAAATCTCGATTTATTCAGTAGTCATGCTTTGCTCAAGGCTCAGGCAAAAGACTATGTAAAAGATACTCAAATGCGCTTGATTCTCCAACCCGTTATTAATGGCTTAATCGCTATCTTAAAAAACCCAATAACTGTGGAAAATCAATTAACTAAAATTCTAGCAATGCGGTGTGAAGAATCACCGCTAGAACCCGGTTATTTAGGGGGAAACATTCTTAATCTGCTTTGCCAGCTGAAGACAGATTTAAGTGAGAATGATTTTTCTGACTTAAATCTTGTTGCGAAAAGAGGCTAGCGCAATATTGCTAAAACTTCGGAAAGGAAAAGAAGGACTGAGACACAATGAGAAAGCAACTGATCAATCCGCCAGAACTTTATGATGGAAAGCCGCACGGGATGTCCAAAGCAGTTATCGATACCGCAACGGCTACTGTTTACATTTCTGGTCAGGTTGACTGGGACATGAACCACCAAGTTTCATGCCATACCGTCGAGGGGCAACTCTCGAAAGCGCTGACTAACCTAACCACCGTTCTCGATGCATCGGGAAGCTCAATAGAGAATCTGCTGAGCCTTCGCATCTACATTCGGGGTGAACTTGGAGAATTCATCGGGGACATCGCACCGATTCTCGTGCAATATCTGGGAGAGTCGCGCCCAGCCCTTACTGGCATAGGAGTTGCCTCACTCGCCTCTCCAGAAACATTGGTTGAGATTGAGGCAACAGCAGCGCTTAAGTGACCCACTAATTGCCATAGCAGGTTCGCCCTTCACGCTCAGAATCTGATCAGACATCCAGGACTTACGCAGGGACGCCACATATAGTAGGGGTGAACGGCTGTTCACCCCTACAACTGGTGGTTCAAAAGGAAATTTTCGTAAGTCCTAACATCGTAAGAATTTGAAAGAAGTTAAGCGCTGGAACTCGGTACACTTCAGATCAATGGTAAAGAAGGCGATCGCCACTTACGGCAAACTCAATTGTGCTTTCAACAATGCCAGGATCGAGCCTGCTTTCAAACCACTGCACGAACACTCCATTGAAATTTCTGGTTGAGGCACTATGGCAAGCATTCTACATATCGATTCAAGTCCACGGGGCGATCGCTCCAAATCTCGCAAGTTGGCAAAGGAGTTTATCGTTGCGTGGCAAGACTTACATCCTGATGATGTGATTACCTACCGTGATGTAAGACAAACGCCAGTCCCCCACGTCACCGAAGACTGGATTGCGGCTTACTTTACTCCTCCAGAAGCACTAACTCCAGAAATGGCTGAACTGCTGAAATTTTCTGATGAGTTAGTAGATGAGTTTTTGGCAGCCGATCGATGTGTTTTCAGTGTGCCAATGTATAACTTCAGCATTCCATCCAACTTCAAGGCGTACATTGATCAAGTGGTTCGTGTGGGTCGCACATTTACAGATGAAAATGGTCAATTCAATGGCCTTGCGAACGGTAAGAAAGTGTTGTTCATTACGTCACGAGGCGTTGAGTTTGGAGCAGGTTCTCCTTACGAAGGATGGGATTATCAGGAACCTGCACTCCGTTATCCTTTTCTATTCATGGGTGTGACTGACATTCAGTTTATTCATGCCAATGGTTTAGATATGGGAGACGAGGCACAAAAACGGGGGCTAGACGAAGCACAATCTAAAATTCAAGCATTAGTAGGTGGTTGGTAACACCAGCCACCTACTAAGTCGATGAAGCGGGCATTTGAGAGATTTTGGTGATGCCGGAGCAAAAGTAGTGTTCTCAGGCAGACGCGACGCAGAAGCCGAAAAAACTGCCAAACTGATTCACCAGACGGGTGCTGAATGTTTATACGTTCATTCAGATGCCTCGAATGAGGAAGATATGAAAGCGTTAGTGCACAAAACAGTTGAAACCTATGGACGACTCGATTAAAGGCTTTGTTGCTGGACAAGGAGAGGTGCTGCGGTTGAGTTTAGAGCAACAAACAAGCTTCGATCCCGCCCCGATTTATGACCAGGTGAAGCACTACACAACCACAATTTCGGCAGATGGTGATCCAGCAGATGTTTACTATCCAGTATTGCCAAACTCAACCCCCGATCAACTGCCGATCGCACTGATGCTGCAAGGTGCTTTAGTCGATAAAGCAGACTATTCCAACTATGCCGAGACAGTTGCCAGCTATGGATTTGTGGTCGTGGTTCCCAACAATGAGCGGACGCTAACCGCACCTGATGGTCAAACGGTGACGGGTCTACTTTCTGAGCAAGGGCAAGTGAATGCGGTGCTCGATCAGATGAAAGTGGAAGATGCTGATCCGAATTCACCGATTTTTGAAATTGCCGATACCGACACGCTAGGACTGCTGGGGCACTCGTTTGGCGGAACCGTTGGGTTAGGCGCAACACAGGACGAGATTTGCCTCCCCGGAATTTGTTCACAAGACTACACACGGCCGCCGGAGTTGCAAGCAGGTATTTTCTATGGCACTAGCTTTCGCGATCAGCAAACTGGAGAATTTTTGCCGATCAATAACGAAGGAATCGCCGTCGGGCTGATTCAGGGCAGTTTGGACGGCGTGATTCCACCGCTCAATAGTCAAACAACGTATGATCACATTCTCAACCCGCCCAAAGTCTCAGTGACCGTAGAAGGTGCGAACCACTATGGCATCACCAACGAAGACAACCCTGAGCGGGAGCCAAACAGACCCACGTTAGACCAATGCACGGAAACTGAGACAATCGGACGCTGGAGTGGATTATTCTTGCGATCGCACCTCCTCGGCGATCAAGGCGCGTTTGATTACGTCTACAACACGGGTGGCGACCTCGACCCAAATGTGAATGTCATCAGTCAAACTTCAGTGTATTGATTCACGCAAATAGATCCGGATGATGTCTTTCTTGCATCAAATCAAGAATTCATTCAGGCTTAGAGTCACAATGCCAGCACATGTTTCAAAAGCAAAATTAACATGAGCAATTATCTAAATTACTCCGGTCGCGACGATATTCTCAGTGGTGGTGTCAAGATGATTCCTGTCGAGACACCAAAAGGGACATTCCGAGTCTGGACGAAGCAGATTGGCAATCACCCAACTCACGATAAAATGGGACAAGCTTCACAACTAATTTTCAGCTAGGAAGTACGAAACTTCTAAGCGTTCATGAAGTTAGCAGAGTTATTCATTCCTGAAAGCGAATGCGCTTCAATAACTGCAATTAAGTCGCCTTCAAAAGATATTGTTACTCCTTGCGGGAGGCTATTACCGTCGGATATACCAAACTCAAGATCATTGAAAAAGATATCTGAAGCCAGTTGTATTGTATCTTGACCGATATTGAAGTCAGTAATCAGGGCGAAGTCTTCATTTCCACCACCAAAGTAGTAAAGTTCAGGTTCTCCTCGTTCAATACCTAGTACGGTTCCGTTATCCCCAAGAGCAAACGTATCACGCCCTTGACCACCAGTTAGGGTATCTTTCTCGAAAGGAGCAAGGGGATTGTTTGGGGTACCGCCAAATCCAAATTCTGGAACAAAGGGGTCAACGCCCACTAATACATCATCCCCACAGCCACCAGAGATAGCGTCGCTACCAACTCCGCTAACAAGTACATCCTGTCCTTCGCCACCAATCAGACTATCATTCCCAAGGCTACCAAAGAGTGTATCGTTGCCTTTTCCACCATTGAGGGTATCATCCCCGGCTTCACCATCAGCTGTGTCGTTCCCTTCCTCACCGAAGATTTGGTCGTTTCCACCACCAGCAAAGAAGCGATCGTCCCCGCTTCCACCAAAGGCTTGATCGTTGCCATCTCCACCATTAATGATGTCAGCACCATCTTCACCAGAGAGTTGATCATCCCCAGCATCACCGAAGAGGTCGTCATCCCCCTGACTACCTAATAATTGGTCATTCCCATCCATGCCAAAAAGCACGTCATTTCCCTCACCACCATTGAGGGTGTCATTGCCAGCATCACCAAAGAGTCTGTCATCTCCATAACCACCAGAGATTTCGTCATCTCCATTGCCACCATTGATGACGTCTAACCCATCATCACCAAATAAGACATCATTGCCATCTTCACCATTAAGGACATCATTTCCACTGTCGCCGTTGACAGTATCGTTGCCAATGCCCGCAAAGACGACATCTTCTCCATTGCCACCACTAACGAAGTCATTGCCACCCTCACCAAAGACTTGAGAATCACTAAAGATGATATCGTTGCCGTCCTCCCCAAAGAGAAAGTCATCTCCACCACCACCAATAATGATGTCAACTCCAGAACCGCCGTACACTGTATCGTTGCCATTAAGGCTAAATATGCCATCATCGCCACCGAGAGCAGAAACTTGATCATCTTCATTAGTACCAACGATCAGATCGTTACCATCAGTTCCAGTGAATTGAGCCATACATATACCTCACTAGCGAAGAAACTGGTCATCCTAAAACACCAAGAAAATTAGAGTTGAAATCTCAAAATTTGCTTGGTTTAAGGTTGAAGTCTCTGATTTTTTTCAGACTTCTATGTCGAAATCATAGTTCTTGCTTTTAAGAAAAAAGTAGAGTTAATCCTTGTCTTTATCTAATTTTTAAATAAATCAAAAATCTCTTTATAAAAAATTTAATTAGGTATTTTATGAAAATATTTTTTTCTTAAATGAGGGCTAATTGGGTTACAAACACCCTATTTATCTACTCTTCAGCTACAAGTCAAATTTTCTTAATATTAGTTAATTAAAAAAATTTTGTTTCTCATAACTTACGCACAATCTCTATAACTGGTAGGGGTGTATTGCTCTCGCACCTTGAAATCTATCGTTTAATCAACGAATTGGCGTAAACCCTATTTATGACAAAACCAAATGTGTTTAACCCAAAAAATATCTCATGTAACTATTCACTAAGAAGTAAATACTGTAAATTAAAAAACTCCTAGCTGACTCAGCTATTGAGAGACAGCGCTGAGATAGTAGCGATCGCGATCGTATTTCCACACGACTTACGCTTTCTTGACCGTTGAACCGCCATTTGTAGGGGTGAACG
>DALYIW010000423.1:0-5485 GCA_031970155.1 Coleofasciculaceae cyanobacterium CTOTU46601 | reverse complement strand
TGAAGTTGAAGGTACCGCTGATACCCAGAGGCATACCATCAGAGAAGCTGCCTTGACCGATTGGGTAGATCAGGAAGACGGAAGTAGCTGCAGCCACAGGTGCACTGTAGGCTACGCAGATCCAAGGACGCATTCCTAAACGGTAGCTCAGCTCCCACTGACGACCCATCCAGCAGAAAATGCCGATCAGGAAGTGGAAGATAACCAATTGGTAGGTACCGCCGTTGTAAAGCCACTCATCTAAGGATGCAGCTTCCCAAATTGGGTAGAAGTGCAAGCCGATCGCATTAGAGGAAGGCACAACCGCACCTGACATGATGTTGTTGCCAAAAAGCAGCGAGCCAGCGACTGGTTCACGAATACCGTCAATGTCTACAGGAGGAGCAGCAATGAAAGCAATGATGAAGCAGATGGTGGCGGCCAGCAGGGTGGGAATCATCAGAACACCGAACCAACCAACATAAATGCGGTTGTCAGTGGAGGTGACCCAAGCGCAAAACCGATCCCACAAGTTGCCGCCTTCGCGACGCTGTACTGTGGTTGTCATGGTTTAATTATTGCAATGACGTTAGTTTATTGTTAAGTAAGACAAAAATTATTTACCTTACTTGTCGATACATATTATTTCAATAATTTTCTAATCTCCAGTGTTTTACATACTTTTTCAAATAACTTAAATATCAGCAATAAATAGTTTAAAATCCTTAATCTTATAGCCCCCAATTGCTTGGCACAGTTAATGACACCAAGTTCCTTGTCAAAAAGTAGCTTTGAGCTTGGTGTATCGGGGATTTGGGGGATTTAAAAGTTACCCTAAATTCAGCAGCTTGGTATAAACCGCTGGCTTATCAATCGACTCAAGTGACGTAGCAATCAGAATTTTGGGAGTAAGTTTTGTATAAAGTTACTAAATTTGTACTTATGTATATCAAAGTAAACACAGGTAAATTTATCTCTTAGTAACCTAAGGTGCAAAAGCGTTGCAAAGCTTAGGGAATAGAGAGTA
Organism: Coleofasciculaceae cyanobacterium CTOTU46601; assembly: GCA_031970155.1. Classification (GTDB taxonomy): domain Bacteria; phylum Cyanobacteriota; class Cyanobacteriia; order Cyanobacteriales; family Coleofasciculaceae; genus DALYIW01. The sequence goes on along the minus strand of DALYIW010000423.1, from coordinate 4,479 downwards.
AAAACTCAGAAAAACTATAGTTAGAGGCTTAAAGCGCACACTTCAAAAAACAATTGTGTGGACAAGCATTGTTAACTCATCTGACCCAAGCTTTTGACCAAACAAGGAGGAAGGAGGAATGCGGGAGTGAGTATCAGAACATTTATCCCTCATCCTTACAACTGACCTAGGGTGTGACTGTCGAACAAAAGTTATTTGTTGTAACGATATGAAAGTATTTTTTACAAACAACAAACAACCAATAACCAACAACCAACTGATTAAAAATCAAAGTAAATATAAGGAAGGACGCCGACATTAGGAGCTAACAGCCAGACTATATATAGACACAGTGGCACCAACACCAACTTTAATGGCCAGTTGAGTTGTAACTTTAAACTTCGTTGAATGATATAGGCACACCCCATCGACGCCATTAGTACGACTAAAAGAAAGGCAATGGGTAAGCGTCCCAAACCAATGACCTCGATATAAACCTTTTGGGCAAACTGGATATCAGCGGGATGACCCCAAAGTTTCTGGATGACTAAGCTAGCTTCTTTGATATTGGGTAACCGGAAAAAAATCCAGGATATGAAAACCATTGACTGGGTTAACAACCAGGCAACCAATATACCTGACCAACTTTGCCACCAGCGTTGTGCCCAATGTATGCGATCGCATAGTGTTTGAGTCAAGCGGTGAACGACTAACGCCAAACCATGCAATCCCCCCCACAGAACAAAGCCCCAAGCTGCTCCATGCCAGAGTCCAGTAATGAGCATCACAATGAGTAGGTTGAGGCAAGTTCGACCCAAACCTTTACGCGAACCCCCCAAGGGAAAGTAGAGATAGTTGCGTATCCAATCTCCTAGGGTGATGTGCCAGCGCCGCCAGAAATCGGCAATGTTCGTACTGAAATAGGGAAAGTCAAAGTTCTCTGGCAAGTTAAATCCAAGCAGAATAGCACTGCCACGGGCGATGTCTACATAGCCACTGAAATCAAGATAGAGTTGCAGGCTATAGGCAATAATCGCCAGCCATAAATCGCCACTACCAGCTCGCTCTATGTTACCAAAGCACAAATCAACGAGAATACCTAATCGCTCTGCTAAAAGTGCTTTTTTGATAGCACCACAGGCAATTAACCAAAGTCCTTCTGTTAAAAGGTCAGCGCTGGGAAATTGTAACGTCTTCAGCCCAGTAGCAAATTGATGATAGCGAGTAATTGGGCCAGAAATAAGCTTAGGAAAAAATAATTTGTAGGCTAAAAATTGTATGGGGTGTTGAGTCGCTGGAGCACCTCGATACACATCAATCAAATAAGCAATACACTCAAAGGTGAAGAACGAGAGTCCTAAAGGCGCGATTAAATGAGTGCTAATCCAGCTAGCACTCTCTTTGGCAACTGATAGGCCTAGGGTAACGGCTAGAGTGTTTAAGAGAAAAGGAACATACCTAAAGCTGAGTAAGCCCATAACATTGAACAGAATTCCCAGCCACAAAAGCCTGAATCGTCTGCGATTCCAAACATCTTGAGCTAACAACCAAGCTTCATTAGAAAGACGTTGATTAGTAGCATGTTCCCCCGGTGTTGTATTCGTGCCCAGTGCTTTGCCTAAGTAGAAATTAATTAGAGTAATTACTACTAATAGAGGGATGTATTGGATTTGTAGTGAGGCATAAAAAAGTAGACTAGCAACGATGAGTACCCATAGCCGCGAAGATAACGTTCGCAAGAACCAGTAGATTCCTAGGACACCTAGCAGGAAAAGACCATATTGAATCGAGATAAATGTCATTCGATTTTGGAGTTTGGATTTTAGATTGACCCTACAGATGAATCAGGGGGATTGAAACATGGCTCTTTGCTTGATTTTTTATCCCCGAATAAATTTGGAGGTTTGAGACCAATAATTTTTGGGTCATTAGTTAATTCAAAATTCCCAACTATTTACTAGGCCAGGGAATCATGGAGTCTTGAGCTAGCTGAGTGGAGACTCTATCAGCACCATAACGGTTGAGGTGGCTGGGATCGGAAAAGTAGTCAGGCTTATTGAGCAACAATTGAGTTAAGTCACGGAAAATCAACCCCTTTTGTGAGGCTCGATCGCGCATGTAACGCTGAAACTGTTTCTCGTATTCGTTGCGTACTGGGTCTAAGTAGTCTTTAGTGACGGGTAAGTTCACAAAAACAATACCAATTTTGTTAGTTCGGGCAAATTGCAGGAGTGATTTGAGTGCAGTTTCCTGTTGGCCACCTAACTTGAAGGATTCATAGTCGCCGTCATAGTCACCGCTAACTCTAGGATGTTGCTTGTAGTAGGTGGCGGGATTGAAGCGAATCGACATCGGCAGAAAGCCATCAAAGTCAATGGCATCTTTTGCTGCTAATAATTGCTGGGCTTCCTGAAGGGCTTGGTCTTGAGGAAAATGGGTTTTATTTAGCAGTGTGACAAACTGTTCTCGCAGTAGTGATTTAAGTTGGTCTCGCTGGGGGTAAGTGGTTGAAAGTTTCGCTAGAGACTGATTGAGCCAGTTGTCAATGGATTTATAACTTGCACTCAAGGTAGCAAAAGGTTGGGCTGTTTCTCTAGAGCGAGAATCGCGTTGATTACCCTCATCTGAACCGGGGAAGGTTCCATTAGTGAGGCGCTGATAGCCTTCTGAAGTGGCGATCGCTTGATAAGTAGCATCCTCTCGACCACTGTTAAACGCACGTGCCCCATCTGCCCAGATAATTAACTTAGGTAGTTGCTCTGGCTTTAAAACACGACGGATGAGTAAGTCTATCACCTGAGCCGTGGCACCGTTGATGCCAAAGTTAAACACCTCAATGTCACGATAACCCCGTTCTGCTAAGGCACTTTGCAGGGCGATCGGATCGACTCCCCGCAGTGCTCTAGAACTTCCGACAATCAGGACATCAGGAGGACTACTCTGGAGGAGTCGCTGTTGGTAGAGAGCCAGCTTCTCATCTAATAAAGGATTGTTGAAAGAGGGCTTTGGTGAACGAGCTGCTGCTATAATGGCTGCCGATGCAGCTCTGGCTCTTTCTGGTGTTTGGAAATTGCCTGTTCCTTGGTTAATAATGACGCGCCGTTCCCCTCTAGCGGTGAATCCGGAAGCGTTAAAGTTTTCAGAACGCCCTTGATCGCTTTTTTGCAAAGATACTTGAGGAAGAGCTACCTCTGCTGGTGTTTCCTCGGTTTGTGCGGTGCTGAGTGCTTGAGCGTGCGATCGCAATAAGTGGCCCATCAACCAATCAGCTTGTAGTGTCAGCAATAATCCCAGCGTGCCCCATACTAGCGCTACTTTGACGCCCGTGGACGACGAGAACTGTTTTGAGATTGGTGCTCTATGAACGGTTGCTCGGTCTTGATTCTCTACGGCCTGAACAAATAAATGAGAGGAGCACAACCAACGCTGGAGTGTAACAATTGTTGACTGGACAGTCGGGTTTAAACCATCTTTAACATCTTTTTTGGTTAAGTCTGACCGCCGAATGGGTTGTCCTGGAGGAGCCACCAGATCGTTAACATAGGCATCCGAGGCCGCGAATTCAGGGGTGGATTCGGGTACTAAACGCTGGCGCTCAACAAAATCCACGCCGTAGTTCCAAGCGGGAGAAGTAGAACCAGCGCGACGCCCATAGATTCTAGCGCCAGCAATTTTGGGCAGGGTAAGTTGACGCAAAAATCGAGCAATAGGAGGGCCAATCTGAGCTTGTAGCGGGCAAATCGGTGCCTCGCTCATGATGTGCAATAAATCTTGTTTGCGACGAATTTTTAGATGAATACCGCCAGTTGCTAAGCGCTGATCCAGATCGGGATTGAGTAGCCGTTCTAACAAAAAGGTAATCGCTTCTATGCTTTCTTTTTGAGCTAACTCATACGCTGACTCAGATAAAGCTGCATCCTTAGCTGCTGGTAAATTCAGCCACTCAATCCAGATGGGTGTCTCTTGCTCTGGAGTGCGGATGTGCTGATGAGACTCGACACCATAAATTGTAGCGGCGTGGATGCCTTGAGGCGCGATCGCATCTAACACAGGAGTGATTGCAGTTGCCGCGAGTTGCTTGTCTGGAGCCGCTGTTTCCTGTCCGGCCAAACTGCTACAGAATAGATGCAAAGTCGCGTCTTTTTGGACGACTCGAACTTCCAACTTCGCTTCAACCAGTGCTTGATTCAGTATTCTCGCGATCGCCTGTACATCACCCCAGCGGGCCCACTCCTGGAGCATTTCTTCTGGAGGTGTCAGATCCACCCGCAGCATCCATTCAGGAGTCGCTTCACCGCTTACCTGACTACAAATCGCGGCATCTCGGAACCCTTTGAGCTGCAAGGAACGCAACTGCTGAACTATGGGTTCTGCTAGTAATAACGGATCGGGGCTGTAGTTGGAATTACAAACGACCCAAAGCCTGCGATTTAAAGGAGTCTGAGGCTGGGAAGAAGATAAAGGAGCAGAGGAATCTCTCCCCTGGCCCCCCTCTCCCCT
>DALYIW010000422.1:3752-5514 GCA_031970155.1 Coleofasciculaceae cyanobacterium CTOTU46601 | reverse complement strand
GGAAACTGATTCTTCCAAGCTCAGGGTTCAACGAAGTAACCCTGAGTAGTTGACTACTTTAAGCCCCATAAATAATGGGGCTATTCATCCAACGTGGGTCATCCTTCCCTAGTAACTACTAACTAATGACCATCGACAAACTATGGAAATTGCTCACTAAAAAATGTACAGCAACTTACTCGGTTTTAAGCGCAGTCGCTAAAGGTAAGATGGCTGCAACGCTTTCGACTGAAATTTCGCTTAGAGAAGTTAAGGCCACGTTGAACAAGCGCCCTGGCTTTAAATCATCTTTGACTAAGTTCCAGAGTCGTTGAACTTCTTGAGTGTGAAGGCGATCGTCTTCGGTTAATGCGATGACTAACTGACGCCGCAAAAACTTACCTTCATCTGAGAGAAGATACTGTAAACCTAGTTGAGCTGTAGGTAGCAAATCAAAGTTCTGGTCTGAACGTGCGATCGCAATCATATTCTCTAGCCTCTCCCACTGGAACTTCCCATCTTTAAACAAGATTTCAATCAAATGCCGTCGCATTTCTGGGGATTCACCAGTGAGGAGGCGTTGCGCTACGTAAGGATAGGACACCTGAACGATTTTGAAATTAGGATTCATGCTCAAGGCTAGACCTTCCTGCGTCACCAAAGAACGAATAATTAGAGCAAACTTGGCAGGGACACGGAAGGGGTAATCGTACATCAACTCTGAGAACTTATCAGTAATTGTCTTGAAGTTGAAGTTACCCACACTCTCACCGATGGCTTCTCCCAGCACAGTTTCTAAAGCTGGAATAATAGGGCGAATATCTGTATCGGGAGTTAAGAAGCCAAGTTTGACAAAATTTTTCGCTAATTCACCATAGTCTTTATTGATCAGGTAAACTACAGAACTAGCAAGGGTTTCCTTGGTATATTGCTCCAATTGATCCATCATGCCGAAGTCAATGTAGGCCATGCGCCCATCAGGTAGGGCAAACAAGTTTCCTGGATGAGGATCGGCGTGAAAAAATCCAAATTCTAAAAGCTGACGCAAACCAGAAATAACACCGATTTGAATTAAGGTGTTAGTGTCAAGTCCAGCCTCTTGAATTCGGGCGGTATCGTTGAGCTTGAAACCATGAATCCACTCTAAAGTGAGGACGCTGATGCTACTGTAGCGCCAGTAAATCGCTGGTACTTTGACTGTGGGGTCGTCGCGGAAGTTGTTGGCAAATTTCTCAGCATTACGCGCTTCATTACAGTAGTCGATTTCTTCAAATAACTTGATGCCAAATTCATCAACAATTAACGTCAGATCATGACCCAAATTCAGAGGTAGCCAGGGAGACAGCCAGCCCGCCGCCCAACGCATCAAATAGAGGTCTAGTGTGATGATTGGCAGTAAGTTAGGACGCTGTACTTTGACGGCCACTTCTTCGCCTGTATGGAGAAAAGCTCGATAGACTTGACCTAGACTGGCGGCAGCAACTGGATTTGGGGAAATTTGCCTATAGATTTCTTTTATTGGTCGTCCTAACTCGGTTTCGATAATTGAGAAGGCGATCGCATTATCAAAAGGTGGCAGCTGGTCTTGTAACTTAATCAGTTCATCTAAGAAATCTTTCCGAACTAAGTCAGGGCGAGTCGATAGCGCTTGTCCCACTTTAATAAAAGTTGGCCCCAGGTTAGTTAAAATCTGCCTCAGCTGTGAGGCTTGTTTCAACTTGTTTTGCTCAGCGCGGTTCGTCCATTCGTCCCACTTGAGACTAAAAATAAAGGTGGCGAACAA
>DALYIW010000422.1:3516-3727 GCA_031970155.1 Coleofasciculaceae cyanobacterium CTOTU46601 | reverse complement strand
CAGATAACTGACCAAGGCCGGAAACGATAATACTGTGCGATCGCTTCTGCGCTGTATCGTCTCTGTGGTTCGCTGCGCTGTTGAGCAGGATAAACAAATTGATGCTGACTCACGCCTTCCATTTGCCTCTCTAAACTATAATTATTTTGTTTTTTTTATCTTTTTATTAAATATAGTATAGAGTATTACAAAATATATATATTCCTTAATT
>DALYIW010000422.1:0-3373 GCA_031970155.1 Coleofasciculaceae cyanobacterium CTOTU46601 | reverse complement strand
ATTGATAGTAACAATTCAATTTTATCGAACCTGTTTTGAAAGTCAACTGAGTGCGATCGCCAGCATCAGTCATGAGCAAAGCCTTGCAGCTGGGTGTGTTGATGTGATTTGGTAGACACCCAGCATTTGCTTAAGAAGCTTTAAAAAAAGCTTTAAATCGTCTGCTTTGATTTGGCTTCTAAGTTTTCCATACGACTTTTGAGTTCCTGGTTTTCTTTTTTGAGTTGGTCGAGTTCTTCCCGCAGCTGTTTAACGGCTTGGTCAGACCCAACATTTTTCTGCACCTTCCCAATAGCTTCCTCAGCAAAGCGACGGACTCGCCCATCAGGAGTTTGAGAAGCAAGCGCTTGTAGGACTCCAATAGCTTTTGGCGTCTCCATTTGCCCCAGTGCCGAAACGACCGACACTTGTGTTAGGAAGAACGTTTCGACGGAGAGTTCTTCTAGTTGTTCTAAAATCCACTCCGTATTATTCGGCGTCTGACCTGTAGAAATTGTTCCCAGTGCCCGGATAGCAGTTAAACGAAGGGGTTGAGGAACACCGGGGGTAGTATATTCCAGAATTACTTCTAGTGCTACGGGTGATGACTTCATCTGACTTAAACCCGCGATCGCACCGCTTCGTACAACCTCATTCCATCCAGTACGTTCTCTGAGGACTTTAGTCAGCAACTGGAGAACTTCATCCTCCTTATCTTTGAGGCTGACTGACACCATTTTACCCAGACCGCTTGCAGCAGAAGCTTCCACATAGTAGCTGGCATCACCGTTTTCTAGTACCTGCTTCAGGGCGTCGTAGCTTTGAGGCGTCTTAATTTTACTTAAAGCTTCCACCACAGACCGACGCACGCGGGCATCTTTATCGTTTAAACCTGCAATTAAAGCTTCCGATGCCTGATCCAGTTTCACTTGTACCAGTTGTTTAGCGACTTCCGCCCGAACACCCCAGAAAGCATCATTAGTCAGAGAATCAGACAGTGCCTTCACCGCCTCTAAACCTCCCTTTTTTGCTAACGCCTTCGCGGCGTAGATGCGAGAGATTGGGTCAGGATCAGATTTTAACTGGGCTTTTAGTTCTGGGATGGGATACTCTAGGCAGACGGTTTTCAGGTAATTATTGCCGCAATCAAAGCTGATGAATTGAGGCTTGTTCTCTAAGGGGAAGTAAAAACTCTGTTCTCGTTCATAAACCCTGACAGTGAATGTTTTTAATTCAGGAGTATCACTATTCTCCTGGGTATAGCCAAATGCGATCGGGATTTTTAGGTCAAATAGTTCACTTTTGCTGCCATTTTTTGCTTCTTTTACCTGAGTTTGGGTAACGGTAACTTTAGCTAACTGACTGTCAGCATCCCAGGAATAGCCAAGTTTGTAATCAGGATGACCACCTCGGAAAACGTACTGGTCAAAGAGAAACAGGAGATTACGACCCGTAGCTTTTTCAATCGCCCGTAACAGGTCAATTGTTTCTACAGTATTGTGGGCGTTGTCTTGAACGAAGGTGTGAATCGCTTTCCAAAACAACTCATCACCCAACTCTGTCCGAATCATGTGATAGACACATGCACCCTTTTCGTAGAGGTGGCGATCGTAAAGTTCGATCGCTTCTCGGTAAACATGGGTAACAATTGGACGGCGATAGCGTGAACTGTCTTCTGCTAAGTAGCTACGCGCTTCACCTAGTAGGTAGTAGGCGGCATCATCTGCCCCATACTCGTGGTCTGTCCAAAATACCTCTGAATAGGAAGCCATTCCTTCCTTAATCCAAGCATGAGACCAGTGCTTAATCACAACTAAGTCGCCAAACCACTGATGAGCGAGTTCGTGGGCAACTAAGCTTTCACTACGCTGATTATCCAGTGCCGCTCGTTCGTCTAGCAAACAACGGTCTGTCAGTAGGGTGGTAGAGGTGTTTTCCATCCCACCAAAGATGAAGTCATCGACGCAAACCTGGGCGTACTTGGGGTAAGGGTAGGGATAGCCAAATTTCTCGCTGAAAAACTCAATCATCTGAGGTGTTTTGCCCATGCTGCGACGGGCGTCTTCCTCGTAACCCTTTTCTACATAGTAAGTAACGGGTTTGCCTTGCCATTCATCTTCAATTTCGGCAAAGTCACCTACTGCCAAGGTCATCAGGTAGGTTGGATGAACTTGTTGTTGTAACCAGTGATAGATTTTGTCTTCGCCGTCTTCTTGAGTGGCGATTAGTTCGCCGTTGGAGATGGCAATGAAGGGTTTTGGTACTTTGACACGGATTTCAGACGTTGCTAGTTGACCAGGATAGTCGAAACAAGGGAACCAGAAGCGAGAGTCTTCATCTTCGCCTTGTGTCCAGACTTGGGTAGGTTTATTGGGGTAGTGCTTGTCCGGGCCGACGAAGTAGAGACCTCGTTGGGGTTTTTCAACGCCGTATGCGATCGCAACTTTGATCTCTTTTCCCGCTTCGGTGGGTGTCTGAAGCTGAATGTGCAGTTGTTCACTGTCATAGTCAAAGGGTTGGGGTTTCCCATCAACTTGGACTGACTCGATATTCAAGTTGACAGCATCTAGCAAAAGCTGGTTGATGTTACTGCGTATTGGTGCGAGTGTGATGGTGCAGGTACCGTGAAAGCTCTTGTTAGGAATATCAAGCACTAAATCTAGGAAAATATGCTTGACTTGTCCAGGTCGGTCAGGGTTGTAGTGGGGTTTAGCACCAGGTAACTCAAAAGACTTGTGACCGTTATTTTCAGAATCAAAATATGACTGCGACATTCGTGAACCTATAGGTCTCAACAGTGTAGATGGTGATGCTCACACCAGCAGCTGAGGGTATGATTGATTCCACATTAACAAAGACGGATAGTTACCAAAAAATTGGGTTTAAAGCCCCGTCCTTCCAGGACGGCTTTTCTTGATTCTGTGCTAGACTAATTTATGTCAGCTTAAACAACGTAAAATGCTAGTACTTGAGGCAAAACTTAAAGGGGAAAAACATCAGTATGAGCGGCTCGATGAAGCCATTCGTACTGCGCGTTTCATCCGAAATTCTTGCATCAAGTACTGGATGGATAACAGGGGGATTGGGCGATATGAACTGAGCGCGTACTGTAAAGTTCTTGCCAAGCAATTTCCTTGGGCTGGTCAACTCAACTCTATGGCTCGTCAAGCTTCTGCTGAACGAGCTTGGAGTTCCATTGCTCGGTTTTACGACAACTGTAAAAAGAAGACTAAAAAGAAGGGCTTCCCACGATTTAAAAAACATCAAACACATGGTTCTGTAGAGTACAAGACCTGTGGCTGGAAGCTGTCGGAAGACAGAAGAACCATCATTTTCACCGATGGGTTTAAAGCCGGAAGCTTCAAGATGTGGGGAACCCGTGACCTGCACTTCT
>DALYIW010000421.1:0-5550 GCA_031970155.1 Coleofasciculaceae cyanobacterium CTOTU46601 | reverse complement strand
TGCAACCCAACAAAGCGACAAGAAATGTTGGGTTTCGTTCCTCAACCCAACCTACAATTTCAGCCAATTCAAGGGCGATAAAACACGCCCTAAGCTTATAAGAAAGGAGGTAAGGAAGATAAGAGAAATGAAGGAGTAATTTTTTCCCCACCTTCTCTACCTTCCTCGCCTTCTCTACCTTTCCATCTCACTCACTCTCTATTAAGCAATGTCCGACTCCTTATCAGTATTACCAGCGACTGAAAAAGCTTCTTCAAAAGCTCTAGAACAGTTCTTGCGGTTTCGTTTAATGCCAGATACTACTGTTTTGTTGCCGATGCAACAAATGACTGAGGTGCTGGCGATTCCTAACGGTAAAATTGTGCCGATTTTTCACATGCCAGCCTGGGTATTAGGTGTCTACAACTGGCGGGGTGAAATTCTCTGGATGATTGATTTAGGTCACTTAGTTGGACTCACTCCCTTCTACCAACAGGCAAATAGTGCTTCTTCCTACACGGCAATCGTGCTACAGACTCGTGACCCACTGGCAACATCTACCAATTTCAAGAACCAGATGCTAGGTGTTGTCGTCAGTCGAGTAGAAGATATTGAGTGGTGCAATCCTGATTGGATTCAATCGCCGCCATCATCCATTATGACTCCGGAAATTGCGCCATTTTTGCGCGGGTACTGGTTAAAAACTAACGGTGACATGCTAATGGTTATTGATGGTCTATCGATTATTGCGGCGATGCCTAAAGCATAAATTTTAGCTGACTGTTGAAGACTTTAAGACTTAATCACTAAAAGCTGCCAACACACTACCAGTAAGGTTTAAAGGTGGATTGTTAACGTTACTTGTAGAGTTCGTGTGTAAGTCTTAGACGCTTCATATCAATCTCAAATCTCAATTATGAGTTGCTCAAGAAAGAGGCAAGGCTCTACTTTGTCTTGCTGGTATTTTGTGGAACTTAAAACCTACTCCCTATTTTTGATGATGAGGTTTTTTTTATGACTCAGATTTCTCCTAATTCTGGCTCCCACAATATGAATAACAATCGTGGTTCATCCTCTAAGAGTGTTGAAGTTGAGGGTCAAACTTCTGCTACTCATTATTCCTCTCCCGCTCTGCTGCCTTACCCAAAAACAGCAATTACACTGCGTAAGTCAGACGAGATAGAGCACAAAGCCTCGACTAAAAGCTCTGCTGTTCAACTGTTGCAAGTACGTCAGTGGCTCTTTAACAGTCTTCGGACTAAAGCAACAGCACTAGCAATCGGTCTTGGTACCATCCCTGTACTGCTAACTGGAGGAACGGCTTATTACGTTGCTAACCAACAGATTTCTCAACAAATTTCCGATGTCAAAGTAGAACGCGCTATCGGTGTAGAAGACAAGGTTAAGCGCTTTATGCGAGAGCGTTATTCAGACATTATCGTGCTAGCGACTCGCTCGATTTTTACGAATCCTACTACAGCCAAAAACACTCCTGTGGAGGAAAAGCTAGAACAGCTAGAGCGCTTTATAGACAGTAGTAAGACCTATGACAGCATTGCTATGTTCGATCTAAACGGCAACGTGCTGCTCCAAACGAAAGGAGACCCGCTACCGAACCACAGCGATCGCGTTTATTTTCAGGAAGTCATCAAAACCAATCAACCTGTCATTAGCAATCCAGAACTATCCAAATCTTCTGGAAAGTTTGTTGTCCACATTGCAGCACCAATTAAAGATAAGTCCACGGGTAAGATGATCGCAGTGATCCAAACTCGTATGCCAGTGGAAAAACTAGATGAGTTGATCGCAAACTTCGGTAATAAGGGAGACGAATTTTATTTAATCGATACCGCTGATGGGGAAATTTTCCTAGCCAGCGAAAAGACGAAGGAGAGTAAAAAGCCTTCAGAAGTGTATTCCAACTTTGCTAAACTGCAAGCGGACAACAAGCCAAGCGCTCGGGTTCTTACCGATCAAACTGACAAGCAAGACGATCTAGTTTCCTATGCACGGTTTGGACCACTAGAAGGCTTGCCAACTCTGAAATGGGAAGCCGTTATCGGTACGCCTACAGACATCGCCTTTGCGCCACAGCAACAATTACTCCTACTGTTGGCGATAGGAAGTTTGGTAACTGCAGCGCTGGTGAGTGCGATCGCCGCTTACATCGCTAACCGAGTTACACGTCCCATTGTGGATGCTGCCAGCGCGGTAGACAAAATTGGTCAGGGAGATCTCGACACCCGGCTGGCAGTAGAAGGAGAAGACGAACTAGCCGTGCTGGGAGCTAACATCAACAACATGGCCGGTCAGCTAGAGGTGTTCTTAGCCGAACAAGCACTCGCCGCCGATCAGGCACGCTTACTTGCAAAAGTTACAGGTTCTCGAGCGCTCAACTCGCAAGAACTTAACGATCTCTTCGAGAAGACTCTAGAGGAAGTTCGCAAAATCCTTCAGGTTGATCGGCTCCTCATCTACCGCTTCAACCCTGGTGGTGGCGCAGAGATAGTAGCCGAATCAGTGGCAAGAGGTTGGCAGAGCGCCCTCAACCACAAAATCCAAGACCTCTTTATTCCAGAGCAGTTGCTCGAAGCCTACCAACAGGGTCATGTCATTCCCACCAATAAAGTTTTTGAAACAGATGCAGATCTTCACCCTGAGCAGTTGAGGTTCATGGAACGTCTGGAAGTCAAATCCAATCTGGAAGTGGCAATTTTGCATGAAGGTAAGCCCTTTGGTTTGCTGATGGCTCACCACTGCCAGAACCCGCACGATTGGCAACAATCTGAAATTAACTTCTTCAAGCAGTTAGCCGCTCAGATGGGACTTTCTCTAGATAGGGTAATTCTCCTAGAACAGACTGAACAACTCGCCGAAGAGCAGCGCCAACTTAAAGAAGATCTGCAAAAGCGTGCCTTGGAACTGCTGATCGAAGTAGACCCCATCAGTAAAGGAGACCTCACCATCCGGGCGAAAGTGACCGCCGATGAAATCGGGACGATCGCAGACTCATACAATGCCACCGTCGCTAACTTGCGGAAAATTGTACTCCAAGTACAAGAAGCCGCCAGCCAGGTAGCCCAAACGACCAGTACCAACGAAGCTTCTGTCCAAGCACTCTCCAGCGAAGCCTTGTACCAAGCCGAGGAAATTGCTATAGCTCTAGGTCGAGCGCAAGAAATGGCCGAATCCGTGCGACTCATTGCCGCCAACGCCGAGCAAGCGGAAGAAGCTGTAAAACAAGCCGCTCAGACCGTAGAAGAAGGAGATGCTGCCATGAACCGTACAGTTGATGGTATTTTGGCAATCCGAGACACTGTTGCAGAAACTGCTAAAAAAGTCAAGCACCTTGGAGAATCTTCACAAAAGATTTCTACAGTTGTGAACCTGATTAGTACCTTTGCGGCTCAAACCAACTTGCTAGCTCTCAACGCTTCCATTGAGGCGGCACGCGCTGGGGAAGAAGGACGAGGCTTTGCGGTGGTTGCCGACGAAGTGCGTTCTCTGGCACGGCAGTCAGCAGAAGCGACTAGTGAAATTGAAAAGCTAGTTGCATCCATTCAGGCAGAAACCAATGAAGTGGTAGCCGCGATGGAAGCTGGTACTGAGCAAGTAGTAACCGGAACTCAACTTGTAGATGAAACCCGCCAAAGTCTCAACAAAATTACGGCTGCGTCTACTCAGATTAATCAATTAGTTGAAGCGATCGCTCAAGCAACAGTTGTCCAATCCCACGCCTCTGAGGAAGTCACCAAAAGCATGACAAGCGTGGCACAAATCGCCGAAAAAACATCAAAGGAAGCCAGCACTGTATCGTCTTCCTTTGAACAACTGCAAATGGTAGCTCATGCGCTGCTAGAGGATGTTGGTCAATTCAAAGTTAGTTAGTTGTTGGTTGTTTGTTGTTGGTTGTTTGTTGTTGGTTGTTTGTTGTTCGTTACCAACAATGGGTGCATCCTAATGCCAGCAAAATACGGTGTTATTCATTTTAATTCAAAACTCATAACTCATAACTGGGTGCAGCGGCAAACTCTCCAGCTCACACTAAAAAGTTACAGGCAATGAGATACGCCCCCAACAACAAACAACAAACAACAAACAACAAATAACAAACAACAAATAACAAACAACAAATAACAAACTATGGCAATTAATCCAGATATCCGCGATTCTGCCTATCAATTTTTCATCGAAGAAGCTCCTGAGCTGTTGCAAACCATTGAAGCAGGTTTACTAAATCTCAGCTCTGAACATAGTACCGCTCAAATCCACAATATAATGCGAGCAGCTCACTCTCTCAAAGGAGGAGCGGCTAGCGTTGAGTTAGAAGCGATCGCGTCTATAGCTCACCGCCTAGAAACCATCTTCAAAGCTCTCTACAGCGCTACCTTAGAAATTGATACAGACCTAGAAAGTCAATTGCTACAAGCCTACGACTGTCTGCGTTTGCCTCTGATGGAGCAAATTAAAACAGGTTACTTCGATGGCGAACAAGCCTTAGCTCTAGCTGACCCAATCTTCATCCTACTTGAAGAACAATTTCAAGACGCTATATCCCAGTCCCAGACTTACATGCCAAGTTCTGCGGACTTGGGGGTGGATATGACCAAATCGATCTTTGAAGTGGATGTCGCTCAAGGACTTGAACACCTTGCCCTAGTTGTGGCTAATCCATCTGAGTACGAGGTAGCCGGAGAATTACGGGCGCAAGCTGAGGTATTTTTAGGGTTTGCTGAGTTACTCAATGAGGTAGAGTTTGGAGCGATCGCCCAATCTGCCCTCACTGCCATCAATGCTCACCCAGAGCGTGGGTTAGAAATTACGCAAAAGGCACTAACTGATTTCGAGAGTGCCAGACAAGCCGTGCTGACTGGAAATAAGCCAAGTGTTAGCTCCTGTGCGATCGAGACACCAAACGACTTCTGTGCCATCCCGGAAGCCGATTTGATGACTCAACAAGAGTTTATCGTCTCAGAGCAAGAAGACAACATACCCTTGCTTGAGGATATTTTTGGCAATGCTCTTACCACTTTGGAAATGGATTTAGAGGCACCTGCTGAGGTAGTGCCCAGGGATATACAAGGAAACGTTGAATAGTCCTCTAGAAACCGAAGTTGGCACTCAAGTAAATCCTTCACCAGCCGAGGCCGACGTGCCAGACTCCTCTGAAATTATAGATGTCGAATGGGTTATCGGCGCTACTAATATAAGTGAGGCAATAGAAGAAGCCCCTTCGCTAGAAGAAGTGTTCGGTAACGCCTTTGCCATGGAAGAGCTACAGGCTTCTGCTGGTAGCTCAATAGTTCCACTGACATCTTCATCCAATTCACTTCAAAAGCAGCATTCAGATTTAGTTGAATCCACCCAGACACCAGAGACTCTAGAAGTAGCGGTTCAATCTATTTAGCAACTCTTTGAGAGTTTGCCACCTATCCAAGAGCTTTCTACAGCTAAATCTGAGCTAAATTCTACAGCTTCTACTACGACTAAGCCCCCTGCTAAAAATAAGAGTGAAGCTTCCCCTAGTTCTACACTTTCAGTACGGGTAGACTCACAGCGATTGGAACGGAT
>DALYIW010000420.1:0-5585 GCA_031970155.1 Coleofasciculaceae cyanobacterium CTOTU46601 | reverse complement strand
CCACCACACCAACCAACAATCCAACTTCCAAACTAATTGAGTGGAGGGCTGAGATGACACTAAAATCTGATTCAAACCAGATGCTGATTTAATCAAGTGTCCACTCGCTCGAAGACTTTCCCGGCTTGGGCCGTTTTCTCCCTAGCTGTTAATGGGCTACTCGCGTTAGCGATCGCCTATGTTTTAGTACGTAAGTATCATTGGTCGCTGCCGTCGCCCGTCAGTCAATCAGCGGCAGCTACTCGCTTATCATATGCGATTGTGACTTCGACACCTGATCCAGAGCCGGAACCGGGAAATCGCCTCCAGCTGACTTACAAACAATGGATAGAACTTTTACAACAGGAGGCGGCAGTAGCGGCAGCTCAAAAGCCAGAACATTTAGCTATACTCCTAGGCGATTCTCTAAGTCTGTGGTTTCCTTATCAACTGTTGCCCCCAGAGCATACCTGGCTTAATCAGGGGATTTCAGGTGAAAACACAGCAGGTTTGCTCAATCGATTGGCATTATTTGATAAGACTCAGCCGGAGGTCATTTTTGTGATGATTGGCATTAATGACTTGATTGGGGGAGTAAAGGACGAGACAATTTTGGCAAACCAACGGCTGATTATTCGCTACTTACGAAAAGTTCATCCTAAGACCAAGATTGTTGTCCAGTCGATTTTGCCCCATAGTGCAGAAAAATTAACCTGGGAAAGACGCGATCGCCTCCTGTCTATCCCTAACAGTCGCATTCAAGAACTCAATCAGAAACTCAAAGCGATCGCTCAACGAGAAGGCGTCATTTATCTCAACCTCTACCCCCTGTTTACCGACTCTAAAGGCAACCTCAAACGCGAACTCAGTACCGATGGCTTACACCTGAATCCTCAAGGCTACTTAGTCTGGCGTAATGCCCTTATAGTCTTTAACCAGCTGGTACTCAAGCCTACTGCTTTAAAGTAGCAGGACTTACGCTCGATACACGACATATGGTAGGGGCGTATAGCTATACGCCCCTACCATATGTGGTTCGTAATGAGAGATTTGCGTAAGTCCTGAGTAGATGAGAGCTTGGATAAGTTTAGTGAAACTGTTAGCGAATTAGTCATGCTCTTGAACTAACCAAGGCGTCCTGGCACCTTATGATCTACCTTGGTGAATAAGAGATATGTAAAGTTATTTTACAGGACACGCGGCATGGATACAAAAGCCTTCAAACGATCGCTCCATAGTTCAGAAAATTACCATCGCAAAGGATTTGGTCACGAAGCCGAAGTTGCTACTCAGCTACAGTCTGAATACCAAAGCAACCTGATTCAAGAAATTCGCCAGAACAACTATCGGCTGCAACGAGGAGAAGTCACCATCCGACTAGCAGAGGCTTTTGGCTTTTGCTGGGGCGTTGAGCGAGCCGTGGCTATGGCTTACGAAACCCGTCAGCATTTTCCCACCGAACGCATCTGGATGACTAATGAAATTATCCATAACCCCTCGGTGAACCAGCGTTTGCAGGAGATGCAAGTCGAGTTTATTCCAGTGCTTGCCGCTAACAAAGACTTTTCCGTCGTCGGTGCGGGTGACGTGGTGATTTTACCGGCTTTTGGTGCCAGCGTTCAGGAAATGCAGCTACTGAACGACAAAAATTGCAAGATAGTTGATACCACTTGTCCTTGGGTATCCAAAGTCTGGAACACTGTTGAAAAACACAAGAAAAAAGACTACACCTCCATTATTCACGGCAAATACAAGCATGAGGAAACAGTCGCGACGAGTTCCTTTGCCGGGAAATACCTAGTGGTGCTGAATCTGCAACAGGCGGAGTATGTTGCCAACTACATTCTCAATGGTGGCAGTCGTGATGAGTTTATGGAAAAGTTTAAACGCTCTCATTCAGTAGGCTTTGACCCAGACCGAGATTTAGAGCGGATTGGTATTGCCAACCAAACTACCATGCTCAAGAGCGAAACGGAGCAGATTGGCAAGCTGTTTGAGCGCACCATGATGAAGAAATATGGTCCGGCTGAACTTAATGACCATTTCCAAAGCTTCAACACCATTTGTGATGCTACTCAAGAGCGCCAGGATGCCATGCTGGGGCTAGTAGAAGAAAAGTTAGATTTAATGGTGGTAATTGGTGGCTTCAACTCCTCCAACACCACTCAGCTACAACAAATTGCAATTGAGCGGGGCTTTCCTTCGTACCACATTGATAGCGCCGATCGCATTGGTGCAGGAAATAAGTTAGAGCATAAGCCGTTAGGGCGCGATTTAGAAGTAACGGAAAACTGGCTTCCTCCTGGAGAAATTGTTGTAGGAGTGACTTCTGGAGCCTCAACGCCTGATATCGTGGTTGAAGAGGTCATTGAGAAAATTTTTGCCCTGAAGGCGGCAGCGGCGGTGGTTTAGTCAGGACTGACACAAGGGAGTAGGGAGTAGGGAGTAGGGAGTAGAGAGTAGAGAGTAGAGAGTAGAGAGTCGGGACTTGAGCGGGCTTTCGCTGGTTCGGACACGACTTACGCAAAACCTCTACATGTAGGTGGGCAGTGCCCACCCTACTACTAGCAGTAGCGTTTAAATCAGCAATTTGCGTAAGTCCTGTCGGAAACTCCCAACGCCCGATTCCCTCGCACCTCAGATTCTTCGTTCAAATGGGTAAGTCCTGTTTTACTCTCAGGGATATACATAGCTGAGGATCGTAGATTGTTATACTGCGACTGGGGAGATAGTATTCAATCAGAAATCGTTTTAGGTCATGCAGCCCACTGACTCTAGCAAATTCACAGATAAAGCTTGGGAATCGATTGTAAAATCCCAAGATGTTGCCCGTCGCTTCAAAAACCAACAGCTAGAGGTAGAGCATGTTGCGATCGCACTGCTAGAACAAGAGGGGCTAGCTACTCAGATTCTGACTCGCGTCACTGTTGACGTTCCTCGGTTTAAGCAGCAACTGGAAGCGTTCACCAACCGTCAACCCAAAGTCCAGATCATTGACCAACTGTACCTAGGTCGTGGCTTGGATATTATGCTGGATAATGCTGAAGCATCCAGAGCCGCTTTACAGGATGCCTACATTGCAGTAGAACATTTACTTCTGGGCTTAGCAGAAGATGAACGAGTAGGACGGCGCTTATTCAAAACATTTAACCTCGACACCCAAAAGCTAGAAGCGGCGATTAAAGCCATCCGAGGTAGTCAAAAAGTCACTGACCAAAGTTCCGAATCTCGATATGATGCCCTAGAGAAGTACGGACGGGATTTGACAGAACAAGCAAAAGCCGGGAAACTTGACCCAGTGATTGGACGAGATGAAGAAATTCGCCGAGTCGTGCAGGTGCTATCTCGTCGGTCGAAAAATAACCCAGTGCTAATCGGAGAACCTGGTGTTGGAAAAACGGCGATCGCAGAAGGACTCGCCCAGCGCATCGTTAATGGCGACGTTCCTGAATCCCTAAAAAACCGCCAGCTAATTTCCCTAGATATGGGCAGCTTGATTGCAGGAGCCAAATACCGGGGAGAATTTGAAGACCGACTGAGATCGGTACTGCGAGAAGTTACCCACTCAGATGGTCAGATTGTACTGTTCATCGATGAATTACACACGGTTGTCGGTGCGGGTGCTACTCAAGGAGCAATGGATGCCAGTAACTTGCTCAAACCAATGCTGGCGCGAGGAGAATTGCGCTGTATCGGAGCAACCACTCTAGATGAGTACCGCAAGCACATCGAGAAAGATGCCGCACTAGAACGTCGGTTTCAACAAGTCTTTGTCAAGCAACCCTCAGTAGAAGATACGATTTCGATTCTACGGGGTCTCAAAGAACGTTACGAAGTCCATCACGGCGTCAACATCACCGACTCTGCCCTGGTTGCTGCGGCAACGCTGTCTCAGCGCTACATTAATGACCGATTTTTACCCGATAAAGCTATTGACTTGGTTGATGAGGCAGCAGCTCAGCTGAAAATGGAAATTACCTCCAAACCAGTAGAATTGGAAGTCATAGACCGCAGACTGATGCAGCTGGAGATGGAAAAGCTCTCCTTACAAGGAGAAGATGCTCGTCCCGGTGTCACAGGTGCCTATCGTTCTTCGCGAGAACGTTTAGAGCGCATTGAACAAGAAATGACCGATTTACGGCAAAAACAGCAAGGGTTGTCATCCCAGTGGGAATCGGAAAAGCAGGTATTAAAAGACGTTAGTGCCCTGAAGGAAGAAGAAGAACAGTTACGAATGCAAATTGAGCAGGCGGAACGGGCCTACGACCTCAATAAGGCGGCGCAGTTGAAGTACGGGCGTCTGGAGGTGGTACAGCGCGATCGCGAAGCCAAAGAAAGCATGATGTTAGAAATCCAATCCCTTGGTAGTGCTCTGTTGCGCGAACAAGTCACCGAAGCCGATATTGCTGAAATTGTTGCCAAGTGGACGGGTATCCCAGTTACTCGATTGCTGGAGTCAGAACGCCAAAAGCTGTTGCAGCTAGAAGGTCATTTGCACGAACGGGTTATCGGTCAAACTGAAGCCGTTGCCGCTGTTTCCGCCGCAATTCGTCGCGCTAGGGCGGGGATGAAAGACGCCGGACGTCCTATCGGTTCCTTCTTGTTTTTGGGGCCAACTGGCGTTGGTAAAACTGAACTTGCTAGGGCACTTGCCCAGTTTTTGTTTGACAGCGATGACGCCATTGTCAGGATAGACATGTCTGAGTACATGGAGAAACACGCTGTCTCGCGGCTAGTTGGTGCCCCTCCAGGGTATGTGGGTTACGAAGAAGGGGGGCAACTCTCAGAAGCAGTTCGTCGGCGTCCTTACTCGGTGGTGCTGCTGGATGAGGTAGAAAAGGCGCACCCGGATGTCTTCAATATTTTGCTGCAAGTACTCGATGACGGACGCATCACTGATTCTCAAGGAAGAACAGTAGATTTCCGCAATACGATTATTGTGATGACTAGCAATATTGGTAGCGACCATATTCTGAGCGTTGCTGGTGATGATTCTCAGTATGATGAAATGCAGAAACGGGTGACATCGGCGTTGCGATCGCATTTCCGCCCCGAATTTGTCAACCGCGTTGACGATATCATCATCTTCCACACCCTCAGTCGCTCTGAACTGGCTAAAATTGTTGTCATTCAACTCAGACGGATTGAGCGCCTCTTAGCTGACCAAAAACTTAAGCTAGAACTGTCGCCAAGCGCCATCAAACACCTAGTCGATGTCGGTTACGATCCGGTATACGGCGCTCGTCCCCTCAAGCGGGCAATACAGCGACAACTGGAAAATGCGATCGCCACTAAGATCCTCGAAAATACCTTTGTTGAAGGTGACACAATTTTCATTGATTGCGTCAATGATGCTCTCATCTTCAGCAAAAAGGAACCCCTGAAGCTGCCGGACTCTCAGACGATTTCCAAAGAATCGGCTTGAGGAGTGCATCCCAACGTTGCAAATTTATTAGGTAGTGTGTTCGCGAATGCGTGCGTGTTAGCGCAAACATCTTACTCACTTTTAGGGGACGTGAGCTCTCTGGCTCACACTACAGATTTACATGCACAGGACTTACGCATGGACACCACATAGAGTAGGGGTGAACGGCCGTTCACCCCTA
>DALYIW010000419.1:2281-5617 GCA_031970155.1 Coleofasciculaceae cyanobacterium CTOTU46601 | reverse complement strand
GGGTTAGGAGCTACTAGCTGTAGAGCATCAACTTTTCATCATCACTGCCCTTGCTCCTTATGTTGTATAGACCGCACCCCAGTTTAAATCTTCTGAAGGTATCCTGCGTTAGTAACTGTGTTCGGTTAATAGTAATATGGCAACTTTAACAACATACAACCAGTCAGCTGAAGGATGAAGGATGAAGTATGAAATCTTCCGACCCACAACAGGCAAGGCATGTACCGACAAGTCCACAGTGCATCCAAGCGTCACGTCCTCACTTGGCGGAATCGGCGCGGCGCTAATATCCTTTACACTTCAGACTTCTTTAGTTAAATTGAGCCAAGCCCTTGAGTGATTCCACTGCGCTTGGTTAAAGTCTATCCAGTCTTTGTGTTTCTCAGACTTGTATCAGTGATGTCCTCAATGAGTCTCTTCAAACGAACCCTACGCACCCTGCAACATGAATCAAGAGGGCGGACGCCCCAGCGAGTCAACCGATGGTTTAAGTGGTTAGCGCCTGGATTATTTGTAAAACGTTGGTTGCTCTTAAGTGCCAGTGGCGTACTACTGACAAGTCTGGGGGTAGCGATTTGGGCAAAGCTAACCCCAATTTTTTATTTGCTTGACTTCATGGGGAAAGTCTTGGAAAGAATTGCAACCATTATGCCCAATTATGTATCAGGCCCAATTGCGATTAGCTGCGGTCTGATCTTGATTTTCTGGGGACAAACCCGGACAGTAGGTTCCATTACTGAGGTGTTAAAGCCTGGTAAAGATGAAGAATTAGTTGATGTGCTGATGGCCCATCGCCGATTGAACCGTGGGCCGAAAATTGTTGTTGTTGGGGGTGGTACGGGTCTTTCCACCTTACTTAGAGGACTGAAAGTTTACAGTGCTAATATCACCGCTATTGTCACGGTGGCCGATGATGGAGGTTCAAGCGGACGGCTACGGCAAGAGTTTGGAGTGTTACCCCCAGGAGACATTCGCAACTGTTTGGCGGCACTGGCAGATCAGGAGAAGTTGTTAACTGAATTGTTTCAGTACCGTTTTCAGTCCGGTAGCGGTTTAGTCGGTCACAGTTTTGGTAATTTGTTCCTGACGGCAATGAGTGAGATTACTGGCGACTTAGAGCGAGCGATAGCCGCAAGTTCTCAAGTCTTAGCGGTACGGGGACGGGTGTTACCAGCAACTCTTAGTGATGTTCGCCTCTGGGCAGAATTAGCAGATGGGCGTCGGATTGAAGGAGAATCTAGTATTACCGAGGCTCAAGGCAAAATCGAGAAGATTGGTTGTATTCCTGCAGACCCCCCGGCTTTACCAGCCGCTCTCAAGGCCATTGAAGAGGCTGACTATATTATTATTGGGCCGGGTAGCCTTTATACCAGCATCATTCCAAATTTATTAGTGCCAGAAATTAGTGAAGCGATCGCTTCTCGCTCAGTACCGCGCATCTATGTTTGTAATATCATGACCCAGCCGGGTGAAACTCAAGGCTACACCGTCTCTGATCACATACAAGCGATCGACGAAGCTTGCGGCAAACCACTATTTAACGCCGTGTTGGTGCATAGGAGGGTGCCCTCAGCCCAATCTTTAATTAAATATGCCCAAGTTAATTCTCACCCTGTTTTCTTTGACCGAGAATCTACTGCTAAATTGGGTCGTCGAATGGTCATGGCAAACGTGATGGATGAAGATGAACAGACCAATTTGGTGCGACACAATCCTGAACGATTAGCACGGGTGTTGCTACGGTGGTACAGTCGAGCTCATGGTTAGTTGTTTGTTGTTTGTTGTTTGTTGTTTGTTGTTAGTCTTTCTCAATCACAAACAACCAATCACCAATAACTAATAACCACTTGAGTTGTTAGTCTTTCCCAACCCCAAACAACCAATCACCAATAACTAATAACCACTTGAGTTGTTAGTCTTTCCCAACCCCAAATAACCAACAACAAACAACCAATAACAAACAACAAACAACCAACAACAAATGACTACTATTTTTCTGGCAGATGCTGAGGCGACGCGATCGCTTGGTGTGCATCTTGGGCAGTCTCTCCCAGCAGGTAGTGTGATTTTGCTCTCTGGGGAGTTAGGCGCTGGGAAAACAACACTGGTTCAAGGTATTGGTGAAGGATTAGGCATTACAGATCCCATCGTTAGTCCTACCTTCACCTTAATTAATGAGTACGCAGAAGGACGCATCCCCCTGTACCATCTGGATTTGTACCGTCTGCAACCTGATGAAGTCGAGACGTTAAATCTGGAAAGCTACTGGGAGGGGGTAGAGGTTCCACTAGGAATTGTGGCGATTGAATGGGCTGATAGGTTGCCATATCTACCACCTAGTTATCTGCATCTCTATCTAACTTATTCATCTAATCATGGGCGTCATGCTGAACTTGTCTCTATGGGTGGGTTTAATGTTAATGTAATTACCTCTGTTGATGAAAAAAGTTAAAGTAATTAGCTTTAAAAATACAAGTCAATGCCATCTGATACTTTACTACTTCCTCGTAACTGCGCTAAACAGATTCGAGATAACGGGAAGCAATATTACATTGACGCCAACGGTTCTAAACTCCCAAGCGTCACCACAATTTTGAATGCCACTAAACCGCAAGAGGATAGAGACAGGCTATTTAATTGGCGGCAGCGAGTTGGAGTCGAGGAAGCTAACCGAATTTCTGGAACGGCTTCTCGTCGAGGCACGGGAACACATAAGCAAATTCAGCGCTACCTTGAAGGCCAAGAGTCTGCATGTCCTGATAGTATACTTCCCTATTGGGAAAGCATAGAGCCAGTCCTACGAGATGTTAGCCAAGTCAGGCTGGTGGAAGGTACTGTTTTCAACTATGAATTGGGTTATGCCGGAATAGTAGATTGTGTGGCGAACTTTAGAGGTATTCCGTGTCTGTGTGAGTGGAAAACGGCAGATAAGCCTAAAGGTTCAATAGAGCGTTTGTATGATTATCCGCTGCAAATTGCTGCTTACTCTAGTGCCGTTAATTATTATTACCAATCCTATGGAGTTAAGCTAGAACACTCTGTCATTGTTGTGGCAATTCCAGATATGCCTGCTGAGATTTTCTGGTTTGAGCCTGAAACAATGCAGACTTACTGGCATCAATGGGAAGAGCGAGTTGCTACTTATGGGAAGCTTCATTGTTGAGAGGGAGTAGGGAGTAGGGAATCGGGAGTGAGAAATAGGAAGCGATCGCTAAACTATAGGGGTTCTCAGTTGTATAGACTACAAGAGGACTTACGCATGGACACCACATACAGTAGGGGTGAACGGCCGTTCACCCCTACAAAAACTGTGTTCAACTCAATTGAAAACCGCTA
>DALYIW010000419.1:0-2261 GCA_031970155.1 Coleofasciculaceae cyanobacterium CTOTU46601 | reverse complement strand
GTACAGGGTAGGGGCACGGCACTGCCGTGCCCTACTTTAAACTGTTTGAACCCTAACAGATGAAACAACCTTGCAATTACGCTTCAAATGTCCACTCTTGAGAACCAATTTTGATCAAATTTCCCTCAGTCAACCAGAAGGGTTGATTAGGGGCTAGCCGTTGTCCACCCACAAAAGTGCCGTTGGAACTACCTACATCAATTAGTTGGTATCGAACTGTACTCTGAGAATCAGTCAGTTTAACAATTTGGGCATGGTTGCGCGAAGACAAAGAATCTTCAAGGACAAGGCTGTTAGTCGGTTCGCGTCCAATGGTAAAAGGTGTTGTTGATAAAATGGCGATCGCACCTGATGATCGATGTACCAAACGAGCTAATCCCCTTTCCTGAGAATTATTAAACAGCACTGTCGGCGCAAGCACTGGCGTATCTTTAGCTGGCAGACTTGCTTTCGGGAGTAATTCTCCTTCAATTGCCAAGCTAGTCGGTTCTACAGTAGCGCCAAGGGTAGGGTTATTTAAATTAGGGTTGCCACCAGAGACAATGTTGACCTGCTGTACAGGTGGCGGTAATATATCTGGGCGACCAGCACTGGCAATCTGCATCTTCAGCGCCGCTTCGTGTTCTGCCTCCTGCCTAGCACTCATGCCCTCAACTTGACGAATTATCCCGCGAGTCTGAGGAAAACTGACATCGCTAACTCTCACATCTTCTAGGGCAAACCCTAAAGCGTAACAAACTTCAGCATGGTCAAGTATGTATTGCCGAATTTGTATTCGTCCGTGACTTGTCAACTCGTCAACACGAAGCTGTCCAATGGTAACCGCTAGACTATCTTTGACAGCGCTAGTTAGGGCACCAATGGGGTCAGATAATTCCAGGGCAACGCGATTGGCATCCACTACCTGGTACATTACATTGAGGGAGACATTCACCATATACTGGTCGCGGGATAGAAAGTCTCCATGGGAAATAATCTCCAAGTTCCGAACTTTGCTGTCTACTAGAATTAGTTGGCATTGTTCTAGCAAGGGCAAGGCGAAGCTGAAATGACGCCCTGGAACCAGTCTTCGCACGACCCGACCATTTTTGACCAATAGACCCGTATAGCCTGCCCCAATGAAGTCCATGCTCCACCCAGCCCAGCGTTCTGGGGTTACCGTTTGGATAAGAGGGGAAGAGTTGCCAGACATCAGACTATATCCAGTGAAGTAATTTGGGGAGTGTCTCCCTTTAAGATTAGCAAAGCTTTGCTTGGAGCTGTTTTGTTACAAGTTCTGGGTTTAGGCGGTGAGTTATACCATTGAGTTTTCAAGCAATGCAAGCTCTCCGGCTCGCACTACTTAAATATTTCTGCAAAATGTAGGATGCGCCCGTTAAATTTCCTGCCCCATAGTGCTTCGGTACATACACCTCTGGTCTTCCAATGTTGATTCCCAATGCTGATAATGCAGTGGTTGACATTCGTAAATTGCGTGATTACTGTCTGAACCCAGAGCATGATGACGGTAAACACAAAGCTCGGCTATTCTCAACGATATTGGGTATAACTGCTGAGGATGCCCAGGAGCTACGCAGGATACTTTTGGAGGTTGTCAAGACATACGAAGCTCAATTAGGGCGACGTGACGGGTATGGACAACGCTACACCCTCGATTTCGTGCTTGAGTGGCAAGATAGAAGTGCAACCATTCGTAGTGGTTGGATTATTGAGCATGATTCTGATATCCCAATATTAACTACCTGCTATCCTCTGTAAATTGTGGAGATGATACGCAATGGCAATAAGCATAGTCAAATTACTTGATGTAGTTGCATTGACAGTCGATCTGCCTGAATACAACTTGTGGCGTGGGCAAGTTGGGACGGTAGTTGAGGAATTGGCTAGTGGTGCTGCCTTTGAAGTTGAGTTTAGCGATCGCCATGGGCGCACCTATGAATCAATTGGTTTGCGTCCAGACCAAATTATGGTACTGCACTTCGAGCCTGTGCCTCCTGATGCAACACCCGAAATGGCAGCAGTGGGCTAAACGTCGCTACCGCGAGAGCTAACGCTAACGCTTTAGCCTTACTCGCAGCAACCAAAGTGACGCGCAAGGAACGTGAATACTATGATGATCAATTCGGTCTTACGCCGTTACATAAACAACAGTAGCGGCAGGCAGTCGGTCTAGCAGTGTGCTGTTAGCGTAAGGCGATGCTTGTATCCCACATTCCGCAGGTTGCTGGTAGAGTCAGAGGTATTTTTAAGGAATGACTCAA
>DALYIW010000418.1:0-5658 GCA_031970155.1 Coleofasciculaceae cyanobacterium CTOTU46601 | reverse complement strand
CGCTCATGGTGCCTAATTTGAAAATAGTAGTCAGAAGTTAGGAGTTAGGAGTCTCCGAGTCTCCGAGTCAGTGATTTTCATCTAGAAAGTTGTGAACTCGCGTTCATGGGAGTTTAACTAGATTTCCCAAAATGTGACATAAAACCCAAGTGTTTCTAGGGGCTAGGCGAATCATCACATCATGCTGTTGCCCTTGATGGGTTCGGTTTGCCCTGGAGCGCCAAGTGAGGAAGATGCGATGACTACACCACCACCGACTAAGAACTCAACGTCTGCAAACAGCAAAAAACGCGATGATTTGACAAGACTTAAAGAGATTAGCTCCGTCCAGAAGCAATGGTTAAGGAAGTCGCTCAAGATTCATACTTTTCGAGAGTTAGCCGCTCTTTCAGCCGATGAGATTGAGAACCGACTTAGAGCTGAAGGGCAAACTGTCTCAAAGAGCGAGATTGAAGGCTGGATTGTTCAAGCGCGGGAGCTTGTGGCTCTTGAAGAGCGATCGCAACAGCTAATTGTAGATCCAAAAACAGAACTAGAAGAATCCCTCGATCCACCAACGCAGGAGAGCAAATTAGCTCAAGCTGTTGTGGAATCCGCAGATATACAAGTTGAAGAAAACATTACCTCCTCAGGAGAGGAAGATGGATGGAGGACGTTTGCTTCATTTTTAGTGGAGTTTCAGTCCCGACAAATTGACGGGCAAGTCGAGGAACAGCAAACCACTATTCGCCACCTAGAAGCTAATACAGTTCAAACTTGGTCTGGCATTGAGAGTGAAAGACTCAACCCATGGATTATCTGTCAGGTAGACGCAGCAAAGCCGCGATCGCCTGAAGCACCACCTGAAGCACAAAGATCGCGGGTATCTCCTGTAAAAGTGGCGATCGACCAACTAAGAATATGGCAACCTCCTCAAACAGAAATGCCAATGGTTGTTGATACAGCCAGCGGACTATTCTCAGGCATGATCAGAAGTGACCAACCTCTCGCACTTGAGGTTGGCTTTAGGTTGGCCCAGCTTAATACGCCTCACGTTCCAAGAGGGCAGATGAGATGTCTTGTTCAAGGCTATGTGCGCGATCGCACTACACATGCAATTACATCGTTGGGTGAGACGATGTTGGATACTCTCACAGAAGGCAAGCCATCCTACAAGGTTACTCTACCTGCAACAACCTTAGAGCAACCAGGAATATACCGATTGCAAGTTCTTGTCACACTTCAAGGTACGCCTGCTATTCCAGCCTACTTTGAGGTTCCAGTGCTTCCAGTTGTGTAAATATCCCGTTTAGTCATGAACACTTTTAACTGGGAACGTTTCTTAAAGCGCTGGAGTCAGGAATTACTAGACTCAATGGATGAGGAGCGTTCTAAATTACCGCCAGAGGTTATTCGATCAGCTTGGTTCGGTTATCCAGGTGCGACTGACGAGCAAATTGCTCGCGCTGAAGCGCGCTTAGAAACGACTCTGCCATCCTCCTATCGAGAGTTTCTGAAAGTCACTAATGGATGGCGTCAGACCACACCATTTATTTACAAACTTTGGTCAACTGAAGATATTGAATGGTTGTGGGTAAGACATCAAGCTTGGATCGATGCTTTTCTATACCCCTATAAAAATAATGATATAGATAGCCTCGATTCTCAATGGGAAACTCCTTCGATTTCCAACTCAGACTATTTTGTCTACGGTGATGCTCAAGATTGCAGCACACTTCGAGTGGAGTATCTACAGACAGCCCTAGAAATCAGTGAGAAAGGGGAGTCTGCTATTTACTTGCTCAATCCTCAAGTGGTTGCAGAAGATGGGGAATGGGAAGCTTGGTTTTTTTGCGACTGGCTTCCAGGAGCTGACCGATACAGATCGTTTCGAGAAATGATGGAGGTAGAATATGAAAACTTCCTTGAACTCAGGGAAACTTGATTCGGATTGTTTATTTCTGGATAGTATACAGCAGAATTCAGAAGTCAGGAGTCAGGAGCTAGGAGTAGAACAGGCTTTATCTCTAGCTTTCAGACTAAGTGGTGTACCTCATCAACTTGAAAACTGCTCTATATTCACCAATTTATTAAGGCGTAATCTATCAATAAAAATCCTGAATAACTTACCTTGGAAGCCGGGTTGTATTAGGTTTGTCGATTGTTGTTGAACTGGATTAAACTGGCTTAGGGTGAAAGTCAATCTAAAGTTTTTATATAGCTTAAAAGCGATTTTATAGATCTTTAAAAAATACAGTCAAGGAAAAATCTATAAAATCATTTAACTTGTGGCGACATCTAGTTAAATGAATGTCAACAGGAGTTTTATGAATCCTGGTCAAAATTTATGACGGATAAATTAGAGGATTATTAACTTAGTTCTGGTCTTTTTTGATTACCATTTTATACTTAGCACAAAAGCTTATCTGACCAAGTTGTAGTGTATTTACAGAATTAATTATAAGTTGTGAAATTTTTTTTGGTCATGCAAACCACAAAAATAAATAATTTATTCAACACCTCAGAAATTAAAAAATCTAAGATACAAGCCACCAACTATTCCTTTGCTAAAACCACTGAGCAATCTGCTCTACTGGAAGAAATTGTTGAAGACTTAATTGACGGCATCTTGATTGTGACTGATCAAAGAGAACTGATCTATGCAAATGATAGTGCTAGGAGAGTTTTATGTAAACTGAATCAGGCTAGAACAAGAGCCAATTTAGTACCTAGAGAAATCTGGAATATTTGTCAATTTTTGATTCAAAGCCGGAGTTTTTTTCCAAATCAACGTTGGCTGCTGGAATCGAGAATTTTTACAGAGGACTCAACAGTCTTAAATATTCGTGCCCAGTTGCTGAATATAGAAGCTATTGAAAATCCCTGTGTATTACTGACAGTGGAAGATCGATATCAAACCATCAAGAACATAGCAGTAGAGGAGGCTCAAGATTATAAGTTAACTCGCCGTGAAAAAGAGGTTTGGTTACTCCATAGAGGCCACTACACCTACAAGCAAATTGCATCAGAGTTGTGCATTACTCCCAACACGGTTAAAAAGCATATGAAAAGTATTCATGCTAAACAGAAAGATAATTTTGTATCAAAGCATGAAGCAATGATTGAAGAATGATTAAAATCATCTCACGTACTTCAGTCGTGGAAGGTGAGAGTTGTTTGTTATTGGTTGTTGGCTCAGGAGGCAACATTTTTTATACTAAATTTTGTTAAGAACACTAACAACAAACAACAAACAACAGCTGAGTTCTCTTCCTGGTTTAATCAGCTTTCACTAACAGCGCAGCTAAGATACATCCACCCTCCCAAGTCCAACCCGAGCGAGACTCATTTGAGGTATATCTCGCCCAGCCATTGCCAGAATCATCCTGGTAAAAGTTAGTAATCTCTGCGATCGCTTTTCCACCCCAAGGCGGCGTTACCAGAATCTTGTCTCCGGAATTGAAAACCTCCCCTGCTTGGTTAGAGACGCTCTCCAGTACCTGGAGCGGCTTGACTTCCGCTCGTTTGGGTCTTTCCGGGCGACGATATAGGTTCTGGGAGCCTTCAGTAGTTTGGTCAATACGGTTTGGTTTTTCTTGGCTCATATATGGCGACTCCCGTGATTAAAATTCCCATTCACTACTTTATCGGGTCATGGGTTTCATCTGGCTTAATGGGACTTTAAACATAGATTTAGTAATTATTCGATGCCTAGATGACACTCTCCAATTACATACTATCTGGTTATTTTTGCTGGCACTGGGATGCACCCGCCTCACCTGACTGCTAAAGTTGCAATGAGCTGTATTCCTCTTATTTTCCACCGAAGATGATCGATGTTAAAGTATCCAGCCAGTCACCCTTTCCTGATAGCGGCTGTGTGTATCGTCTTCATCGTTCTTGTCCCGCTGATCATACTATTGACCAGGCAGCCAATTATGACATCTGCACCTCAGTTGCTAACTGACCCATTTTTGCAACTGCCGACTGAGACTTCCGTGAGAGTCGTTTGGTTTACTGAGTTCGCGGGTTCTCGCCATAGCGTTGCCTATGGACAGGGACTGACGCGCACTGCTACTGCGACTACCACCAAACTTAGTCGTACTCGCGAAGATGAGCTATCAAAAGTTGGGAATCAGACAGAAGATGCCCAGGTTTACAAAAAGCCAACGATGCGAGATATCTGGCGTCATGAGGCTGAAATTACTGGATTGAGTGCTGGCGATCGCGAAGTGAGAAAGCCAATCCCATATAAAGTAACAAGTGTACGGGAAGATGGTCAGAGTGTGAGCAGCAAGCAGTTTACCCTTGCGGCTAACCCGAAACCACAGACGCCGTTGAAAATTCTACTGACATCTGACCACCAGTTAATGCCCATGACAGCGGCAAATCTTCAGAAGGTAGCTCAAACTGTAGGGCGAGTTGATGCTGTTTTCCTGGCTGGTGACTTGGTGAACATTCCCGATCGCGCTTCGGAATGGTTTGATGATAATCGAGGAGGTGCCTTTTTTCCGTGTCTTCAGGGTCGTGCCCATTACGAACTGGATAATAATGGTGTCAAAACGACTTATACAGGTAGCGAGTTAATTCAATATGCACCTTTATTTACTGCGATCGGCAATCATGAGGTAATGGGGCGTTTTTCAAAGGATAGTAGATTGAATGACCAGTTCAATGACTCCTATCCTCGCGCTGCCGCTAAAGCGATTTATGAAGAAAACACCAAGCAACTAAATCCTACGAATGATCCAAAAATTCGCGAAGCTTGGCTGAAAGACAATACCTTCAATATCGATACCTACAACGAAATTTTTACTCTACCCCAGAGCAATTCTGGCGGACAGAACTATTACGCTGTTACTTTCGGGGATATCCGTTTGGTAGCGTTATACATCACGAATATGTGGAGAACACCCAACCTAGACGCAGAAGCTAGAGGCAGATATCGTGAACGGGAAAAAGACTTAAACAATCCAACTAACTGGGGATACGGTCAGCATATCTTTGAACCAATCGCGAAGGGTAGTGTTCAGTACAGCTGGCTAGAGAAAGAGCTTAACACTCAGGAGTTCAAGCAGGCGAAGTATAAGATTGTGATGTTTCACCATCCTCCCCATACTCTAGGTGATAACATTGTTCCGGCTTATACTGACCCGGTGCAGCAGATTGAACGAGATGCCAACGGTAACATTAAAGCGGTGCGTTACGAGTATCCCAAGACAGAGGATTACATTATTCGTGATGTGGTGCCACTGCTAGAGGCGTCGGGTGTGCAGATGGTGTTCTATGGTCACTCGCATTTGTGGAACCGCTTTGTGACGCCCAGTGGAATGCATTTTCTGGAATCGTCAAATGTCGGCAATAGTTATGGCGCTTATATCGGTGATAAAAAGCGTCCAGTGCCAATTGGTTATCAATCAGAATATGCTGCAACAGGCGATCCAAATGGCTTACAGCCAGTGATCCCAACGATTGCGCCGCTACTAGATGAAGATAACCAGTCACTGCCTTATGTGGCGAGTAATGACATTACGGTTTTTAGCATTTTAGATACTGATACTGGTACAGTGAGCAGCTATCGCTTTGATACACGTTTACCGAAATCAGAGGTAGTGAAATTTGATGAATTTAGACTCTCTGAAATTGACGTACTCCCCTCTTTAAAAAAAGGGGATTCTT
>DALYIW010000417.1:328-5672 GCA_031970155.1 Coleofasciculaceae cyanobacterium CTOTU46601 | reverse complement strand
TACCCATTACCCATTACCCATTACCCATTACCCATTACCCATTACCCATTACCCAAGTAGCTACTGGAAATTTTCCCGATTAGCAATAGCCTCCTTCATTCTCTCAATCACCTGTGTAACTGGAATTGCCCCTAAATCATGGGACTTTTCTCCAGGAACCCGCAGGCGAATACTGAGAGTATTGTTTTCAACTTCCTCTGCTCCTACCACTGCCATGACAGGAATTTTTTCCTTCTCTGCATTGCGAATTTGCTTAGGCAAGCGCTCACCGCTAGTATCAGCTTCTGCACGAATACCAAGCGATCGCATCTTATCAGCAACCTCCTTAGCATAGGGAAACTGCGCCTCACTCACTTGCACAATCCTCACTTGCACTGGCGCTAACCAGAAGGGGAAATCTCCAGCATATTCCTCAATCAAAATTCCAATCAGTCGTTCCATCGAACCAAAAGGCGCACGATGAATCATGACTGGACGTTTGCGGGTACCATCCTCTGCCACATACTCTAAATCAAAGCGCTCTGGCAGATTGTAGTCTACCTGAACTGTCCCTAGCTGCCACTCTCGATCTAGTGCATCCCGGAAGATGAAATCTAGTTTTGGCCCATAGAATGCCGCTTCTCCAATGCCGTCAAAGTGTTCCATCCCCAGCTTCTCTACAGCCCGGCGAATCGCACCTTCTGCTTTTTCCCAAGCTTCATCAGAACCGATGTACTTATCTGATTCTGGGTCGCGGAAACTCAGCCTTGCTTTAAAGTTAGAAAGCTTCAATGTCCTGAACACTGACAAAGTTAGATCAACGACACTCAAAAATTCAGCATCAAGCTGTTCTGGCGTTACAAATAAGTGAGAGTCATCTTGAGTAAACCCTCGTACTCGCGTTAGTCCCCCCAATTCTCCAGATTTCTCATAGCGGTAAACTGTCCCAAACTCTGCAAGGCGCATCGGCAAATCTCGGTAAGAGCGCAAATCACTCTTGTAGAGTTGGATGTGAAACGGACAATTCATCGCCTTGAGCACAAAGCCTTCGTCTTCCGACTCCCCCATCATGGGGAACAAGTCTTCTCTGTATTTCTGCCAGTGCCCAGAGGTTTTGAATAATTCCACTCTGCCAATGTGGGGGGTTACTACCTGCTGATAGCCTCGCTTGAGCTGTTCTTGTTTCAGGAAATCTTCGAGGAGGCTTCGCAAAACCGTACCCTTTGGTGTCCACAACGGCAACCCTGGTCCGACTTGATCGCTAAAGATAAACAGTCCCAGTTCTTTGCCGAGTTTGCGATGATCTCGCTTGAGTGCTTCCTCCTTACGGCGCTTGTATTCCGCCAACTGTTCTGGCGTTTCCCATGCTGTGCCGTAGATGCGCTGCAACTGGGCTTTTGTGGCGTCACCTCGCCAATAAGCACCTGCAACGCTTTCTAAGTCAATCGCTTTGGGGTTCAAGTTGCTGGTATTTTCCACATGAGGCCCGGCGCACAAATCCCACCATTGCTCGCCTAGATGGTAAATCGTAATTGGTTCTTCTAGCCCTTCTAAGATTTCTAGCTTATAAGGCTCATTAATTTTCTTAATTCGATGTTCTGCTTCTTCTCGACTTACTTCTTCCCGAATTACTGGCAATTTGCGGTTGATGATTTTGACCATCTCTTTTTTGATGGCCTTCAAGTCTTGCTCGGTAAAGGGTTCTGGTTTATCGAAGTCATAATAGAAGCCATTCTCAATCCAAGGCCCGATCGTCACCTGTGCCTCCGGAAAGAGCTTCTGCACTGCCATTGCCATGACATGGGAGGTTGTATGACGAATCTTTTTCAAGGATTCGGATTCACTGGTGCGGGGCAAATGAATTTTGTCAGGTTGCTCTGGAGATTCTGAGTTGGACATCGACGACTGTTGTATTGAGTAGGTTTTCTAGTGGTGAAAAATTGAGCGATCTTCTCTGTTTCTATGATACAGACGTTATTTTGTCGATGAAGTCATGTGGGATTGTTAAAAATTGCATTACGTATTGTTAAGAAATATCAATAGAGTTAAGATAAGGGAAGAATAAATAGTTTGTTTTAATATGCCTCAGTCTCAGCCATCGGAACAAGAATTACTTAAGGCGGTATTTGAACCGTTGTTAGAAGATTTCGTCTATTGGTTTTCGCGATCGCAGTCTTTATTAGAAACTGAAACTATTACCTTTTTGAGCCAGGAGCAACAATCTGATTTACTAGAGCGAGTCAAAAAGGCGCAGCAAGAGGTCTGTACCGCTCAGATGCTGTTTCAAGCAACCAGTGGTCAAGTTGGGGTGGAAACGTCTGCTCTTGTCCCCTGGCATCAGTTGGTGAGCGAGTGCTGGCAAGTGGGAATGCGATGGCGGACTCTGGCTTCCTCAGCACAAGTGGAAAATTCAGGCGATCGCGAACATTGAGTCTCAAGATTGATAAAAGGAATCGCTACCTTTGATAGACTGAACTGTCTAGGGATAAAAAAGAAATTTCTTGTCCAAGATCTAAAAAATAATTTTGTCGGGCAAACTATTTGGTCTGGAGGATGATGCTATGTTACACCTACTTTATCTAGTTGCCTTTACTACCATTGCGTTTCTGGCTATTGGCAACCTACTTCGCAGCTTGTTGACCTTGAGTAGAGATTCCCAGCGTCATTACGCTCCCGTGGGCAGGTCGCCCATGATGGCTTCTCGTCCCTACAATACTGTAATGCACCCAGAGCTTTTAGATGAAACAGGAAAACCAATT
Organism: Coleofasciculaceae cyanobacterium CTOTU46601; assembly: GCA_031970155.1. GTDB lineage: Bacteria > Cyanobacteriota > Cyanobacteriia > Cyanobacteriales > Coleofasciculaceae > DALYIW01. The sequence continues at coordinate 2,934 of DALYIW010000417.1, read as the reverse complement.
AACGAGCCGCTTTTGGTGATGCGCTCCATGACTGTTGAAGACGCTCGCGAAAAGTTAGACGCCATATTTGAAGCTTCTCCCGGGAAGAGAACGGATATACAAGAACTTGAATAAGTAGCCTAGTAAAGATAATTTTTGGGGTATTAGTTGAGTGACAGAGCAGCCAGTGGCTGTATATAAGAGAGTTTGGAGTTGAGTTAAACTCCAAACTTCTATTAAGTTATAAGTTAGAGTTCTCACAAACAGATGAGTTGCCAGCTGTTATCGCTTGCGATAGCGGTTTCGGACTTCGTGGCGCATAGTCCGACGCAGGTCATTCAAGTTTTCCCATAATGCCTTGAGCATGAGCAAGGCGAATAGTAAACAAGCGACGCTAAACCCCACTGACTCAGGCAATGGTTTTGGGGCACGAGCAACAAAAAAAATTAGACCAAAAACTCCACCCACAAGGGCAGAAATAATTGCTGCCTTTACAGCGGCAACCAGGATGACGCCAAGGGCAAACAGTAGGGCTTGGCCTCCTGAAAACATGGTGCCGAGTGCTTGGCCTAGCTCATCTCCGTAATTCCAAAGAAACCATCCGATAAAAGCGATCGCTCCAAAAATTAGAATGACATTAACAACCCACATTGAGTTTCTCCACTGTATTGTCCTAAGCTAACAGTGAGTTGCTCAGGTGGCGAGTGATATGTATACACCTCACAGCCACAGAGCCACGGCAGCTCCCAACCGAAGAAGGCCTCTGATTGATCGATGACAATCACAATTACTCTGACAGCTGATTGCCTGAATAATTTAGATTTATCGCCAGTGCAAACGGTGATTGAAAAGCTGCACCAAGAGGGAGCTATAGCATCCCAAGAGCAGCAATTGTGCTTTGAGATTGACTACCCTCGCGAACCAGAAGACCCCAGAGAACTTTCGGAAATTCCAGAAGTAAGACTATGGTTCATTCGTTTAGATGCGTGTTATCCGTGGTTGCCGTTTCTGCTAGACTGGAAAGCTGGTGAATTTGCCCGCTACACTGCCATGCTGGTGCCACACCAGTTTAACCGCACAGAAGGTATCCAGTACAACCCAGAAGCCCTAGAAATCTTTGTCATGCACAAAGTATTTGTCCTGAGCAACTGGCTAAAGACTCAAGGTATTCCGACGCAATCGCGCTTGCAGTCCATGACTCAACTGTTGGGCTATGACCTAGATAGTGCGTTTTTTGACCTGCTTTGATGACTTTCTAATCCGAAGATAGGGAGTCGGGAGTCGGGAGTCGGGAGTCGGGATACTAGCCAAAAGTAGTAAATTTTTGGCAGATTCCAGAAATCTAGCTACAAGCTGATTTGGAGTTAGGAGTCAAGCGGATATGCTCTCAGAAACCTCCTATGCATTTGAGAGCATTGCGCTTTGTGAATATCTATATTTTTAACCTACTTGTAATTGGCATTCTCTTACTTTTTGTCACATTGGGTTCGGGTTGGATTGCTCGGTTGCCTCTTTCCAATGCCTTAATCTACTTGATTGTTGGCATTATTCTGGGACCCTATGGAGTACATCTGATTCAACAGCGACCTGATGCTGAGTTTCTGGAACGAGTTACAGAGTTTGTTGTTCTTGTCTCTTTGTTTGGCTGCGGTTTAAGAATCAATCGCCCTGTGAACTTGTGGGCTTGGAATTCAACAATCCGGCTGATTGGTTTTTTGATGCCAATTACGATCTTTGCCGTTGCTATAGTAGGTCATTGGCTTTTGGGTTTTGAGTGGGGAGTTGCAATTTTGTTGGGAGCAATTCTCGCGCCGACTGATCCAGTATTGGCCTCAGAAGTGCAGCTTTCTGATGTGGAAGATCAGGATGAACTGCGATTTGCCTTGACTTCTGAAGGAGGCTTAAACGATGCTTTAGCTTTTCCCTTTGTTTATTTCGGGATTCACTGGTTAAAAGATAACAACTGGCAAAACTGGTTTAAACAATGGGTTGCAGTTGATTTAATCTGGGCGATCGCAGCTGGTATCGTGATGGGAATTGTAGTAGCGAAAGCGGTTGTTTGGATCGACAGCTACCTTCAGAACTTTCGTCCTGTAGATGAAGTGAGGGAGGATTTTGTTGCTCTTAGTGTAATTTTACTAACCTATTCTTTGACAGAACTCGTGAACGGCTATGGCTTTCTCGCCGTTTTTGTCGCAGGACTGGTTGTTAAGAATGGTTACTACCGAGAGAAGCATCTTTCTCAGCTGGAGTTCACAGAGCAAATTGAAAAACTCGTGGAAGTAGGGGCAATTTTGTTGCTAGGTGCCGTCCTGCGAATTGAATCTATCCTTCAATTTGGAGGTATAGCGCTGTTGGTAGCAGGATTGCTGCTCTTTGTAATCCGCCCTCTAGGAAGTTGGATCAGTACGATTGGCAATCATTATCATCCGGCAAAGCGTTGGTTAATCGGCTGGTTTGGGATTCGAGGAGTCGGTTCTTTGTATTATCTATTTTATGCTATGGGTCAGGGATTAGGAGGAGAACTGGCTGAGAAAATTGCTTGGATCACCTACATAACTGTTGTCATTTCCATTGTTCTGCACGGGACTAGTTCTACTCCTCTAATGAACTGGTATGAGCGACAC
>DALYIW010000417.1:0-278 GCA_031970155.1 Coleofasciculaceae cyanobacterium CTOTU46601 | reverse complement strand
GTTGGTTGTTGGTTGTTGGTTGTTGGTTGTTTGTAAAAGAAAGAGAAACGGACAGGAAGGTTAGGACAACAATCAATTTACAATGTAAGCATGTAAATGCGTCTACCGCTAACTTGCCCTGATGGCTTGAGCGACGGCTATACAAACAACAAACAACAAACAACAAACAACAAACAACAAACAACAAACAACCAAATCTTTAAGCCGACTCAATTAAGGTACGACCCACATTCCGCCCTTTGACTGTCACAAGCAGACAATTTAGTGGAGGCAATCGA
>DALYIW010000416.1:0-5685 GCA_031970155.1 Coleofasciculaceae cyanobacterium CTOTU46601 | reverse complement strand
CCCGCTTATCTCCTTGCTAACCCACATAAGCGAGTTGATAATGGTCATGTTCGCTATCAAATATTAGCTCTGCTTTTACCGTATCAGTAGTGGTAGCAATTTGAGCGTGTTCAGTCAAAATTTGCTTGACAAATTGTCGGTAGTGTTCTAGTTTATCCATTGCTTAATCTCCTCCAATTTAGGATCGTAAATTATCAGCTTGACTTGGTTACGTCTGAGAGCGCGTTGGATGAAGGGAAGCTGAAAAAAATCTTGATAGGTTTCCCAGGGAATAGCTAAGTAAACAATTCGGTCTGGTTCTTGTTCTTCAAGTGCTTGGCAATAGTTAAGATATTGCCCCAACGCGGTATGAAATGCGCTAATGTCAGAGTCCCCAACAAAGCTTTTAATTTCTACAGCAATTTTTTCAGAGTCTCGCTCTGCTGCAATCGCATTTTCTGCTGCCAAATCAATTTGTAATTTAACCGCTTCACTAATCCGAATAGTGAGAGGGTCATGGGTGATATTCCATCCATCTTTGATTAAGGCATTTTTAACCTGTTGATGGAAAACATCTTTAGCCATCGTGGATGCTCTTCATCCTGATTGTGGTTAACTTTATTTTATAAAGGTTCTGCTTTTACTCCAAAAATCCCTAATTCTCTAGCTCTTGCCACTGCCTGAGTGCGATCGCTTACTTCCAATTTTGAACAGCTGCTTTAAGTAGGGTCTATCGATACTGCCTGTAACTCCTTCGCTTTCTCTTCTGGGAGAGCGTCCGACGCAAACATTCCTGCTGCCAGTTCGGTTCCAGCTAAGTACTTCAGCTTATCTGGGGTACGATACGGGGGATAGAACTCTGCATGTAGATGTGCTTCCGGATGGGGTTCACCGTCAGTCGGTGCTTGGAACCAAGCCATTAAGTAAGGGAAGGTACGGTTCCATAAGCCGTCGTACTTGAGAGTAACAGTTTTTAACGCTTTAGCCAGTCCTCTACGCTGCTCTGGGGTTAGATCGATGAAGGTAGCAACTGGCTCAATTGTGGCAATCCATACTTCGTAGGGGTAACGGGCGCAGGCAGGGACAAATGCGATCGCCTCTTCATCCAAATAAATAATCCGCTGCTTGTCCTCTATTTCCCTTTGAATCAAATCTTGCAGCAAGCCTCGCTGAGTTCGGTGGTAATATGCCTGTTCTTGTTCCTGCATCCGTGCGGCCACAGGAGGCACAAAGGGATAGGCGTAAATCTGACCGTGCGGATGAAGCAACGTTACCCCCATCTCCACTCCCCGATTCTCGAAGGGCAGCACGTACTGAATCTGCGGATGTTCTCCAAGTACGCGAGTTCTGTCAGCCCATACTTGCAACAGCAAATCTAGGTGATCGAGTTCTAGGGAACCGAGGGACGCTTGGTAGTCTTGGGTGAAAACTACAATTTCGCAGGCACCATTAGCGGGTAGAGTCTCAACAATGCTGCTAGGTGGGTTGTGTGCCAAGAGTGTCATTGATGGAAAGCGGTTGTCAAAAACCGCGATGTCATATCGCCCTTGGGGTAGTTCGGTGGGGCAGTGAGGGTCGATGGTGGGTGCCAGTGGGTTGTACTCCGGAGGCGGCATGAACGTTCGCCCCTGACGATGACTGGCGTAAACCACCCATTCACCTCGCAAGGGATGCCAGCGTAGGTGTGGATTGGCTTGAATTGGGTCTTTACCAGGACTAGGAGCCTGGATGTCCTCCGCAATGGGGTATCGGCTGTAGAGAGTCAGCGGACGCCCATCTGGCTTTAACAGCTCCTGGAAATACATTTATAATCTGGCGACCATATAGCTTTAACGCTAAAGAGCATAGCGTCTTCGTGAAACAAATACTTGGAGAGAGAGGCAACACATTTCATCAAATTTTGGGGCAGGCGGGACGCCTACCCCACAAGCAAAGATGACTGTTGTGGGATGGGCATCTTGCCCGTCCTCAGCTCATGCCTACCCATTACTGATTGCCCATAATTAATTCGATTTACCATCACTACCAAAGTACTCCCGATAGGCACAAATTTTGTCTCCTCGAACATCAAAGGAAACTGCGACTCGATTCTTGTAGGGTTGTCCCCACATCAACCCCTCATCTCGGAACTCGAAAACAACAGTAGTCTCGTTACTGGTGACGCGATCTAAGGTGAATGAAAGCCCAGGACTAAAGGTTTCAGAAACATAATGGAAGAATTCAAGCGATCGCTGTTTACCAACATTCAATCCGTGATATTTTCCTACTGGAAACCAGAAGGTGAAATCTTCAGTCAGCATATCCACAAATTGGTTCCACTCGCCTGTTGCTAAACCCTGAGTAAAGTACCCAAATGCTCGCTGGGCAACTTCTAGTGTGTTATGCTCGCTTTCGGTCATCCTGGCTATCTATATTAGTGTTTTAAGTACGGAGATTAAGTGATGCCCACTCGTGAAATCATTATCCCAAAAGGCATGGAAATCTTATACGAGAAGTTTCACTATTGCCCAGGCATTAAAGTAGGCAGCACATTGTATATTTCTGGTCAAGTGGGTCGAGATGAAAATTTACAAGTAGTAGAGGGAATAGAAGCTCAGTTTATCCAGGCTTTTGAAAATGTGAAGAAGGTACTTTTAGCAGCAGGAGCCACTTTTGATGATGTGGTCGAGATGATTACTTACCATGTTACTGGGGCAGCTCTCGGACAGATGCAAGATGAGCCATCTCCTACTTCCAGTCAACAACAGTTGGCTATTCCTTACTTACCGCTGTTTATACAGGTAAAGGATCGTTATTTTACTCATCAATTCCCGACGTGGACGGGTGTTGGCATAACGGCTTTATCTACACCAGGGCTGATTGTAGAGATTAAGTGTACAGCAATACTTGAAAGTTAATAAATTGTTGTTGGTTGTTGGTTGTTGGTTGTTGGTTGTTTGTTAATAAATAACCGAACATTAATAACCACGAACGCAGACTTTCGGTGAGTTGGATGAAATGCGATCGCTACTTTACCGCAATTATTAACCTGATACCAACTTCCTAGTTGAACACCCTTTTTCTTTCGGTGTACAGACATACCAAACAACAAACAACAAACAACAAATAACAAACAACAAATAACAAACAACTCTTGCATCCCACGACTAAAGTACGTGGGATGAGTTAAACCTTCTAGGTTGCTAACTGTGTTACCTTCAGCTGTTGTGTGTGGGAAGTTCGCTGTGGCATCTTTAGAATCTCCCGCGCCTGTGCTGGCGTCGCTACTTCACGACCGAGAGTCTGCGCCATCTTGGCAACCCTTGCCACCAACTCACCGTTATGGGGCTTCCCAAAGCGGGTATACGGGTCATCTCCTAGTCCGATGCCAACGTGACCTCCCATTGTAATCGCCCAAGCAGCCAAGCGCATCACATCCCCATTCCAGCAAAGCACTAGCCATTGGTCGCCTAGGGGAATAGAATCTACGAACGCTTGCAAGCCAGAGTGTGTCGCCATCGCACCAGTCGGCATCACTTCCCCGGTAAAGACAAACTCCCAGAACGTGTTCCGTGACAAGAGTCCCATTTCCTGAAAACACCGTGCCGTGCGAACTTGCCCCACGTCCCAAGCAACAGACGTGACACAGACATTGTGCTCCTTGAGTATGCTGAGCACCGCCATTAGGTTCTCGCGGGTATTTACGTACACTTGGTCGTATGTCTTGAACTGTTTGGTTTCTGGGTTCCAGAAGTCCACGTTGAGTGAGCCGAACTCTAACGGTACCATGTCAACTCCCAGTGTTGGGTTAGCGATCGCGGCTAAGATGTGCTGGACGCGCTCCTCAACTTTATTCTGTGTGGTAACGAAGCCAAGGGTCGGATGGATGATCAGATCTGTCTTTTCCCGGATTCCCTGAATGACTTCGAGATACAGTTCAATATCGTTAACCCACTTTCCGCTTACTGGGTCACGCCCGTGCCAGTGAAAGATAGAGGCTCCCGCTTCCCAAGCACGAACTGCTTCTCGGACGATCTCCTGTGGGCTGTAAGGTAATGCGGGATTATCCTGGCGGTAGTCTGTATCGTTGCAACGACACTCGATGATCAGGGGTAGTTCGCCGTTCATTGTCTTTCTCCCAAATTCGGCTTATTCCTGTGCGTTCGGGGCTACCCCATAGGGTCGTTTTAGATAGCGCCCACTTGGAGAACCGAGAACTTGCCCCCCATCATAAATCAGATTTCCGCGCAAGAACGTACTCTTAACCCGCCCCGTCAACTCCATACCTTCAAATGGGGTATAGCCTTGCTGTGACTCCGATTCAGCAGCGCGGACAACAAAGGTTTCATTTGGATCTAACAGCACCAAGTCGGCATCATACCCCACAGCAATGTCGCCTTTTTCCCACAGCCCAAAACGCTGGGCTGGGTTCCAGGACAACAACTCGGCCATGTGATTGTATGACATCCCGCGCTTGCTACCTTCGCTGAATACGCCAGAGAGCAAGTATTCTGTACCACCGAAGCCAGATTTTGCCAGCCAAATATTCTCCGGGTCTTGAAAACTCGCTTTTTGTTCTGCCGAACAGCAGGCGTGGTCGCTGACAATCCAATCTACCTGGCGGTTCAGTACAGCCTGCCACAAGTATTCCACATCAGCGCGAGGACGGATAGGTGGGTTGACTTTTGCCCATTTGCCGGTTGGTGCATCGACATCTAGCAGCAAATGCCCAACGGTTACTTCTCGCTTGAAGTTGATGTGGGGAAAGGTGGTTTGCATCATCAAAGCGGCTTCGATCGCTTTTCGGGAACTCAGATGCAGCAAATTGATGTTGGCACAGTTGGTTTCGTGAGCCAGATAAGATGCAATACAAATGGCTAATCCTTCTGAGTGGGGAGGACGAGCAGCGCTATAAGCACTAAGACCAGTGAGGGTAGGGTCGTGCTGCACAATTTTGGTGTAAGCATTGAGAATATCCGCCGCTTCACAGTGCAGACTGAGGCTGAGAGCATTCTGCTGAGTGGGGTGGCGTTCTCTTAGTTGAGACAAACTCCGCATGATGAATTCAAAGTGGGCAAAGTCGTAGCGATCTTCTTTGTTGATCATCAGAAATAGATTCTGTTGATCGGAAAGACCGTGAAGACCATAACCTCCATAGAACATAAAAATTTTGAACGAAGCGACCCCATGCTGCTCAAATAACCACTGCATTTCGTTGATATGCCTAGGGCTGATCGGCGCGATGTGATAGCCATAATCAACAAAAAAATTGCCCTCTGACAACGCCAGCACCTCTGGGAAAAAATCCTTGTAAAGACCCCCTTTATTCAGGTAATACTGACCCGTGCGGATATAGTTTAGGCTGGTGGTCACTCCCCCCATTGCTGCTGCTTTGCTTTCGGCGATCGCGTCTTGGTCGAGAGGTTGATAAATCCCAATGTGCATGTGGGCATCAACAACCCCTGGAAAACCCAGCAGATTCTGAGCGTCGAACACCTCTTTTGCCTGGTCAGGGCTGATTTGCGGCGAAATTTGGATGAATTTATCATCCTTGATTCCCAGATCTAGGCGCTCCACCGATGATTGATTGGGACGAACCACGCGGACGTTTTTGATAAGTCTATCCAGAACTAGAGTTTCAGACACAGCACCTCTTGTCAAAATCAGTTAGACAGGACTTACGCAAATTTCCGGTTAAACCGCCATTTGTAGGGGTGAACGGCCGTT
>DALYIW010000415.1:0-5711 GCA_031970155.1 Coleofasciculaceae cyanobacterium CTOTU46601 | reverse complement strand
AGGGGTGAACGGCCGTTCACCCCTACTATATGTGGTATCCATGCGTAAGTCCTGTGCATCTTAGTTTCTGGAAAATAAATAAACGTTGCCGATTAAAAAATTAGCACTTCAAAAAGTAAAGTAAAGTTGCTTTTTGGGTTGATTGGAGAATGTCACTTTCTTCAGATTCCAAGCACACAGAAGCATTTACCTTACAATGATGCAACACATCTAGTTGAGCTAATTTCTAACGAATCAGAAATATAGCAAGCGCCTCCAAACTTGTTAAGGATTGGTCGAATGATTTCTACAACAGGCTTGATTCTTTCCGGGGAACAGAAGGCGATAATATAGACATTATCCAACATAGTCATGTCTAAATCTTCTGTTCTAGAGCCTACTCCAAATCCTTGACCTGCAACACTTCTGATGACTATATGACCTGGTATTTCTGCCTTTTTTAAGCCATCTAAAATTTTACCAAGTTCAAATGAATTTGCGATAATTTCTATTCGTTTAACTGTATGCATGATGTTATCTCCAGAGCATATTAATCCCGTACAGATATAAAGGAATTCCCACGATGATATTGAAAGGAAACGTTACAGCAAGAGCGGTAGAAACGTACAAGCTAGGGTTCGCTTCTGGAACCGTTAACCGGATGGCGGCGGGAACAGCAATATAAGAAGCACTGGCGCAAAGCACGGCAAATAAGAGCGAGTTTCCCTGAGGCATTCCAATAAATTTCGCGATGAGAAGCCCAATGCCTGCATTGAGGATTGGTATCAGTATCGCAAAAGAGATGAGGAAAGCACCGGTTTTTTGCAAGTCTTTAATTCTTTTGGCAGCGACTAGACCCATGTCCAGCAAAAAGAAAGTCAGGATGCCATAAAATAAGTCTTGAGAAAAAGGTGACAAAACCTGCCAACCATGTTCTCCAGTCAAGACTCCGATCAGAAGGCTACCAACTAGCAGAAAGACAGAGCTATTTAAGAAAGCTTCTTGGAGCACCTCAGGCCAGGAAAATTCCTCCTTTCCCTGGTTGGCGGTGAAGATATTGACAAGAATTAGTCCGACGATGATAGCTGGAGATTCCATCAATGCTAAGGCTGCAACCATATAGCCATCGTAATTAATCCCCAACTCATTGAGAAATGCTCCTGCCGTGATAAAAGTGACGGCGCTGATGGAGCCATATGTCGCTGCGATCGCAGCAGCATCATAAGTATCCAACTTCAGTTTAAGAATGAAAAAAGTATATACAGGAACAACACAGGCCATCAATATAGCGGCCGAAAGAGTCAAGACCACTTCCTGAGTGATACCACTTTTAATGAGTTCCACTCCTCCCTTAAAGCCGATGGAAAATAGCAGATAAAGGGACAATAATTTTGGGACAGGAGGCGGAATTTCCAGGTCTGACTTAGCAAAAACTGCCACCATCCCTAAAAAGAAAAACAGGACGGGTGGATTGAGGATATTAGAAACGATCAAGCTTGCATCCATATCCACTCCCCATCCTGGAAAACCAACAAACTGAAAGAGACTTTAATCATCACTAAGCCAATGCCGTTAAATCTGAAGTATCACAGATTATAGAGAACCACTGCAACCAAATTCATGACAAGTTGAACTAACTCTGGTCAGAAATCTGATTCAACTTAAGTATTATTGCTTGTTTATTGGTAATCGTGTTGTACTAGCTCCAATCATCTTGCCCTTGTGAGTCACCGCCACGTTTGTAAACTTGACCCGCTTGATGCAGCTGACGAGTCAACTCAAACAGCTGTTCTTCTGTCATTCGCCACTGCTGTAGAACTGCATCTAGCTGTTGTTGAATCTCTCTAGCACCCGGAAAGCCACAATAGCGAATTCGCAGTCTAGCTAGTTCTGCCTGGTTGCGATCGCTAGCTTCTTCCCGTAAGAGGCGATCAACTATTTCCCTGTCGCGTCTTTCTTGAGGATGCTGCTGATCTTTATCTTCTGCCGCTTGAGCCATAATCTAGAACTTGAATCAATAACTTATCCCCTGCTTGAAATAAGGGGAGTAGGGAGTAGGGAGTAGGGAGTAGGGAGTAGGGAGTTGAGAGTTGGGAGTTGGGGTGGGATTAAAGCTTTGTCCGATTCCCAATTCACTCCCTTCCCAGATTTGATGGTGTTGGTTGTTGAGAAAGCGAGTACTCTCTACAAACAACCAACAACCAACAACCAACAACAAATTTGTACGATTAAGCTTCAATCACAACTCGGAGGTTACCCCGCTTATTAGCAACGCGGCAGGCCGTTGCATTGCCAGAACGCTCGAATTCTAAATCGAGCAGGGTTGGCCCAACTCTCAAGTTGTGTAGAGATAGCCTGTTAATTGACGCTGGTAAAGCCGGGTCGATAATCCGCAAACAGTTGTTGCGAGCATCAGGTACCAAATTTACCATCATTTGCAACAGCTGGAAGACACTACCAGTTGCCCAAGCTTGGGGAGAACAGGCTACAGGATACTTGACGGGTGCGTTATCTGGCGTGCGATCGTGACCACAAAACAGCTCTGGAGGGCGTAGATAGGGCTGCTGTAGCATCATGTCAATCAATGCCTGGGAGAGTTCTAGGGCTTGATCGATTAAACCCAGCGATCGCAATCCTAAGCCAATCATCGAATTATCATGAGGCCAGACTGAACCAACGTGATACCCCATCGGATTGTACGCCGGAGACAAACTACTAAGAGTACGAATCCCCCAGCCATTGAACATATCCGGTGCACGCAATCGTTCCGCCACGCTATAAGCTTTCTCCGGCGAGAGGATACCGAGATTGAGACAGTGACCAGGGTTAGAACTGATACTATCTACCTGATTGCCCTCTCCATCCAAAGCCAAGGCACAGAAGTCTTCGTCGTCGATCCAGAAATCCTGATTAAAGCGGCGCTTCAGGTCTTTTGCTTCATCTTGCCATCGATCTGCTAAATCTAGTCGCTTCTTCATCCGGGCGATGTCAGCTAGGCGGACTTTGGCAGCATAAATGTAAGCTTGAACTTCACATAAAGCGATCGCACCTTTGGCCAACTCTCCCTTACGATTAACAATGCAGTCTCCTGAGTCTTTCCACCCCTGATTCGCTAAACCTCGCTTGGATAGGCGGTAGTAGCTCAGGTAGCCCGTTGCTCGACAATTGCGATCGATCCAGTCCATGGCAGCTATAGCGTTAGGCCATAAGCGATCGAGAGTATCAGTATCGTGCGTCCAGCTGTAGTATTCGGCATAAAGCATTAACCACAACGGTGTCGCATCCACTGTGCCGTAATAAGGCGTATGAGGAATCTCCTCACAGCGAGCCATTTCACCCATTCGCAGCTCGTGTAATATCTTCCCTGGTTGCTCATCACGCCACTCATTTTCCGTCTTACCTTGATATTGAGCCAAGATATCTAAGGTTTCACGAGCAATTGTAGGATCGAGCATCAGAGTTTGCGACGCTGCAATGATCGAGTCGCGTCCAAACAGCGTAGAAAACCAAGGCACCCCTGCGGATAGTACTTTTCCTTTGCCGAAAGACTGCCGCAGTAGATAAACATCCTGCTCCGCCCGTTCGATAACCCGATTAAAGGTATTTTTGTCCGAGCGAATCTGTGTTACCTGTTGACGCCACTCTTGCTGTTCCGACAACTCAGCCGCCCTAGCCTGTCCTAAAGTCGCTGGCGCGCTCACCGTAGAAGTAGGACGGTTGTTTGTCAGCATTTGAAGTCGATAGCCCAGCTTTTGAGTCTCGTGAGGCTCTAACTCCATCTCCCAAATTGCGGTGTAACCCTTCAAGCCGTTGGGTTGACGATGGACGAACTCAATGTGAGATTCCATGAGTGAGCCATCTAACCCTTTATAAGCTAGTGTTAGTTCGGAAGCTGGCTTGGAAGGGTGAACGGTGGCAAGATTGGAAAGTTGGGATTGTTCGTCCGAATCTTCCAACTGCTCAACTTCCAAACCTGCCAACTCTTTTGTCACTGATCGTAAAAGCTGCCCCTTGTTTTTTCGGCTATAGCCCCGGACTACAAATAAGTCCACAAAATCTGCATTAAAGCTAAGACTGAGCTGAAAGCGAATTGGGCTGGTGCTGTAGTTACAGACTGTTAATTCTTCAAAAAGCGCTCCATTGAGGGCAATTTCTCGATTAATTCCAATGGTATCGGCTCTTAAGGGCGCAAAGTCAAAATGCGCTTTGCCGTCTAATGGTGTATCCGGCTCTAATTTATCTCCTCCTTCTTCTTCGTGTGCTCCTTTATCCATGCTGGGATTGGTACACAGAACCGACAGAGCAAACCCTTTGTCTGCTGTGCTACTGAGCAATACGGGTGAATGCCCATTAATTTGCAACTCTAGGCGACTGAGGAACCGCGTATCGCAGCAGAATAGCCCCATGCTGGTATTCGTGTCGTATTCTGAGTAGCCACCTATATTGCCCAGCGTATCCGTGACTAAAAACAAGTCATTATCTTTGATGGTGAGCGTCGGCTGGGGACGTTCACTAAAAACACAAGGCCATTCGGTAACAGGGAGCTGATCAGCAGGGACAAATGTTTTACCTTCTAACTGAAGCGTATCCTTCGTCATACCTAAATTTTCCAGTTCAAGTAGAGTTTTCTCAGGTTCTGGTTTGATTGCAGCGTTCTTTGGAAGGATAAGGGATGAAGGATGAGTACCCCATAAATAAATTTAGGAGCCTCTTGACTAGCTGTAAATTTTCGTCCTTCTCGCATTTATCCTTTTTGGGTTAGTGGTCACCCATTGTCAACTTTGACAGTGCGACAACGCTAATACCTTGTTCATCGAGACGAAACAGAAATCTTGAAATTTCTTTTAAAAAAACGTCTGTGACAAGATATACATTTCTTCATCAAGAAATATTGAAAAAATTATTGACGCTGGTGCCGCTGCATAGGTGGAGAGTTCCAAGATATAGTAGATGCCCCGAAGAAGAATCACCAGTTGACTAGAGTCGCTGGCGTCGGGAACCTGTCTCTTGCCCAAATTTACTCTGTTACAAATGAACGGGAATCAGCAAGATTGATTGATCAAATGTAAGGTTCTGCTATTTTACGCAATATTTCTACACAAATATTTATAATGTTCTTCCTAGAATTGTCTACATGGAGCAGTAACTAATTTTTCACTCGATAAAAAAGCAATACCACACCGTTTTGATAAATCTTGCTGTCGGTAAGTTCCAGAGCAGTCTGCTGGATGGCTTCGGAAAAAAGTGGAATGCCTGAACCGAACAGTACTGGATTTAACTTCAGGATTATCTCGTCAATTAAGTGTGCGGTAAACAGCGTTGTAGCAAGCTCTGCGCCGCCGCAGAGGTAGATGTCTTTGCCCGGTTCATTCTTCAAGGCTTTGACCAATTCAACAATGTTCTCCGAAACAATCTCAACATGCTCATCCGGGCTTTCTTTCATCGTCCGCGAGAAAACATACTGCTTCATGCTTGGATAAGGATTAGTCACGCCGAGGTTTAGTCCGAACTCGTACGTCTTTCGTCCCATCACGACGACATCAAACCACTTGAAAGATTCGAGATAATCAGTTACATGTTCACCGTCCTGAAGAAAACCGTCAATGGTGTGATCTTTGTGGGCAATATAACCATCGACGGTACAGGCAACGTAATATTTGAGTTTTCGCATGTCTAACTAGAAAATAGGGAGTCGGGAGTCGGGAGTCGGGAGTCGGGAGTCGGGAGTCGGG
>DALYIW010000414.1:0-5756 GCA_031970155.1 Coleofasciculaceae cyanobacterium CTOTU46601 | reverse complement strand
AACAACAAACAACAAACAACAAACAACAAACAACAAACAACAAACAACAAACTACTTCATAACTTTCAACAGTGCCGTCAAAGCATCATCTTCATGAGCATTAACTTGTCGATCCAATAAGGCAATACTGACAGCTTGTGGAAGTGCGATCGCAGCGAGATCAGGGTCTATTCCCTCCATGAGCTGATTGAGAGACTGAGGAACTTTCAGTGCTGCCTTGATTCCCAAAAGCATCGATTCATTCATCCCCAGTGACTGGAGTTGAGGAGCGATCGCGTCCCAATGCACAGGTTGATCTGGATCTCCTACTTGAATCACATAAGCCAGCAACCGCTGTAACTTACTTTCTTGCTTGGGAGTGATTGGGGGAGTAATTTGAGAGACTTCTGTGTCCGATGCGTTTTTGTTGAGTTTGTAGACAATCTGTTGCCAGTCCTTTTCATCACAGGCTTCTGGTTTGCCTACCGTCAGACAAATACGAATTTTTTGATCCGCACCAGCATTAAGATGAGTGACCTGAGCCTGCACTCCCAGAAAGCCAAGCCACTGAGCCACCGTCTTAATTAACGTGGAACGAGTAGCCTCACAGCTAGCTAGTAGCCGAATTTGGGTATGAACCATTGGGCGCACAATTTGTGAAAGCATAGCTGAAGTGCTGTTGAAATCTGCTTGGTATTAACTTCTTTCTTAACTCTTCAGCTGCCATTAGCGCTGTTTCCCACGAAACTTTTAAACTTTTGCTTCTAGAGATTTGAGGTACTCAGTATTGACACCTGACTCTCGGATTAAAGCAATTTTGCCAGTCCGAGCGATTTCTCGAATGCCAAACTTACCCAACACTTGGACGATCGCCACCATCTTACCAGGGTCGCCCACAACTTCTAGAGTCAGCGAATCCTCAGCAATGTCTACCACACGGGCCCGAAACACCTGAGCTAATTCAATAATCTCCGATCGCGTCGAGCTAGTCCCATTCACCTTAATCAGCATCAATTCTCGCTCTACACAAGGCGTTGTGGTGATATCTTGTACCTTCAGCACGTTGATCAGCTTGTAGAGTTGCTTCGTCAGCTGCTCAATAATACTTTCATCTCCAGGCACCACCATCGTAATCCGAGAAATCCCGACCTGCTCAGCCGGACCTACAGCCAGACTCTCGATATTGAAGCCACGACGGGCAAATAGACCGGCAATTCGGGTGAGAACCCCGGCTTCATCTTCGACCAAAACTGAAAGAGTATGTTTCATTGTTGTAGAACAAGGGCAGCACGCACGCCTTCGCGTCGCCAACCGTTTCAAGATGTCTTTAACTAGTGAAGTTCTATAATATCGCGGTCTACTACGACAACAAAACTATTAAATCTGCTAATAATTCAGAGCAAGTAGATTTGTAAGGAATAGCTCGTTACATATCGTAAGACCGAGCCTGAGGTAGACACAAAAATCTATTTTTAGATAGATGCAGTCAATTTTCCCATTTCCCCATAATATTGAATACGACCAAGCATTATTGGAGCTATAGACGTTATGGGTTGGTTAAAAAGACTGTTTGGATTGGAAAAACCACAAGACGCTCAGGTCAACCCTCCTGCTGCCCAAACTGCGACCGCTGATGCCCCAGAGAGCTCTGGCACTGAGGCAATTGCCCCAGAGCGCGTTGGTTTAAGTGGAGAATATGACCAAAGCGGCCTAGCCAAACGAGTGGCATTAGCTTTTGACCAAGACCCCGATCTGGCTGACGAAGAGCGCCTTTGGGTTGCTCAGACTGGAGGTACCGTAGTTCTCAAAGGCGAAGTTGCCGACCAAGCAACCCTTGACAAAATGGTTAGTGTTGCTCAAGGTGTTAGCGGTGCAACTAATGTCCAAACTGATCAAGTTACTGTTGGCTAAATCTTTCTTTTTACACACAAAACGGCTTTAAGACAATTTAGTGCGAACCACTCTCTACTGCATATCGCCAGTAGGGAGATTTTTTATTGATGGCTGGATACTGACAAGCGTTGTTTTCTTCAGCCTTTACACGTAACTCATAACGTTTTTTTTGTAAAGAAATTAATTTCTATCCTAACCATAAGAACATCTGAGTATTGCCCAAAATAGTTCTAGGTAAAAATACAGCTAGAATGTAATTAAGAACACTTAATTAGTTCGACATCAATCCTACATAATTCGTAAAAACTTTTAATGATAAAAGTTTAGGAGATGTGTAGGTAAAACAATTGAAGGTCTAGATCAGCCTTTTACAAGTCAAAATAGCTTGCTAAGTTGAGTGTAGCAGGACGCCTAGTATTTAAGTTTCTCTAGAGAACTTTTATGAGAAATTTAAGTACACAATAGTAAATATTCAGAGTTTTCACGAAGACCAATTTGCTCAAAGTTATAGGCAACTTTGGCGTTTTTTGTGTGAGGAGTTACTGTGAAAAAATATTACTTGACATGGATTTGTAAGGTAGGGCTGTTAGGCTTACTTGCCACACCTGCGCTAGTGGGAGCAACCATCACTACTGCTAATGCTACGGACGCATCAGTAAAGAAGCTGTCTGGAAAGGTAGAAACAAGTAATGATAAGGTTGCCGAACTAGCAACGGCACTAGCAACGGTTGATGACAGCATTAGTGTGGCTCAAACTGGCAATGCAACCCATGGATGGAGTGAACCAGGTAAGTACCTGAATGCAAGTGCCGCAGAATTGGTTAAAGAGAATGCCAATTCATCTGGGTTGACTCCTTTAACCAACAATCAGCAAGTTGATGATAGTCATCAAGCTTCACTGGAGGAACAACCTAGTTCCTCAACCCAAAGCGCTTCGGGTTCTTTAGTCCCTAACAATGAGCCAGCGGCTACAAAAGAAGCGGCAAAGCGCGATCGCATTGAGTCAAAAGATCCAGTTACTCAGGTTGCTCAACAGAGTGAGGTTGAACTTTCTGATCCGATGGGTCAAGTGACCAATGTTACCCAGTTGCGGGACGTTCAACCATCGGACTGGGCTTATGAAGCTTTGCGATCGCTTGTTGAACGTTATGGCTGTATTGCGGGCTATCCAGACGGAACCTTTCGAGGGAACCGGGCGATGACTCGCTATGAATTTGCTGCTGGATTAAATGCTTGTTTACAGCAGGTAGAGAGATTAATCGCGAGTACCACGGCTGACTTTGCCACCAAACAAGATTTAGCAACCTTACAGCGTCTCATTGAAGAATTTCGCCCCGAACTAGAAACACTAAGGACGCGAGTAGCCAACCTGGAAGGTCGTACCACCTTTCTAGAAAACCATCAATTCTCCACTACAACCAAATTGAGTGGTCAAGCAATTATGGCAGCGGTAGGGGCTAGTGGTGGTTCTCCTGAAGGTAGGGACGGTAACATCATCCTGGTAGACCGAGTGCGGTTAAACTTCCAGAGTAGTTTTACAGGTAAAGACACCCTGATTGTAGGGTTGCAAGCCTATAACTTCCAGGGCGACCCTTTCGGTGGAAACAGCCTCCAGAATACCTTGTTCCCAGGTTCAACCCTTACCGAAGGGATGAGTAAGCTGAGTTTTGAACCCCAATTTGCTGGATTTAACCCCAAGGACTTATCAACAGTCGGGTCCAACAGCGTTAACCTGTACAAGCTGCTTTACATCTTCCCCGTCGCCAAAAGATTTACCGTGTTTGCAGCACCAGCGGTGGAAGTATCAGACGCCTTTCCGGCAATTACCCCCTTTGCCGATGATGGCCAAGAAGCAATCTCCCGTTTTGCGGGTTACAATCCTGTGGTGCGCGTATCAGGTGGTACTTCTGGTATAGGTTTGGCATCTGCTGGTGGCTTTATCTGGAACATTTCAGACCAGCTAGACCTGAGAGCCTTGTATGGTAGTGTTAATGCCAACATCCCTGGGGATGCTCCAGATGTTTTGGCTGGTGTTTCGGGTACACCTTTGGGTTCAGGCTTTTTTGGAGGCAGTTCAGTTATCTCCGCCCAACTGACTATCAAGCCTAGTAAGGCGCTTGACATTGGTTTAAACTATGCCAACAGCTACCACGAAATCAACATCCTAGGAATTGGATCAGCCCAGTCTTCAGCCAATGCTCTTGGCCGAGTCGATTTAGGAATTCCTGTTAAACTCAACTCTCTAGGAGCAACTGTTACTTGGCGATTTGCACCAAAGGTAGCTTTCAGTGCCTATGGGGCGTACATTTTCGTTAAAGATTCTTCCGGTCGAGTTGATGCCACCTCTGACTACGCCAGCTGGATGGTCGGTCTGCATTTCAATGACTTGTTCAAGGCGGGGAACGCAGCAGGGCTGATCTTTGGAATGCCAATCTACCGCGTAGCAGCAGGTGGAGATGCCAGTCTCGATCCAGTTGGTGTTGATCGAGCAACTCCTTACCACTTGGAGGCCTACTACCGCTTTAAGGTGACGAACAATATCAGTATCACCCCTGGTGCATTTGTTCTATTCAATCCGGAAGGAGACAGCAGAAATGACACAACAACCGTGGGTGTACTCCGCACTACATTTACTTTCTAGTTGTTTGTTGTTTGTTGTTGGTTGTTTGTTGTTTGTTGTTTGTAAAAAATACAGGACTTATCGCTAGTAGTAGGCTGAATTAGTCGTGCCCTGGAAGAGAGAGGTTTTATACCTAATTTCTCGGTAAGTTCTGAAATACAAACAACCAACAACCAACAACAAATAACATGAGTTAAGTCGTAGCTGATAGGGACGAAGCTTTAGTGTCTGTTGGGTTGATGTGCAGACGCGCCAGCCACTCTAGCAGAAGTTGATTGACCTTCTCTGGACATTCATCGTGGGGGCAGTGACCAGCATCATCTAACTCAAATAACTCTAGATTTGGGTTAAGCGCGGCAAATTGTTGCGCTAAATAGGGTGGAATCATCTGGTCTTGACGCCCCCACATCAAAAGAATAGGAATGTTTAATGTTGGCAAAATGGTTCTGACACGAGGCCCAAACCCAGCAGAAGTCATCGCCTTAAACAGGGCGCTAAACGTAGCGGCAGCACCTCTGTCTTGGGCTGGCCCTGTTAGAATCTCGATCAACTCAGCTGTGACAGGTGCTGGACTGACGTAAGCACGCCCCGCCCACTTGCGGAGAACAGGCGGTCGTCTTACTACATAAAAAAGGCTTTTTAGAACCACTGGTGAAGCCACCAGACCTTTAATTGTTGATACGACGGGTTGCAGCCAACCGGGAATCATTTCCTCTTCCAATGAAAAATCTGGCAAGTTAATCAGGGCAATACCTTTAACCATTTCTGGATGTGCTGCCGCTGCTGCCACGCAAACTAGCGAACCAATAGAGTTACCTACCAACACCATCGGTTGCCGGATAAACGTTCGCCAAAACTCGTAAACCTGATCCACCCACAGGTCAATCTTGTAGTCTGCTGACGCCTTCCGCGATGCTCCAAAACCTAGCATATCTAAGGCGTAAACCGTGTGATGCTGACCGATCGCTTCCAGATTATGACGCCAATGACCAATTGACATGCCAAATCCATGCAGCAGCATTACAGGCGTTGTCATTTTGGTGTCTATTTGCGGTGAGCGAAAATAGGTGTAGCGGGTTTGCCAGCCGCGCCAAACCCAGTCTCGTTGACTACCAATTCGTTGCTGCCAATGCACAGATGTGGTCACAAAAAGCCTCAACTTCAAAAACGGTTACAAACCTTCTTCTATTGTAGTTGTCTCCCCCACCTCTCTTCCTCCCCTGCTCCCCCTGCTCTTCTTCCTCCCCTGCTCCCCTACTCCCCC
>DALYIW010000413.1:0-5795 GCA_031970155.1 Coleofasciculaceae cyanobacterium CTOTU46601 | reverse complement strand
CCCGATTCTTTTCAAGAGCATCAAAGTACCAATAATTTTTAAACTTTTTTAAAAAGCTTCGGGTTTTTAATTTTCCGACTTGGAGCTGGACTTATAGTTCACACGAAGTTCTGCTCCTGGCTTGATAGAGCTTTCGGGATGTAGCTCGATCACCGTATCTACAGGGCTTACTGAGTTGTAGACCGGACAAGTGGAAGCAACGGTTTTGCAGGGCGGAGCATTTTCGACGGTTTGAATTACTTTCCCGTCCTTCACGAACACGATATCCAGTGGAAACTTCATGTCTTTCATCCAGACCTGAACGAGTTTTGCTGGTTGCACCGGAAACAGCATTCCCGATCCAGGTTCAAGTTGGGTTCGTCCCGACAGTCCTTTGACTTGTCCTTCGGGCGATACCTGTACTTCGACAGTGGCGATCGTCGCTCCGGACGATGTAACTATTGTTGCGCTACGAGGATATGAGGAGATAAATTTCCTTTGAGCGTAAGCGATGTAGGCGTAAAACCCCATGCAACCTAGTAGTAAGACACCGATCGCAAGCCCGACTCGATCGAGCGTCACTGTGGGTATTCTTAGTTGTGTCATTTTCTTAAAGCTATAGTGCTATGCGGCAGTCGCTTTTTTACCGTTCAAGCTGGAAACTTTGCTCCCTGCGGTTGTAGCTGCGGCTGGCTTCGACTCAACTTGATAGGCTCCTAGTCTAGCTTCGATATTGCACATAGCTAGTTCGGCTAGCAGGGACAAAGCACGGGTGTTCTTCTGGTTGCCGAAATATTGCCAGATTCGTATCCAGTCGCATAAGGGCCGGATGTGAACTTTGAACACCTTGCCATCTCTCTCTTGGAAGCAAGTCTTTCTGGCCATACTGCACTTCTTTTTCTTTAAGTATTCCTCTCTTCGTGCTTCCCCTGTTTGCTCGATCAGCGCCGTGGGGCTGGCTTTGATTATAGAGAGACCTTCTGTTTCTTCGATCCAGAACTGATGCTTGGAGCGATCGTCAATCACAAATATGGAAAGCTCGGTTCCTTCTAGGATTTCGACTTTGACAACTTTAGCCAGGGGAACGGGGTGATCTATAATCTCCACTGGTGTTGGTGCAACTCTCGACCCATTTTCCCGCAGATAGGCTTTTTCTTCTTTAATCTCTTCTCCCGATATCAGTGCAGCTAGCACTTTTTTCTCGTGTTCGGGCAGTAGACCAAAGGAGTTGAGGTAGCTCCAGTATGCTACCACCGTGCATAAGGGGTAAGCTGTAATCTTCGACCGATTGGGAAGCGTGACTTCTCTTGATGAGAGGTTATTCGCCTTGATAAACTCTACCGCTACTTGGTCTGGTTTCTTTACGGATTTGATCGTCAACTGCCGGGGACTCAGGACAATTTCCTTGCTTTCAATGATTTCATAACCGACGAACGGCGCATCCTTGCACCAGAATCGCTTTATTTTCGTTAGTGGCGGCTGTACCGGGATTAGGGAGCTTTCAGTGGCTACAAGGGTTCTGCTGGCTTTCATTGATAGTCTCTATCCATCTGATAACTTTTGTTACAGATATATTAAATCTATTTCAGTTCATTAATTTTTCCAGTTTATCCCTCAGTTTTCACAACTTGTTACAAGTTGTGAAAAGCCGCTATTCCATCACGCTTGGTGCTTTCACAATCATTCACAACTTAGTGATAACTTGGAAAGATTTTTAAATATTTATTAATTTATACTGCTCTAGACACCTCTTTACTCTCTATTGACTTATGGCAGTTTTTATGCATGAGATGTATTCTGATTCTCTTGCGGCAGTGGGAGTTTCCTACCTCCATTCTCCGGGTGTATGCAGTGCCGCCGAATCGCGGATAATCTTTTTTTTTATCCTGGGAACGCTTTTTGGATTGTCTTCTCAACTTCTTTTTAGGACGTTTAAGCATTTCATGCCAGTCACCGACTCGATTCTGGGAACCTTGTTGAAATTATCGGAAGTGAAGCAGATTACAGAAAACTTCAGGGGCGCAATTTACCGTTATTACCAGCCCATCCACTCGAAAGTTGGGCTTGGACGAATTTACTATATTACAAGAGGCTTGTTTGACCTTTACGGGATTACCTCGGAGCAAGCGATCGAAGACCCTGCTTATCTCTATTCTCTGATTCACCCGGATGACTTATCTGAATTTGATGCGTCTGTAGATTTGTACGCTCAGATCGGTTCTGACTGGTTTCACCAGTGGCGAATTATTACCCCAACAGGCGAAGTTAAGTGGATCGAAGGGAAGGCTACTGTCAAGGAAATTCAATTAGATGGAACTAGGGTCTGGGATGGTGTTTTAGTTGACATCACCGAGAGCAAGTTTCTCGGTTACGAGAGAGAACGATTGCTCGAACTCGAACGCCATGCGCGAATTGAAGCCGAACGCGCTTCCCGCTCTAAGGATGAATTTCTGAGTGTCATTTCCCACGAACTCAAGACTCCTCTTACCCCTGTCTTGGGCTGGCTGAATCTTTTGCTGAGCAAGAAATCTGAAGTTGATACACAGACTCTCGATCGCGGACTGACGACTATTCAGCATCACGTTGAAAAGCACATAGGCGTTATTGAGCAATTACTGGATGCTTCGCGCATTGTTTGCGACAAGATTCCTATAAACTACTCCCAGTTTGACTTTTCAACTCTTGTCAGAGATGCTGTTGACAAGAGCATCGATGCTCTAGCACAAGAATCGCAGAAGCAAAAAATTATCTCGCTTGAGGTATGCCAAGGGGATTTTACTTACGTTGGAGATATTAAACGCCTTCATCAGGTTGTAACCGAGCTTCTTTCTAATGCTCTTAAATTTACACCAGCTTCAGGACGCATTGATATTTTTTTAGATAATAAAGAAGGATTTATTTGTCTTGATATAGCCGATACTGGTTCAGGTATTAGCCCTGAGTTTCTGCCCACCTGTTTTCAGTTTTTTTCTCATGAAGATTCTCCAGACACTCGATCTACTGGCGGATTGGGCTTAGGACTCTCGATCGTTCGCCACCTTGTTGAATTACATGGTGGGACTATTACTGTCGATAGCGCTGGCAAAGGAAAGGGTTCGGTATTTAGGCTGAAACTTCCCTCTGCCATAGCAATAAATGCACCCTGAAAAATTTAAACAACTATTCCTTACTCGCTCCGGATCGGAATTCTTCAGTCTACAAACCTATATCCCGATCCATGCTTCGTTATAATTATTTCCATTTTCCTCCCGAATACTTTGTTTATTTTTGCTCGAATTGCCCAAACCTGTTTATCTACCGTTCGCTCGTCAACGTATTGCGTCGTTCCCCATACACCGGACATTATTTGTCTGCGGGTTAATGTTTCTTCTTTTTGCATAAGAAAAGCCAAAACTCTCATCTCCATTTCAGTTAGCTCAAACTCAGTTAAATCGAGTTCTTTGTCCTTCTTTTCCGTGGATACACCTCGAGCCTGAACTTTGTTCCTTGCTAAGTCTAGAATGAGATGCGATGACTCTAAAATCGTTTTGCTCTCTTCCTCGGTTTCTTTTTCACCTGAAAGGCTTCTCATCACTTCGTTTCTGATTCTTTTGATTCTGTTTCCTAAGTTCCTAACTTTGACTTTTAATAGCTCGGGATCGAAGGGTTTTTCTATGTAACAATCGCATCCACTGTCGAAACCCATAGCCTCGTTGTATCCCCCTCCTTTGGCGGTTATCATCAGGATACCTATGCTTTGGGCATATTCATGTCGAATTTTTTTGCAATAGTCCATCCCCGTTTCATCCTCTCCTAGCATTACGTCTAAAGTGATGATGTCGGGTTCTTTCAGCTTTATTTCTTGCAGTCCTTTTGTGCCGTTATTGGCTACTCTGCAATTGTGTCCGTCTCCTGTCAGTACTAATTCGATTACGTGGGAGATATCGGGATCGTCTTCTATGATTAGCACGTTGCTCATAGTATGAACTGGAAAAAATCTGTGAACGGGAAAAACAAAAAAGTTTGTTCCAGGTAATCTACGCTCATTGTCAAAGATTTGCGTAAAAACCAAGATGCACAAGTTACAGCCATTCTTGATTAGTTGGACATAACTCAAGAAGAGCAATGAGAGTGAACCTTTAAGGAAATCGACAGCTCTCGTGCGACATAGCGCTGGGCACTACTTGCGAAGAGCCGTCGTTGTACAACGCGCTTCCCTCACACATATGGGCAAGCCGTAGAAGGAACAGCCGAGGCGCGGCAAGAGCGTGCATTGTTGATTAGTGTTCTTGGTTTTTTAACGATCCCCGGTTAGTTCAAGTATCGTATAACCCTCCTTTATCGATCAAGTCAGCTATCCTTTCTCTTAATGTAAGGTGAAGCGACAAGTGAGCCAAGCTACTCCTAACCCGTGCGTGTAAAGATTCTGTAAAGTAATACCCAGTTTTTTCGCATAGTGGGATCGTCCTGTCTGGAATCCAGTTCTTTCCCTATGCCTTACGCCACGCGCAATCTTCCCGCGAGGAGAGGGATGAGAGTTTTTATTCCTCTAACTTTAGGAGTATGAAACTAACGAGTTAGCCAAATTTTCGTTATTCTTTTAATATTTTTTCTTTGATACCCTGATAACTATCCTCGCTTTACAACGATTGGTTTGACTTTAACAAATGTCTCTTACTTTTAACCACTTTGATACCAAGAGCGGAAAAAATCTTGGCATTGAAGAGAAGGTAGAAAATTCCTTAGCTGAATACTTTTTTCCCGATACTCAGTTTGACGTTGGCACTATTCATGCTTGGTCTAAACCGGAAGATTTAGAAAAGGAACACGACGGTAAGACGATTCAGTTTGCCGCTCAAGGTCGTGGATATTATGCGAGCGATGATATTGCCAATGATGTTTTCAGAAACGATAGTGAAATCTTGATTCGGGGTAAGCTTCTCTTTACTCCTTGCGCTCCCACCGAACTCAAGAAAGCGGGAATTGAAAGCTTTCAAGAGCTGCAAACCGTTCGCATATTGGTAGTTAATGAAGAGACTGGCGAGAACGGTGGTAATTTACCCCCAGATGTCGCTAAGAGTTTGGTTGGAGATTGTCACGGGAAGATTTCCCCCGATTTAGCATCAAAAATGACGGGGCGCACTGATACTCCCTTCCAGTATCGGATGGGAATTAAGCCTCAAACGAATCTTGATTTTACTGAAGAATTGAGGCAACTTTCTGACTACAACTCTGATGTTGCGCTTCTGGCGGCTAGGACGTTTGCTAATCGCGGTAAATCTAATGAGGCAATAATCGATAAGGCAATTGATAATTTGGCATCTAATGATTCTGCTTTTTCTTTTTTGAAAGATGCATACCAGCAGAGTAAATCTGTCAAATTTGATGATTATAAAGCTACTTTGACTGCCTCGTTGTCAGAACAGGATGCAACCTATGTCAAAGACATGGATTCATTTTGGGCGCATCAAGGTTCTTATGGGTATAGCGCTAGAAAAGGCACTCTCGCTCCAGCTAACTTAGATAATTTGGCGGGGGGCAGTACTGTTTTGACCGGGAAGACTCAAAGCGGTCAATTGAGTGTTAAATCCGGTTATGACATGATTCTCCCCATGTCCGGCGTTTATGGGACAGCCTGTAATTCTCTCGAACCTGGTGAGTACACCCTAGATGTTGGTCTTGGGGTTAAGTCTCTGGCTACTTACCGAGATCACAGCCTTGGTTCCCAGGTTTTGGTTCATTACCCAAAAGCTGTTGAAGCGGAAATGCTGCCCGTTCTAAAGGAACAACTAGAAGAGCTTGCTCGCGTTGCTTCCGATCCCAGAGCGATGGCTCGT
>DALYIW010000412.1:0-5800 GCA_031970155.1 Coleofasciculaceae cyanobacterium CTOTU46601 | reverse complement strand
AGGTGGGGAAGGTAAGGCAGAAATTACTCCCTCATCTCCTTTTCTCCCCCTACTCCCTACTCCCTACTCTCATACAACGTGATAGGGACTGGTCAATTTATCTAGCTGTTGTACCAACAAACTGAGGAACAAGCCCACATCGGTAACAATGCCGATGGATTCCACAGAACCGCGATCGCTTAATTTGGTAACTACTGCTGGGTTAATATCCACACAGACCATCTTCACTCCAGCGGGTGTCATATTTCCCACACCAATCGAGTGCAGCATTGTGGACAGCATCAAAATCATATCTGCCCCGTCGAGCAGCTGCTCATACTCAGCTTGAGCTTTGAGTAAGTCCATCTGAGTATCCGGCAGGGGCCCATCATCGCGGATGGAACCAGCCAGTGAGAATGGCACGTTGTTGCGGACGCACTCATACATCACACCTTGGGTAATCACCCCTTGTTCTACCGCCGCCGCTATGCTGCCGCAGCGACGAATTTGGTTGATGACTTTCAGATGGTGTCTGTGTCCACCTCGAACCGGGACTCCGCGTTTCATATCAACACCGAGAGACGTTCCCATCATGGATTGCTCGATGTCGTGAACTGCGATCGCATTTCCCCCCAGTAACGCCTGTACATAACCTTTTTGAATCAGACGGGCTAAATGTTGACTGCCACCCGTATGAATCACAACAGGGCCTGCTGTCACCACAACTTTGCCGCCCTGATCCCGAAGTTGACGCAGTTCCCAAGCAATTTGCTCAACGACCAATTCTACCCGACGCTCGCTAGAGACACCAGAACCCATGAAGCTGAATTCTTGAGTATTGCGCTGTTCGCGGGACTCTGGTTTACGGACAGTGCGGATTCCTTCTACACCGACGATTACCTGTTCACCGACTTTGAGATCCCGTAGCAGTTTGCAGCGAGCCACTAGCCCTTCAGGACTTTGGGTGATGGCAAGCGCCCCATCCATGCGCTGATGCTGCACCTTAATCCACTCACCATTGACTCGTACCTCTGTCGGATAGATCGTTGTGACATAAAAGTCATCAGGAGCCACACCGTCTTGGGTAACAGGTTCCAAGTTGGCATCGCAAACTTCTTGCGGAGGAGCCACAGCACCCAGATCGATTAACTGGGTCATGATCTCTTCCATTACATCATGAGAAGGAGCCGACACCTTCACCTGGGCACTGGAGGTACTTTGCCGTTGTTCTCCCAGCTCAAAGTTAAGAACCTGGAAGCTACCTCCACTTTCGACAATCAAGTCCAGTGCTCTGCTGATAATGCCAGCATCGAGTAGATGTCCTTCCATGCGAACCGTGCGACTTTCCATCAGCACATTGGCATGGACTTCAGCCCGTACTGGCTCAGTAACTCGTAGCGTCAGGCACTTCGCAGCACCACCCGCTTTCAAGAATGCCGTCAAAGGCGTTTCAACTACTTCAAACCCAGCTTCTGTCAAGCGTGCTTTCAGGGCGTCACTAGCTTTATTCATCACCACAACTTTGTCAATATTGACTGCATTGCAGGCGAAGTTCACAGCATCGGCTTCCTCAATGGCAATCCGCTTCTCTGGGATCACCCGCATCTCAATCAAGCGGTTGGAGTAGGAATCGAAAGCAGGTGGATAGTAGAGTAAATAGCCGCCAGATAGGGGACAGAAGCAGGTATCTAGATGATAAAATCGCTCATCCATCAGCCGGAGAGATACGACTTCAATATCTAGCCATTTTGCTAGGTAAGGGTGGGAATCGAGTTCTGAGCGGAAGCCGTATCCTGCCCATAACCAACGCCCTTCCCGGTCAAGTAGGGCATCACCAGCTCCTTCAAAGGGTAAGTCTTTGGGTAGTTCGTATACGGTGTAGCCCTTGGACTCAAACCATTGCTTGAAGTAAGGCTCCTCACCCTGGCGCTCTTTATGAAGGAAGCGGCTAAGTACTACATTTTTTCCTAAGACCAAACCGGCATTGGCTGTAAATACCATATCCGGCCAACCGCGTTGAGGTTCAACCAAATCAACGAGTGAACGGTCTTTGAGAACATGGTGAAGCTTTTGCCACTGTGCGACGGCGCGATCGCGTGCTGACTTATGAATATTCCCCTCCATCCACGGATTAATTACATAATCCACGTCGTAGTGGTCTGGAGCGCACATGAGGAAACGAATCGAATCAGACATATCTTGATTTAAGAATTGGTAGACGCCCAGGGGCTTGGGTTGAAAGAAGAGCCAAGACAGACCACAGCAATTGCTGCTCCTCAACGTTCTCATAGGAGTAGGCTGCTGGGCGACAGGAAGACTAATCTTTTATCTTATCCTGCTCACTACACATCCGATTCACAAAAAGTCGTGAATTCTACATCTTTATTAAGGTAGAACTTACGCAAATTTCCTTTTGAAGGGCTATATGTAAGGGTGAACGGCCGTTCACCCCTACTATATGTGGTTTCCATGCGTAGGTCTTGTTAAGGGTAGGAAGAACGCCGCCCGCCGACTTAGTTACTAGTTATTAGTTGTGTGCATTTCTTAACAAACAACCAACAACAAACAACCAACTTTAAATCACAGAAACAATCATCCCTTCACGCGCCAGGAACCCTCCGTCAAAGGTGTCTTGTACTTCCACTTCAATCTGATCGAGAGCATCATCAGTGTGATTCGGCTCATGGTGAAAGATTGCCAGTCGCTTTACATTAGCTTCTTTCGCCACCCTCACTCCTTCCTGCCAAGTCGAGTGCCCCCAACCTTCCTTCGGCATTTTGGGATTATTGTATTGCTCGTCTGTGTACATGGCGTCGTAAATAATGACATCAGCATCGCGAGCTAGATGCAGTACATTTTCATCAAGGCGACCAGGAAAATGTTCTGTATCTGTGCAGTAGAAAGCCGAATGCCCCTGCCATGTCACTCGGTAGCCCATTGCACCATTGGGATGGTTGAGAGGCCCAGTTTCAATGGTGATATCGTCCAGCATCATCGTATCGCCACAAACTAAGTCATAGAACTTTAAATCCGCTTGAATGGCTTTGATTGGGACAGGGGAATTCATGTGCAAAACGCGATCGCAGAAATGCTGTTCCATAGATCTCCCATGCGGTGCTGCCCCATGAATATGCAAAGTGTTGCCTTCAACAAAGGCGGGCGTAAAAAATGGCACTCCTTGAATGTGATCCCAGTGATAGTGAGTAAAAAACCAATAAGCTTCTACTGGAAGCGTTGGCTCTAAACTTTTACCCAGCATCCGTAAACCTGTACCGCCATCAAAAATCAGGCGTTTCCCGCCGATTCGCATCTCAACACAGGAGGTATTGCCGCCATAACGAACGGTATCCTTGCCCGGAGAGGGCACGCTGCCTCGAACTCCCCAGAATTGGATCGCAAACTCAGAAGAAGGACTGGTTGTCATTGGTAATTTAAGACTTTAACTAATACAAGGGTTTGGGTGGGGTGATAAATCTTGTAACCATTACGTTGATTGGGAGCCAGAATACTTATGACTCCTCTCCAAATTGTGGTAACCTCGGTATGGCAAGTTTAAATGACCGCCACTGGCGCAAGTACTTCAGTGGTCAACTTCTCCAGATACCCTAACAGGTATAACAAGAGTGAGCTTTAGCAAGTTAGCCACTAAGATTGGTCTGCTTCACGTATTTGTATCTGGAACATACTCTTATTCGTTTTCCATCTATCTATAGAGTTATCTGTAAGTCCACTGGTTATGAACGCTTGCAGAAAGGACATTTTGGCAGAAGTAGTGGTAAGTGACTTACTCAGCTGCTGTTCATTGACGCACAGGATACATGAGTGACTCGTTTTTTGTTGAGTGTTGACTGTTAACTGCTGAGTGTAAACAAGTTTCAGTCAATAGTTAACGGTCTTTACGACAATAACTTAGGAATTAAAGGTAGTTCTCGGCTTGCAGTACAAAAAAACATCACCCAATTGGGGTTAGTACCATAGCAATGCTTTCTGACATTTCTCCTGCCATTCAAATTGCTACTACGGAATCGCTAAGATAACACCAACGAAGCAGTAAGTAGCACGCTTGAGTAACCTGCACCCTATAGGAGACACGTTGGCGTCACTCAGGAGGAGGTCAGAGTACAACACTGACCCTGATGACGCAGTAGGTGATCGCATAATACTAATGCCACCATTGCTTCTACCATAGGCACAGCTCTAGGTAACACGCAAGGGTCATGACGCCCTTTGGCAGCTAGTACTGTCTCCTCACCAGCACTGGTCACAGTGCGCTGTTCTTTTCGTATGGTAGCAGTGGGTTTAAATGCTACCCGCAGAATAATTGGTTCACCGTTAGCAATGCCACCCTGAATACCGCCGGAGCGATTCGTCAGGGTGCGCGTTGCACCAGTTTCATCGATATAGAATTCGTCGTTATGCTCACTTCCGGTTAACAAAGTCCCAGCAAAGCCAGAGCCAATCTCAAACCCTTTACTGGCTGGTAGAGACATCGCACCCTTTGCTAAATCAGCTTCCAGCTTATCAAATACTGGTTCGCCCAATCCTTTCGGTACATTCCGCGCCACGCATTCAACAACCCCACCAATGGAATCGCCACTACGTCCAATCTGTTCAATTCGTTCAATCATCTGCTGGGCGCATTCAGGATCAGGACAACGGACGATGTTGCTTTCTACTTGTTCTAGGGTGACTGTATTGGGATCGATGACACCTTCTAAATCTTTAATCCGCTTAACATAGCCGACAATTTCCACTCCAGCAACTTGCTTGAGAATTTTTTTGGCGATCGCACCCGCTGCTACTCGTCCAATGGTCTCCCGCGCCGAAGAGCGTCCCCCGCCCTGCCAGTTGCGAATGCCATACTTAGCATCATAAGTTGCATCGGCATGAGAAGGTCGATATTTCACTGCCATCTCATCATAATCCTGAGGACGAGTATCTTTATTGCGGACTAAGATCGCGATCGGCGTTCCCAGCGTTTTTCCTTCAAACACCCCAGAAAGAATTTCGCAGGTGTCAGATTCCTTGCGAGGAGTCGTAATCTTACTTTGACCTGGACGCCGCCTATCTAATTCCAGCTGAATTTCCTCCGGCTGTATTTCCAGTTGCGGTGGGCAACCATCAATAACGACACCAACGCCACCGCCGTGGGATTCACCAAAGGTCGTGACGCGAAATAGATGACAAAAAGTATTGCCCATGTTTCCTTAAATCAGGATGTCTAGAAATTTTGATTTTAACAACTTCAGCTTGAGGCAATCCTAGAGAACTACAAAGCACACATTGATTACCTTTGAACAGTATACAGAGCCGCTCAACAGTAACAACTAAGCTTTTTATTCACAAATTATTCACATTCAGTTATTAGACTGGATTAATTGTTCTTAGTTGATGCCCTCTTTCGGTGCTTGAGGGCGTTTTTAGCTACTCTCCAGCCTAAAAAAGCCCAGCTGATGATAGAGCAACTGGGCGGTAAGAAGGAACATAGTAGATGTCCCTCGGAAATTGAATACATCATTATTGATTTCACCAGACTGAGGGGAGGCTGACTCCCTTCTCTCCAGACGCTGCCTTTTATGCCACGATAAATCCAGCCAAACCTCAACCTACTTTAAAACTAGATTGTTAGGCTGCCTCACATCATCAGGCGGTTCCAACAAAAAAGCGCCCCCCTTACGGAGAGCGCTTCTTTTATTAAGGCTTATTGTTATAAATTAGCCATTGATCACAGGAGCGGTTAAAGCAACAGGAGCTGCCTCACCAGCGGCCAAGTCGAGAGGGAAGTTGTGAGCATTACGCTCGTGCATTACTTCCATACCCA
>DALYIW010000411.1:0-5822 GCA_031970155.1 Coleofasciculaceae cyanobacterium CTOTU46601 | reverse complement strand
GAAAAGGGGGAGTTTAAAACGTTGAAGGATAGAGAATCTCAAAAATCAGAATCCTAATAGACACGAAAAAGATGCCAAAAGCCAAGCACTCAGAGTACGGAGAGATCAAAAAGTCTCTAACTCTATCAATCACCTCAACAGGAATGGAGAAGTTGAGGGAGATGGCACAAGACTGGAAAATCAGCCAATCGGAACTGGTGGAGAGGATTGCACGGGGCATAATTCCGGTTGGCGCAAGGGAGGCACAACAGTTGGGGGAATCCTAAGCCAACTGATTGAAGAAGCAAGAGATCAGTTGGTTTATCACAAGTCACAGATCAAAAAGCTGGAACAAAGGATCGAACAGTTGCAGCAGTTGTACGAGGAGCAGCAACAAGAAGCTGGTGAGGACGACGGCGAACCAGGATAGTAGCTTTCATTTCATCAACTAAAGTTCTTTCTTTATGAGCTACTGCTAATTTCTACGATGGCTTCGCCTTGTCGCAGTCTTTCCAAGGCATCAGGAAAAGTAATCGTCAAGAGTTGCCGCAAATTCCGGTTAGTAACATTACCACAAGTCAGCCAAAGGATTTGAGGAGGTGTCCCTAATCGGCAGACCAAATCAATGAAATCGCTATCTTTGGTCATGATGACAGCATTGGCAACCCGCGCTGCCTCAAATATTTCAACATCCTTAGCGTCTCGCAATCCCAAGTCTCGCAATGCTATCGAACTGACTTCAAATGTGTTGTTTAACCAGCTAACTAATGTTGGAGGTAACTGAGCGTCAACCCAAATATTCATGCAGTCAATCGAGGAAAATCAGTGCGCCGTGCAGCAAATAGCAAGCAAGCTTGAATATCTTCGAGTTCTAGATCGGGAAAATCCTCCAAGATTTCATTGACACTGACATTTTCTGCCAACATCTCTAAAATATCGCTCACTCGAATTCTCATGCCTCGAATGCAAGGACGACCACCACACTGACCAGGAGTTTGGGTGATACGAGTCAACAGCGTCGGTAGCTGGTTCATTCTGGTATCTAAAATAATGAGTCAAAGTGCTGTCTTAATAATATAAGCCTCGTATTCGGGAACTTGAATGAGCGGGATTAACGGTGTCGCGGAAGTCCCCACCCTCAATGTTTTCGCGATTTTTGAAGCCGTCAGGCAAGAATGAAGCTTAAATAGGGTGGGGATGGACAGCGGATAATTTTCGACCTCAATGGGAGAAAATTATCAATAACTGCTCAGAAAAAACGCTCGACTTAGAGTAAAATAATATCATCAATAATGCCAAAAGGAGGTGATTTAAGTTGGTAACGAGACGAGTAACATTTCGCTTATATCCTAAATCTAGTATCTTGAAGAAATTACATTGGGCAAGAAGAATGCACAAAGAGCTCTACAATGCAGCTATCGCTAATCGTAGAGTTCAGTATGAGCGATTTAGTCACTCAGTTTCGTACTACGAACAACAAAACTCGTTGCCAGCATTTAAGGAAGTATGGACAGAGTATAAACAGTTAGGGTCACAGACATTACAAGCCACTCTCAAGCGTGTAGACCTAGCCTACCAATCCTTCTTCAAAGGACTAAGAGGAAAGCCCAAATTCAAGTCAATCAGACATTATTCAGGATGGACTTACCCAGCTAGTTCAGGCTGGAAAATCCACTCAACCGGAGATAACGGATGTCTAGAGTTGACTGACCTCAAAGTAAATATTCGGATGAGGGGAAAAGCTAGGACATGGGGTAGACCTACGACTTGCACCATTGTCTATAGACAAGGAAAGTGGTACGCAAGTATCACCGTAGAATGTACTCCAGTTAGAGAGACTGGAGATGGTGCAATTGGGGTTGATTTCGGCACCTATCATGCCGCCGCCTTAAGTGATGGAACGATTATCGATAATCCTCGATTCTCTTCACTGCAAGGAGAGAAAATCAAGAAGGCATCAAAACAGAAACAACGCAAAAGAGCGCCTAATTTTAAGAAGAAAGTTAAGGCGTCTAAGCGTTGGAAGAAAGCCTCCAAAAAAGTATCTAAAATTCAGCGCAAAGTAGTCTTACAAAGACAAGATTGGATACACCAAGTTGCGACGCAGTTAGTCAGCGGTAATAGCCTGATAGCAACGGAAGAGCTGAACCTCAAAGGGATGACCTGCAAAGCCAAAAAAGGGAGTAAAAGGAAGGCTCAAAAAAAGGGACTAAACCGTTCAATGTTGGATGTAGGAATTGGAGAATTGACCAAAGCTATTGAGTACAAACTTCAAGAAGCTGGTGGATTTCTAGTCATGGTTCCTACTCAGAAAGTCAAACCTTCTCAAACTTGCCCGTCCTGCGGTCATCAACGGAAAAAAGACCTATATGGGGGAAAAGTAACGAAGCTGTCATGAAGTGCCAAATTCGCTCAAACCCTTACCGAGCAATTGTTTGAGCTTTACCTTTTCCCAATGGGGATTTTTAAGTCATCTCCTGACTAACTTTGCCTAGTTCATCCTCTTTTAGGCAGAGTATCGTAGAGATAGATACACAAGCATGAGGTTTAGACTCATGCCAGCCGCAACGACTCCACATCCATTTAAGGCAAAGTTATCAACTCACTCTCCTCCACCCCCCAAACAAAAATCAGAGCGAGATAGAGAATACTTGCGACCATCGGAAGTCGAGTCACTGATTCGAGCTGCCCGAAAAGTTGGAAGACATAGGATTCGAGACGCAGCAATCATCCTTCTAATGTATCGCCACGGGCTTCGCACAGCGGAGTTGGTTGCCCTCAAGTGGTCGAGCGTAGATTTATCCGATGGCTATATCGAGATCAGAAGAGTCAAAACCAATTTGCAGGAGCAGATGCTGGAATATTTGGCAAAACTTGACCAAAGAATGCCTAAGAATCAGGAGGTGCAAATTCTTCAGAAAAGCAATGGTTGGATTCGCCTATCTCCCTTTGAACCCAGTCCTGAACCTATTAATTTAGACCGTCTTAAAACTGAAATTGAGCGATGCTGGTCTTCGACAAGTCTGTTGGATATGCTTAAGGAAACGGACTTACGGGTCAATTTTACGCAACATTTCAAGAGTGTAGCGACACGAGAAAGCCTTGACCCGAAAATCTTGCAGAAACGTTTATTGGTTTGTCTGTATGCTTTAGGAACGAATACAGGGATTCGGCGCTTAAGTGCTGGGGAATTGGGAGAAAACTATTCGGATTTGCTCTATGTGCGTTCTCGCTTCATTCACCAACCCCAGTTGAGGAATGCCA
Source organism: Coleofasciculaceae cyanobacterium CTOTU46601 (assembly GCA_031970155.1). Classification (GTDB taxonomy): domain Bacteria; phylum Cyanobacteriota; class Cyanobacteriia; order Cyanobacteriales; family Coleofasciculaceae; genus DALYIW01. The sequence continues at coordinate 2,579 of DALYIW010000411.1, read as the reverse complement.
TTGCTGAAGTGGTCAATGCCACGTTTGAGATTCGTCAACCTCATATTTGGGGGGAAGGGACAACGACTTGTGCTAGTGACTCTAAGAAGTTTGGGGCGTGGGATCAGAATTTGATGACGGAATGGCACATTCGCTATGGCGGACGAGGAGTAATGATTTACTGGCACGTTGAGAAGAATTCTGCCTGTATTTATTCTCAACTGAAAACCTGTTCTTCCTCTGAGGTGGCGGCAATGATTGAAGGAGTCTTACGCCACTGCACTGAAATGAAGGTGGAAAAGAACTATGTTGATAGTCATGGTCAATCTGAGGTGGCGTTTGCCTTCTGTCATCTATTGGGCTTTGAGTTAATGCCGCGTTTGAAAGGGATTCATCGTCAAAAACTCTATCGTCCTGCCTCAGGACAACCCGATGCTTATCCGAATCTGCAACCAATTTTGACTCGCCCGATTAACTGGGAGTTGATTCGCCAACAGTACGACCAGATGATTAAGTATGCTACAGCCCTGCGATTAGGAACAGCAGAAACAGAGGCAATCCTCAAGCGATTTACTCGTCAGAACTTGACCCACCCTACCTATCGAGCCTTGGCGGAGTTAGGGAAGGTCATCAAGACAATTTTCTTATGTCAGTATCTCGATTCAGAATCTTTGCGTCGAGAAATTAATCAGGCACTGAATGTGGTGGAAAACTGGAACAATGCCAATGGGTTTATTTTCTTTGGCAAGGGAAAGGAAATTGCTACTAATCGACTGGAAGACCAAGAGATTGCGGTGTTGTCTTTACATCTGTTGCAGTCGTGTTTAGTTTACATCAACACGCTAATGATCCAGCAGGTCTTATCACAGCCGAAATGGATGGAATTGATGCAACCAGAGGATTTGAGGGCGCTAACTCCGTTGATTTGGGGTCATGTCAATCCTTATGGGACGTTCCGATTGGATCTTGATGAACGGTTGCCGATTGAACTAGCGGCTTAGTCTAAAGCTGAAACAATTGCACGGCAAGGGTTTGAAGGAATTTGGCACTTCATGACAGCTTCGTTACTTTTCCCCCTATATGAACGAGTACATCATTGTTCAGAGTGCGGCTTCACTTGTGACAGGGATATAGCCGCAGCTTTTGTGATGCTGTCATGGGCGTTAGGAACTCACGTCCTCAAACGTGGAGAGGAAATCCCTACTTCTATCCCTCGTCATACGGGAGGATGGAAGCAAATTTCCTCGTTGAAGCGTCAGAAACTCACCGTTCAACGTTAGCGAAGCGACGCGTTAGCGTAGTAACGGTGAGTAGTTCATGAATAAATACTCTTTGCCTTGAGGATGGGGCTATGTCTATTTGCATCGACATGTCACTCCTCAACCCATTATTACTGGCACACTCATAACAGCACAGAACATCAGATCGAGGCAATTAGGAGATTTACAGTGGCAAAAAAAACCGTTGCAGATTTAACTGAGTCAGATTTAGCAGGAAAGCGGGTATTGGTACGGGCGGATTTAAACGTGCCGCTCGATGACAGTGGCACGATTACCGATGATACTCGCATCCGTGCCGCTCTACCCACAGTTCAAGATTTAATCAAAAAGAATGCCAAGGTGATTCTGTGCAGCCACTTAGGGCGTCCCAAAGCGCAGGTGAAAGACAGCTTGCGGCTAACACCTGTCGCTAACCGTCTCTCAGAACTGCTGGGACAGACAGTAGTCAAGTGCGACGACTGTATCGGTGATGCAGTCGCTGCTCAAATTAATGCGCTAGAAAACGGTCAGGTGGCGTTACTGGAAAATCTCCGCTTTCATGCTGGAGAAGAAAAGAACGACCCAGAATTTACGAAACAATTAGCCGCGCTGGCGGATGTCTATGTCAATGATGCTTTTGGGACGGCACACCGCGCTCACGCTTCCACAGAGGGTGTAACTCATTATCTCAAGCCTTCTGTGGCTGGATACTTAATTGAAAAAGAACTTCAGTACCTCCAAAGCGCAATTGAAAATCCTCAAAAGCCTTTGGCAGCAATTATCGGAGGTTCTAAGGTTTCCAGTAAAATTGGCGTGATCGAAACGCTGCTGGACAAGGTAGATAAGCTGCTCATTGGCGGCGGTATGATTTTTACCTTCTACAAAGCTCGTGGCTTAAGCGTGGGTAAGTCACTAGTGGAAGAGGATAAGCTGGAACTGGCGAAATCCTTGGAAGTGAAGGCGAAAGAAAAGGGCGTTGCTTTACTCTTGCCTACCGATGTCGTCATTGCCGATAATTTCGCGGCTGATGCCAATAGCCAAATTGTCAGTATTGATTCGATTCCGGATGGTTGGATGGGATTGGATATTGGGCCTGATTCGGTGAAGGTGTTCCAAGAAGCGTTGTCGGATTGTAAGACTGCGATTTGGAATGGGCCAATGGGCGTGTTTGAGTTCGATAAGTTTGCCGTAGGAACGGAGGAAATCGCTCGCACAATGGCTGAACTCACCAAGAAAGGGGCAACCACCATTATTGGGGGTGGTGACTCGGTAGCTGCTGTAGAAAAAGTGGGTTTGGCTGACCAAATGAGCCACATTTCTACGGGTGGTGGTGCAAGTTTA
>DALYIW010000410.1:0-5825 GCA_031970155.1 Coleofasciculaceae cyanobacterium CTOTU46601 | reverse complement strand
GCAGGCTTTGTTTGTGTAGCCCCAGTCTTCTAGACTGCGGGTATTGATAGGAAAATGTTGTCATGCTTAGGTTTCACGTTAAGTTGATACCAATAGGCATTGCCGTGCCTCTACCGCGTCGTACCTCTAATCGCCCCCTGACTCCACAAGCTTGCCGATGTTGAAATCAATCCTCACCCAACCTCTGAGTTTCCGCAGATTGTCGAGGAGCAACACGGGAATTTGCCAGTGATGTACTGTTAGGAATGGCAAGGGGTCATTAACATCAAAAATTGCATCAGTCCCTCGCAATAGATTGTTCATCCATGTTTGCAATTGACTCCATGACCTAATCTCATTAAGTCGCCAAATTTCGTGATAAAGCCAGTAGGTTGGCTTACTATCTGGAAGAGGCTGCAAAGGTTCAGCTAGAGGTTCTTTACCGAGATAGGCATCTGCTACCCCTGGATGGTTGTAGAACATGGTAATCGCGGAGTGGGTACGGGGGTTGCACTCGATCGCATAAATCGCCCCATCTTCTGCTTGAATAAAGTCAAAGGAAGCCTGACCCGTGAGTTTCAGTTCCTTGACAAAATGACTCACCCACTTCATGATTTCAGGTTGATCAACATTTTCGTAATTCACCTGAAAAGCAGAAGATTCGCAGCAGCAGTGCAGTCTTAACTCCCCATCGCGCACGGTGCTGTGGGTACAGTACTCCTGTCCAGGGATGAACTCCTGCATAATCCAGGGCTTCTCCTCACTAATGGGCAGACTCTTCACAAATGCGGCAGTTTCTTCAGGAGTGTCGCAAGGCAGCTTGGTCAAATTCAAGCGGCGCACCGAGTCGTAGGGAATACTTTTGAGGATGTACTTGCGGGTTTCGTTAGAAAAGTCGAAGTTGAGAACTTGTTCAGGGTTGGTAATTTTGAAGGATTTTGGCACAGATAAGCCCAGAGCACGCGCTTTCTCACTGAAGGCGAATTTATCATCGAGCATTTTTGTGATGTCAGCATCGAAGTGGAACACCTCGCAGCAACCTGACAACGCTGGCTTGGCTAGAGAGTCGTAATAGCTGGAAACCGGACTGCATACTGGGATGTAAATGTCAACGTTTTCCTGTTTGGCAATATTCAGCAGGGCTTGAGTATAGCCCTCTGGGTCTTTTTGCGGTGCGGGAATTGTGTAAAAGCGATCGACTGCGTTGGAAAATCGATGACCTGTTAACCAGTATTTGTGGGTTTCAACTAAAATGACCCGATGACCAGCCGCGTGAAATGAACGCGCTAGCTGAAGCGCCTTAGTCATCTTACCGCCTGTGAACATAGCGGTTTTCTGATTGTCTGCGGGAAGAGGCTGTTTCTGGAAAGGACGACTCAATAAGCCCCATAGCAGCGAGGTAAGTACCACGATGCTGTTAATGGGGAAAGCGATTAAGAGCAACGTGAGAGTGCCGAGGCTTTTGAGCATGGTAAAACTCGGTGTGCGTACAAATAGTAGTTGTGCCATACCGCTGATAGCAAGTTGGAGTCAAAGATAGTAGACAAGGGGGACAAGGGGGACAAGAGGGACAAGGGGGATAAAGGGGACAAGGGAGACAAGGGAGACAAGGGGGAGGGAAAGTACTACGTATGAACGCTACTCGGTATTAGATAGTTGTCAGCTGACTTAGGTAAACCCGTTTGAGTTCGCGATCGCTATCCTCATAACTCGTTCGCGAGTGCAGTATACGGAAGTTGTCCCAAATTAGAAAGGCGTTCTTCGACCACTTGATAGCAATTTTCTCGTCGTCGAAGAATTGTAAAAAGCGGTTCAGGATGTTGTCTAAAAAGCGATCGCATTCTCGATTAATGTTGCAGCTAAATCTAACTATCGGTTGTTCGCAGGACTCAACATCGTAGAGTGGATGTTTAACGATGCTCCCACTAGGAGTAACAAAATCAAACTTGTTCTGGGTAATGTATTCGCGTTCTTCCCTAGAAAGTGAATCAACGAAGGAATAACCATCAGCTAGAAGCGTATGTCCGCCTCCGCATTTAGGAGGATTTACACACCACAAACATTGATAATGGAGCGGAATATGCTCGTATTCATAGCCTTCTGTGTGAGGCTCAACGTCGCCCGTAGTGAAGGCTGGATATCGCTCTCCAAGTTTCTGCTCTACTTTAATGGAGAATACATGTTCGCCATTGTATTTGTGTGGGATGAGAGCGCCAAACTTTTGAGCAAATTCTAGATAGTCGAAACCATCAGGTATTTCCTCCAAATATAGATAGCCCTGCTGCTTGAGAAGGCTCTGAAAGTTAGTAATAGCCACATCACTGATGATGTTCTTGTCAGTAGTGGTAGTGGCTGCAAAAGCATTAATGCTCATAACCAGAACTCCTAGTAATGAGAAGTTGACCTATTTTCCAGCCCCTTTCTTGGTAGTAAGTCAAGGGAGTGAGAAGTTAGGTTATTGAAATTCGCCAACTGAGGTACGGGGTAGGGGCACGGCACTGCCGTGCCCCTACAATCTCTGTACACCACAAGGGATGAAAACCGTATTTAAATTCCAGTCGGGTGAACTCGCCGGATGATGGTTAATCCGTCACGCACAGGTAGCAATACTTGCTCAACTCTGGGGTCATCTTTCACGACGCGGTTGAACTGTGCGATCGCTTCTCCATTCTTGGTTCGTTCCTCTGGTGGCAGGTAAGGTTGCCCTTGAAGCAACGTATTGTCAACACAGATAAACCCATCGGGGGCAAGCAAGTCTGTATCTAGCAGGGTCTGAAAGTACTGTATGTACTCCGTCTTGTCTGCATCAATGAATACCAAATCAAATGATTCTTTGGCAGCAGCTAGCTTGCTGAGTGTTTCCAAAGCTGCTCCTAATTCCACATGGATTTTAGCTCCGTGGGGGGAATTCTGAAACAACGTTTGAGCAAAGTCTGCAACGTATCGATCGACCTCACAGGCAACTAAACGCCCATCAGAAGGCAACGCTTCTGCCATCGCCAGTGCCGAGTACCCAGTGAACATCCCGATGTCTAAGATACTCTTGCTTCTGGTCATGTGGACAAACATCTTGAGGACTTGCCCTTCTACGTGCCCTGACAGCATTTCTTGCTCTAAGGGACGCACTGTTGAGCCATCTGAGAAGCGTTTGCCCCATGACTCCTGTTGGGTTTTGAGTGCGATCGCATTCAGCGGCGAAGACTCTTGGGAAGTACACTCTTCTACGTAAGGGTCTAAACCAACGGCTAAACGCCATGCCTGAATCAAGTTTTCGGTTAGTTCCGTCGGAATATTGGGGTTGGCTTCAACGATGCGGGCGGCGGCTTTCAGATGCTCAACCATAATACCCAAGGGTGTGACGGCACGAGCAATTTCCGGCTTCACAACACTAGACATTGGTGCCACTCCCAACCAAGTTTTGATCAACACTGCCCACGTAAGCATCGATTCCAGCACCACCACGCGGGTATGTAGCCGAGATGCGCTTGTGGTCACTTAAAGCAGCGTCCAATTCTTCACGAGTCAAATCATTGACAAAGAAGCATTCACCAATCGGTTTTGGCATAGCGGCACGCAGCAACCCGTCTCGTGTCAGAATGATGGATTGCGTGGCGTACCACAACAGGTCACTGTCGAGGAGAGGATGGTCAATGGCAAGACCAATACGACTCATTAATCCCAAAATGCGATCGCGATCTTGAGCCGTAATGTATCCTCTTTTTTGTGCGATCGTCGCCGACAAAGCCATGTCAATATTTACAGCATGACCGTGGAAAAGCGGCACCGATGGGGCAAGCTCCAGTGTAGGACTCCAAGTATGACCATAGGCAATTACGCGATCGAGATCCAACTCATGGAGGTTAGGTGTTTCCAACTCCAACATGGTTTTAATCGACTCGTAGTTAACCCGGTGGGCAACTTCCTGTATTTCTGGAGTAGCGTCAATGTAGCCGAAGTGGGTACGAAGTAACTCTTCCCCATACTCGTACAACAGCTCAAACACTTCAGCATTCGAGACAACTGCAATCTTTACCAGTTCAGCCATTCCATTCCGAACTTGAGCTGTTGGCAATGTTCGCAGGAAGGAGAAGTCCAAAATTACTTGCTTTGGAGCATGATAAGCGCCCAGACGATTTTTGAGCTTGCCGTGATTAACAGCAACTTTAATCGCCACACCAGCATCTACTAAACCAATCAAAGTTGTCGGAATGCGGATGTAGTTAGTGCTGCGGCGGTAAGCAGCGCAAGCAAAACCAGCAACATCCGTAATTAATCCACCACCAACAACCAAAACTGGCTCTTTACGAACCAAATTGAAATCCGAGAAAGCATCAACAATCGACAAAAACGTAGTAACAGTTTTAGCAGGTTCGCTAATAGTAACTGGAAAAACAGTCAGGTCGATCTTGTAATGCTTGAAGTACTCCTGGATTTGGTATCCGTAGAGCCGATTCACATTCGCGTCAACAACAGCAAGGCAGCGCCCAAAGCTCTTGTAACTCTCGGCTAGCTCTGTATTCTTTACATCGAAAGCCCCGTTAACGTAGACGAGACTAAACTCGATTTTCTCGTAACCCTCTACATGAAATGCAGTTGGGGTTGCTGTGAAGTTGGCTTGAACGTTACTCATGTTTTTTGTCTTTGTTCAACAGTTAGTGAAAACAGCAAAATTTGACTTCATTAGAGCTTCAATCAGTTGTCAGTTGTCAGCTATCAGGTAGAAGTGATGGAGATTGAACCCCAACGGCAGACCTACCACCTGTAGAGGTGGGGACTCTCACTCCCGTTGATCAGCGATAACGGGTCACTGAACACTGTTGAGCAACTAGCTACGCCATTTCGTTGCCAGAAACTGCGAACAGACAAAGACTTTGATTTTTACAGCCTTTTCAAATGAATAGGCGGGAATTAGCCCAAGAATCACCTTACTTTGAGCCATTGAAGACAACAATACTAAACTTTTAGTACATTAGAACCAAGTGAGTTGTTTAAACTATTCCTAAAGAGGTAAAAAACCAGAATTTTAGAAAGAATTTCGGCAAAATGAGTAAGGATACTTACTGAGAAGCCGATAAAACAGGAAGAAGTGTTGCTGTCTCAAATCTCCTAGAGTTCTGTGCAAGAATCGAGTAGTCATCACTGCGATGCTTGGATTCCTTCGGTAAAATCCCATGAACTTGGGTCTAGGACAAACACTCGGCGGACGCTACAAAATCATCACTGAACTGGGGCAAGGTGGGTTTGGTAAAACCTTCGTGGCACAAGACCAACACCTCCCCGGTAATCATCCGTGTGTCGTTAAGCAGCTGAAACCTCAAGCTACTGATCCATCAACCTTAAAGATGGCAAGGCGTCTGTTTGATACCGAAGCAAAAGTCTTGCATCAGTTAGGAAGTCACGAGCAAATTCCTCAGCTTTTTGCTTTTTTTGAAGAAAATCAAGAATTCTATCTGGTGCAGGAATTGATAGAAGGGAATGACCTCACCAAAGAACTAAAACCAAAGCGTCGATGGAGTGAAGAGCAAGTTATTTCTCTGTTACGGGATGTTCTGGAAATCTTGGAGTTTGTTCATCAGCACAACGTCATTCACCGCGATATCAATCCGCGAAACTTAATCAGGCGTAAAAAAGACGGTAAGTTAGTTCTGATCGATTTTGGTGCTGTTAAACAAGTCAGTACTCAAATCATCAAAGGAGCGCAGACCAACTTTACCATTGCGATCGGTACTCCCGGCTATCGACCTAGCGAACAAGCCAACGGTAACCCCAGATTAAGCAGTGACATCTACGCTGTAGGAATGCTGGGAATCCAAGCCCTCACTGGCATAAATCCTGACCAACTGCCA
>DALYIW010000409.1:0-5907 GCA_031970155.1 Coleofasciculaceae cyanobacterium CTOTU46601 | reverse complement strand
CTGACGTGCTAGCAGTGAATATTTAGACCTTTGCCAACGGAGTGGCTTAGGCGTCGCAGCAGATTTGAGCATCCGATTGGTCATTTAAGGTTATGCACCAGCACTACTCCCAATAGTAGTATTTGACAATCTCGCGCCATCGATGTCGGGAGATTATTGCCTCATAGACTCTGAGCGAGCCAAAACTAGCAAACTAATTATGACGCCGACGTACCGTCTGGAGCAAGCATCTTGGTTAAACTTCCAGGCTTCTACCCGCTTGCTGGCACAAAAACCTATGTTTCAGATTTTGGCTGATGTTTCAAGCGTCTTTTGATATAAACAAGTTCGACTCATAAGCAAGCCTTAATCTGTTGCTCCGATTAAAGAGTGGATTGCCGCCAGCGTCCTATTATAAGACATCTCAAGAGACTGAGTTGCCCCAACCCCACTTAAAAGATTTTTGCTCTGTGGGCTTTTATTTTTTTTCTGTCACAACCGATGAAATAATTACAGACAATTCATACTATTACATCTGAGGCAGGCTGAGGGTAAAGCAAGTTTCCCAAGCATCCTGATATTGCTGGGACGGGTAACTGGAAACCGCAATGGTACCATTTAAATGCTGTACTAGACTTTTAACCAGAGCTAGCCCTAAACCAGTGCCAGCGATCGCTTGTTCTGTAACGCCCCGACCGCGACGAAACTTATCAAAAATGTGAGCTTGCTCATGTTGTGAGATGCCCGCCCCAATATTAGAGACGGATACAACAATTTGAGGAGTTTGTCCATCAACCGGGCAAGCGACCTTGAGATTGACCGTAGTGTCTGGATCGGAATACTTGCCAGCATTGGTCAACAGTTCTTGGAGGATGCGGCTAAGACTGTCTAGATCGGTCTGAAGCATCAGCGATCGCGCAGGTTCCTCCACAGCCAAGGTTAACCCCTTCTGGGCCCAAGTTGCGTCAAAAGATTGGGCTAGATCCCCGATCAAATACTTAAGGTCTACCCTTTGCACGTGAAGCCGGACTTTCTTAGACTCCAATTGCTGAAGCGCCAGCAAGTCTTGGATCAAATTAATTTCCTGATTGCACTGCTGTTCTAAAATATCCAGATACTGAGCTTGTTTATCTGGAGCCAGTGCAGGACGACGTAAATTCTGGATCGCCATTCTCATCTTGGTCAGCGGTGTTTTCAACTCGTGGCTCACCGTGTCGATGAATTCATCCTTGAGCTGGTTTAATTGCCGCTGCTGTTCGAGCTGTTGGCGGGTTTTTTCGTACCACTTAGCCTGGACTGCTAGACTCGATTTAAGGTGTGTCGTGCGTTCTTCTACCAGGGCTAAAATTTGCCGCTGCATTTGCGACTCAACGATAGCGATACTCAGCTGGGCGCTGACTAATTCGGCTAGCTCTAATTCATCTTTTAACCAGGCACGGGGCTGACGTTGCTGTAGCACCAAGAACCCCAGCACGGTGTCTTTACTTTCCAACGGCACCAGCAGCAGGGATGGCATAACATTTTGAGCGAAAATGGGGGCAATGCCAGCCGTCAGATCGTGCTTAAAATCTGCCTTATCAGCAATAACAGTTAGCGCGGGCGAGTTGTTGAAAGTTTGCTGGCATAGAACGCATTCGGATAACCAAAACGATTGGTTTAAAAAAGTCCCAACATTTTGATTATCCTGTGATTGCTCAAAAGCAGACCATTCACAAGCAACTGTGACTTTTGCCCTGGGAAGCGGACCCTTGGAATGACTTTTCAACTGGGGGTCTGTATACTTTAGTAGCAAGATTAGACCCCGCTCCACCTCAAGGGTGCGGGCTGTGCCATCAATCGCCAACTTGAGAATCCGATCCAGATCCGTAGAACTACGGATAGCCATCGTCAGGTTGTTGAGCAGACTTTGGTGCTTGAGTGCAGTACGAACTTGCCTGTGAAGTTGAGCTTGGGAAATGACCATTGCTATTGAGTCTGACAAGGCTAGTAGTTGTTCTTTTTCCTTTTGAGTCCAATTGTGGGGACGCGATATGCCGACCGCACGAGAAAGGCGCGATCGCATCAACAGGATTACCCCATTAACCTGACCTTGAAATTGGGTTGTTGTCCCCAAAACAGCACCAAAAGGCTTGTCTTCGAGCTTACTTAGCGATGATTGATCAATTTCAACAGCGTCTGTGTCAGCGATCGCCAAGGGATTTTTCCCTGCCAGGATCGTTGCTTTGACTAAATTTTCCAGAGCGGGATTTAAGCGTTGCTGTGGCGTTGCGACGGGATTGCCCGAATACCAATATGCCGTATCCAGCGTGGCTGTATCGCTAGCGATCGCCGCAATTAGACAATAGTCTGCCCCAAAACCGTCAGCCAAAGCACCGGGTAGTTCTAACATAACCGTTTCCGGATCGGGGCTATTGAGCATTTTCTGGATAATTTTTTGCCCTAAATCGAAATAATCGCTTTCCTGCTGCATAAGTCGGTAGACATATTCCGGCTTCAGAACGGGTTCAAAGCACGTATTCTGAAGCGAAGCGAACGACTCAATCGTTTCTGCCAGATCGAGCGCGCGACCCTTTTTACGTGTCGCTAACTTTGTTTTCTGCCGCGAATTTACCATGACCTGTAAAGCCCTTTGATTATGTTTAAATGTCTCCACTCAGCCACCGGCGAAGCTTGTTTTGGTCGTGCCAGCTACATCCTATCGATGCAGGAGGGTGGATTTTTAGCAGGCAGGAAGCTGAATTTAATTGCAAGGGTCGCCACTTGACCAGAGCCGACCTGGCTTTTGCACTAGATTATCCTTTTCAAAACGGCTCTACATCCGTGATTTCTCTACGATTGGCTGCTTTTATAATTTTTTTCTTTTGAAGCGTCAATTTGTCACCGAGCTTCACTTCTAGGGGCAATTACACAAATCGCGCCAGCCAACCTTGTTCGTCGATCCGTTGCCTCGCGCTCAACCTTGAATTTGAATGCTGTGACTTTCTCCCCCGTTAACCCTTTGGGTTAACGGGGGCTTCTCAATCAAAATAGAGATAGCTGTACGCTGTCCCAGTCTGAAAAAGCTTCACGCTTCACAGGCTGTCCATCGACTAAGCCTCCACGCACAGACTTTCCGGAGTCCCACCTCGTTTAATGCTCTGTCCAAGATGTTCAAAGCGGCATTCTCGTCCCTGTCCATCTGCAACCCGCATTTGTGGCACTCGTGCAGGCGAATAGACAGAGTTTTCGGGACTTTTGCTCCACAGCCCGAGCAGTCAACAGATGTGCCATGAGGGTTCACCTTGACCACTCGGACGCCGCGTTTGACCGCCACTGCCTCCAAGATGGTAATGAATCGTCCCCAAGCTGCATCTAAGATTGATTTGCTCAACCTTGTACGAGCAAGCCCCCTGATGTTCAAGTCTTCCACTGCAACCAAGTCGTATTGTTTGACCAATTTATGAGCTGTTTTGTAGTGGAAGTTCTCTCGAATTCGACCAATGCGTTGATGGATTCTAGCGATGAAGTTTTTCTGCTTTTCGGCTGGCGAGGAGCCTTTTTGTTTCCGGGCTAACTTGCATTGCTGTCGGGCTAAATGAGACTGGGTTTTCCGATAGGTTTGTTGAATTGGAACCGCCTTACCGTCTGATGTTATTAGGAACTCTTTTAAGCCAACATCAACGCCAACAGCCGCTTTTACCTCATCTAATGGCATGGGTTCGGGTACCGTTTCATCCTGCATCGAAAGACAGCAGTACCAACCATCAGCCTTGTGAACAATGGTGCAAGTTTTTAGGGTGAATCCTTCAGGGATAGGGCGATGCATGATGACAGGCATCTCTCCTATCTTTGATAGCTTTAGCACTCCATTGTTGAGAGTAGCTCCAGCTTTTGGGCAGTTCACTCGCGGATAGACAAAAGATCGTAATTCCCCGGTCTTCTTAAACCGAGGTCGTCCCCTTCGTTTGCCTGATTTATCTGGAAACAACCAGCGTTCCCACGCCTTGTTTAACCGTTGTAAATTGACCTGTTGCGACTCTGCCCAGATGTTCTTATAGTCCGGAAACAGTTGCTTTGTCTCTTTGAGTGCAGACTGTTGAGTGTAGTAATCAACTTTGTCTGGAATTTCTCCAATCGGCTCAGAAACAAGACTGCATCTGTCAATCTGACACCGTGTCATTCGTAACCAATCTAACCTCTGACCAAGACAATAATTCCAATGCCGACGAAGCCGATCCAATGTATGGAGCATTATTGATTCTTGTTCGGCATTGGGCTTAATTCGGTAAGAGTAGTTTAGAATCATGAACATGATTTTACAACTTACCGGCACACATGACAACTGCTTATGAAAAGGGCTTCAGGTCTGTATATTCGCTTACCGCTCACATTGTATTTGTGACCAAATATCGCCGCCAAGTTATAAATAAAGCCATCCACGATCGACTGGCTACCATCTTTTATAAAGCTTGCTCAAAATGGGAGGCAACGCTGTTAGAATTCAACGGAGAGGATGACCACGTACATCTACTGGGAAAGCTATCATCCTCAGATTGAACTGAGCAAGTTTATTGCCAATCTCAAGACCGTTTCTAGTCGCCTGATTCGTAAAGAGTTCGGTGACTATCTAGACAAGATTTACAGGAAGCCTGTTTTCACAGACAGGTTCTTATGCAAGTTGCTAGTTGCGGCGGGGTAACCGTTGAACAACTTAAAAGGTATGTTGAGCAACAGGCAACCCGAGAATAAGGATTCGCTACGCGAGGGTTTTTTACTGGTCGGCATTCCCCTCCCCGTAGCCAGGGGGTATAACGGGAGACCCCTGCCGACATTTAGTTGGAAAATTTTAAAGCTGGGAACGCCTTCTTGCTAATTCTTGCAGAGCGGCTTCGCTATTTTTGCGATACAGTACCTTACGGTTTTGAGCAGTCTGGTAGCGCTTATCCTCGAAAGGCACCTGAGCCATCAGATCTGAAGCCTTTTGCCAACGAGTTGCTATCTCTAACCATTGAGCTGGGGTTTGGGCGGTTCTGCCATCTGTGGAAGCTTGCTCAGCCATTCGCACGGCAGCAGCAAAGGGGTCATCTGGGACGTCGGCTTGGCTTGTTTGGAGAGAGGCATCGATGAAACCATTGGCACTGACGGGGGTTGAATCTGCCTGTTTTGGGCCAAACCACTTATAGAAACCCCAGCCCACCAGCAGCAGCGATAAGCTCATGACGACCCCAGCCATCATGCCTCGCCTCAATTGGCGTCTATGCCGTACAATGGGGGAGGGAGAAGGTTTGGGTAGGGGTTGCTTGATCGACCCGGTTTGACGCTCCCTTAGCTCGGCTACCAGACCCATCAAATTCTGAAAATTTGGATTGCGCCTTGCCAATTTAATTTCTTCAAACCAAAGCAGCTGATTTTCTCTTTCGCGGTTAATTTCTTGCAACCAGAGTAACTGCTGTTCTCGGACAAGGCGACTGTTAATTTTGACGCGACGGATATCGCGCGGCCCAATAAACTCCAAAATCTGCCGGATTCGCTCCACCAAAGTGGATTGTTCTAGCTGCTCGACCGTTTCAGCCTCGCAGAGAAGTTGCAACAGGTCACAATCGCGCACGGCTCTGGCTCTGACACCAATCGAAGCCAGGTCTTCATTGAGAAGTTGGATAATCGCGGTTATGCTACCCGTTCGAGCCTGTTTGGTGAGGTCGTTTCTCGGATCTACCATTTTGGGTTAAGAAGTCGCTTGACAAATGATCCCGAAGTTTTGCCTAAACATTTAATTTAAACTATCCGTTGAACATTCACGAGACTCTAAGCTTAGATGAGATCGATCTAACTCGCGTGGGATCAAGTGCAGCAAGGGTATAAAGGCGATAATTTTTTAGATCGTACCAGCATCTTGACATCCACAGGATCGCGGGTGGCTCAAGAGATAACTCTTGTTGAAGCAATTGT
>DALYIW010000408.1:0-5953 GCA_031970155.1 Coleofasciculaceae cyanobacterium CTOTU46601 | reverse complement strand
GGTACGAGGTAGGGGCTAAGGTTCGCCCATGAGTGTTAACTTAAGCCCTGACGACTAGAAGTCGCGGCTACACAAACGAAGTCCGCCTGCGCGGACTAAATTTTTAGCCTGCGTAGGCAGGCTTTGTTCGTGTAGCCCCAGGCTTATAGCCTGCGGGCATTGATGGGAAATGGATACCATGCTTGGGTTTCACGTTAAGTTGATACCGATGGACATGTCGTGCCCCTATAGCTTTATCAGACAATTGCAGCGCAAGTTAGTAATAGGGTCTTTCGCGTAGATGCTGCCGACTGAGATAGGGTAATCACGACTCCATAGTCGCAAAGTGGTGAGGAAATCGCGAACGGTTAGTACAGTTCAGCTTCTTTAAGAAATTTTACAATTATTAAAGTCCCAGGTCTGCAAAACGACCTTAATTTAAAACAACAGATACCTATGGCTATTAAAGATAAACCTCAACCGCCTCGAAGTCGCCAGATTGGTAATATTCTGTTATTGATATCGGGTGTGTTCTTATTGGCAAACCTAGTATTGCCGAGTTTTTTTGGCCCACAGATTCCTAAAGTACCCTACAGCATATTCATCAATCAGGTGGAAGATGGGGATGTGGCGAGGGCTTCTGTCGGGCAAAATGAGATTCGATACCAGCTCAAAGGCGAGAACAATCAGCCAGGGCAACTACTCTCAACGACTCCGATATTCGATCTAGAATTACCCCAACGATTAGAGGCAAAAGGAGTAGAGTTCGCTGCTGCTCCTCCACCTAAGAATAACTGGATTACTACTATCCTCAGCTGGGTTGTACCCCCACTAATTTTTGTAGGTATTTTGCAGTTTTTTGCTGGGCGCTTTGGCGGTGGTGGCCCACAAGGTGCTCTCTCATTTACCAAGAGTAAGGCTAAGGTCTATGTAGAAGGCGAGGCTGCTAAAACTACCTTTGCTGATGTGGCTGGGGTAGAAGAAGCCAAAACTGAGTTAGTAGAAATTGTCGATTTCCTCAAAAATCCGGAACGCTTTACTAGCATAGGGGCACGGATTCCCAAAGGGGTGTTGCTAGTCGGACCTCCGGGAACAGGTAAGACTCTGCTGGCAAAAGCGGTGGCTGGAGAAGCGAATGTTCCGTTTTTCAGCATTTCTGGTTCCGAATTTGTGGAACTGTTTGTCGGTGCGGGTGCGGCGCGAGTGCGTGACTTGTTTGAAGAGGCTAAAAAGAAAGCCCCTTGCATTGTTTTCATCGATGAGTTGGATGCAATTGGTAAGTCCCGCGCTGGTAATGGTTTCTACGGTGGCAACGACGAACGGGAACAGACGTTAAACCAGTTGCTGACGGAGATGGATGGTTTTGCAGCAAGCAATACAACGGTGATTGTTCTGGCTGCTACTAACCGCCCCGAAAGCTTAGACGCTGCCTTGTTACGTCCGGGACGATTTGACCGCCAGGTGCTGGTAGACCGTCCGGATTTATCGGGTCGCGAGGCGATTTTAAATATCTATGCTCAGAAAGTGAAGCTGGGTAATGATATAGATTTACATGCGATCGCCGCTCGTACTCCTGGTTTTGCTGGTGCAGACTTGGCAAATCTTGTCAATGAAGCCGCTCTATTAGCAGCACGCGCTAGACGTGAAACCATCTTACAAGAAGACTTTGCTGAAGCGATCGAGCGAGTAGTGGCAGGTCTAGAGAAGAAAAGCCGCGTCCTCAACGAGAAAGAGAAAAAGATTGTTGCCTATCATGAGGTAGGTCATGCCCTTGTTGGTGGTTTGATGCCCGGTAGTGGAAAAGTAGAGAAAATCTCGATTGTGCCTCGCGGGATGGCAGCCTTAGGCTACACGCTACAACTGCCGACTGAAGACCGCTTCTTGATGGATGAAACTGAACTTCGGGGTCAGATTGCTACGTTGCTAGGTGGACGTTCCGCCGAAGAAATCATCTTTGGTAGCATCACAACAGGTGCCGCTAATGACTTGCAGCGAGCCACTGACTTGGCAGAACGGATGGTCACTACCTACGGCATGAGCAAGATTCTCGGACCTCTCGCTTATGAGAAAGGTCAGCAGAATAACTTCCTGGGCGATGGTATGATGAATCCCCGCCGGATGGTCAGTGATGATACGGCAAAAGCGATCGATGAGGAAGTCAAGGAAATTGTTGAAACCGCTCATCAGCAAGCCTTAGATATTCTCAACAACAATCGAGACTTGCTCGAAAAGATTGCTCAGCAAATCTTAGAAACTGAGGTAATCGAAGGTAAGGAGCTGCATAATCTCCTCGACCAAGTGCGTCCTGTAGAAAAGGTGCATGTTACTGTCTGAAATTGCTGAATTTCAACAGTTAGGTGTAAGTTTTATCCCTCCTTTTTCAAGGAGGGATTTTAATGTGTATAAAATTGCAAAAAAATGGTATAAATTTCAAAATTTCAAGTCTAAAATTGCGTGACCGACCAACCTGCTGATTACGATAGCCCCTGGAAAGAAGCCATCTCTCGCTATTTTCCCCCTTTCATGGAATTCTTCTTCCCCCAAGCTTATGCCAATATCAACTGGGACAGAGGTTACGAATTTCTTGACACTGAACTAATGCAGGTAGTCAGGGAAGCAGAGTTGGGTAAGCGTTGGGTTGACAAACTGGTCAAAGTCTGGCGCATTAATGGCTCAGAAACTTGGGTGCTGGTGCATATTGAGATTCAGAGTCAAGTTCAATCAGGTTTTGCCCAGCGGATGTACGTTTACAGTTATCGGCTGTTTGATTACTATGAGCGCCAGGTAGCAAGTTTGGCAGTTTTGGCAGACGATCAAGAATCTTGGCGGCCTCAAGAATATAGTTATGAAATTTGGGGTTGTAAAGTTAGTTTGCAGTTTCCCGTGGTGAAACTATGGGACTATCTAAACCAATGGGACATTTTGGAGCAAAACCCTAATCCCTTTGCTGTTCTGGTTATGGCTCATCTCAAAACTTTGACCACCGGCAACAAGGCTCAAGAACGTTTACAGTGGAAGCTGAATCTTGTTAAGGGTCTTTACCAACGAGGATACAGCCGACAAGATATTTTAGAGATATTCCGGCTAATTGATTGGATGATGTCTCTACCCAAAGATTTGCAGCGTGGGTTTAAACAAGAAATTCTGCTTTACGAGGAGGAAAACCAAATGCCCTACATTACCAGTATTGAGCAATTGGCGATCGAAGAAGGAATAGAGCGGGGACTCCAGCAGGGACTTCAGCAGGGACTCCAGCAAGGACGCCAGGAGGGACTCCAGCAAGGACTCCAGCAGGGCATCGTTCAAAATGCTAGGCAGAATTTAATCGATGTACTGGAGACTCGGTTTGAGGAAGTGCCTAGCCCCTTAGTGGAATTGATTAATCAGATAGAATACCCCTCTTCGCTGAACACTATGCTTAAACAGGCGATTACCATTGGCTCGATCGCAGAATTTCAAGAGGCGAGTGAGCAACTGGCATTTGAAGAAGGTGTCCAACAGGGAAGACTTCAAGGTGCTAAAGAAAATTTAATCACTATCCTAGAGACTCGTTTTGGAGAATTGCCTAGTTCCCTAATCGACTTGATTAATCACATAGAGTCATATTCTTTGCTGATGACTCTCCATCGACAGGCAATTACTATTGGCTCAGTGGCAGAATTTCAGCAGATGCTTGCTCAGTTGATATCCCAATCAGCAGAGTGATAGCTTTTTGAGGGAGTAGGTGGATTTTCTTGCAATCACAAATATAGCTCTCCCCTGACTTTTTAAAGGCGATCGCACTCAACCCCTAGACTCCCTGCCTGATAATATCGACCTCATCTTGCTGTCTCAAGGTTTAGAAGACCACACCCATAAACCCACCCTAGAACAACTAGACAAGACAATTCCAGTATTGGGTTCGGCTAGTGCTGCTAAAGTGGTACAACAGCTAGGCTATAGCCAAGTCACGACGCTCACCCCTGGTCAAACCTTCACCGGAAGCCCGACTCCCGACTCCCTATTTTCAGATTAGTGTGGTTGATTAACCGGATTTGATATCAATCAGAATAGTGATATCGACAAGAAATGACCGTTAGATACTCGTCATCTACTGCATAAACTAACCGATTCGTATCATCTATTCGCCGCGACCAAAAGCCCGCTAGATTCTCCCTCAGTGGTTCTGGCTTTCCAATCCCCTCAAACGGTAGTCGGAGCGTTGCCTCAATCAGCTTATTAATTCGTTTTAAAGTTTTCTTGTCTTGTCTTTGCCAATACAAATAATCGCTCCAAGCCTCATCCGTCCATGCCAACTTTTTAGTCATCCAACAAAGTTCGTTCCACCACTTTCCCCTGCTTGAACTGAGTAATAGAACGATCTAAATGGGCAGCATTAGCGGGAGACTTGAGTAAATAAACCGTCTCTTGCAAACTCTCAAATAACTCTAGCGACATCACCACAGCATCCTCCGCATCTCGCCTGGTGATGATCGTATAGTCGGCGTCTTCCACCACTCGATCTAAAACAGCCTTGAGATTATTTCTCGCTTCGCTAAAAGACACAACTTTCATCGACTTCACACTTGTACTGTTTATTGTACAAGTGTAGCCGTCGGAAGGATATCCAGCAATCCCAAGCAACCTCAAGAATATTGTTATGACTGTGCATGAACAGGCAATTACTATTGGTGCGTTAGCCGAATTTCAGCAGCTGTTTGCTCAGTGGACATCTGAAAAAGATAAGTCATCCTTATCAGTACACATAGTTTTCTCTCCTCGGGAGCCAAGGGGAATGAGGAAATATTAAGGCACTTCTCCAGTGTCCCCCTTGTCTCCGAGAGACTGAACAACTCTCAATCTACCGAGGGTTGCTAGGCTTAGCGCTGGTGAACAAGCATTCTTATAATTCTGTCTAACTTTTTCCGGTTTTCTTCTCCAATCCAGAGAGGAAGTACTTGAGCATCGGCTAATTCAAGAATCAATGATTGAACGGCCTGATCGGAGGCTTCTCCATAAATTAGCAATACCAAAAATGCATCTCGTTCACTTGCCAGACGTTTGGCTTCGGGTAGTATATCTACGGCTTGACTCCAGTGGATAGGAAACATTAAATGAAGTGGTCGATCTTCCCCCATATTTATTAGCGTTGGCTGGTCAAGATTGCAAGTTCCATCCGGCCCTTCATACCAAGGGCGGCGCTTTTCATCGGCTTCATTTACGTTCATCCGAGCTACCATTGTCAACCTCTGTATTTTTACTACTCGACAAACACAGCAGCTTATAGGGGTGGGTTCCTATGCCAGAAAACAGGTTTAAAATTAAACCTTCTGACGTTGGACGAGCCTCCTCTTTTCATTGTTACTTTTGAGCACTAGTCGGTGTAGTAGCTCTCTAGGCATAGATTTAGGAATAGGGAATTGGTGGTTCTTTCCTTTTCTCTACTTCCCTTTGTCTACACAGCCTTCTAATTACTAGACCGATGCTCTAGATGTAACTGTTTGCTTCTTTAAAAGAATAGTATCAACAAGAACGCAGGCGAGTTAGCAACAGAATAATTTCATCAATTGCCCCGCGTAGGTTTGTGACAGATTGGTCAGATTGATTGACCATGATGCTGAAAACCACTGGTTGATAGCTAGGGACATCTAAATATCCGGATAAAGCTGAGACGCCACTCATCGTGCCAGTCTTTGCCTGGAGATAGCCTTGGGCTGCTGTATTGAGGAAGCGACGCTGGAGTGTACCACTAACTCCGGCAGTGGGCAAAGATGCCCGATAAACTGCTGCTTGAGGCGTATGTGCCATGAGCTTGAGGGTTTGTGCGATCGCTTCTGGACTGACTAAGTTATGGCGAGATACCCCCGATCCATCAGCCAAAACATAACTTTTTGGGTCAACACCCAAATCAGTTAAAGTAGATTCTACCTTGTTCAGCCCGATTTGGGATGAGTCATTGTTAGCATCGACACCTAGCTTGAAAATAGGGAGTCGG
>DALYIW010000407.1:0-6020 GCA_031970155.1 Coleofasciculaceae cyanobacterium CTOTU46601 | reverse complement strand
AGCTGTCACTCCTATCAAGTAAGAGGCTTCTTATGTCTAAATACGACTCCCATCTGAAATGCTCGTTTTGCGGCAAGTCTCAAGAACAGGTACGCAAGTTAATTGCGGGTCCAGGAGTCTACATTTGTGACGAGTGCGTTGACTTGTGTAACGAAATTTTAGATGAGGAGTTGCTTGATTCGAGCACCCCAGCTCCCCAGCCTGTGCCTCCGAGAGAACCTCCTCAGAAACGTCGCGCTCGCGCTTCCAGTGGACTCTCATTGAATCAGATTCCCAAACCAAGAGAACTGAAAAAGTATCTTGACGACCATGTTATCGGTCAAGACGACGCCAAAAAAGTTCTTTCGGTTGCTGTCTACAACCACTACAAACGCCTGAGTTTTGTCCAGTCCAAGGGAAATGGTAAAGCCCCGGTAGAAGATGCAGTAGAGCTGCAAAAGTCCAACATTCTCCTGATGGGCCCGACAGGATGCGGGAAAACGCTTCTGGCTCAAACTTTAGCTAGCGTCTTGGATGTGCCCTTTGCAGTGGCAGACGCCACAACGCTGACGGAAGCGGGTTATGTGGGGGAAGATGTTGAGAATATATTACTACGACTGCTGCAAGTAGCTGATCTGGATGTAGAAGAAGCCCAACGGGGGATTATCTACATTGATGAAATTGACAAGATTGCCCGTAAGAGTGAAAATCCTTCGATTACTCGGGATGTGTCAGGCGAGGGTGTCCAGCAAGCCTTGCTCAAAATGTTAGAGGGGACGATCGCCAATGTACCTCCTCAAGGGGGACGCAAGCATCCTTATCAAGACTGCATTCAGATTGATACGAGCAATATCCTGTTTATTTGCGGTGGTGCATTTGTCGGACTGGATAAGGTGGTAGAGCAACGCATTGGCAAACGCTCAATGGGGTTTGTTCAGCCAGGAGAAGGGCAGTCGAAGGAAAAGCGTACAGCGGATATTCTGCGGCACTTAGAGCCAGATGACTTGGTGAAGTTTGGCATGATCCCAGAGTTCATTGGCCGCATACCAGTAGTGGCTGTGGTTGATCCACTTGATGAAGAAGCGTTAATGGCCATTTTGACTGAACCTCGCAACGCTCTAGTCAAGCAGTATCAGAAACTGCTGAAGATGGACAACGTGCAGCTCGATTTCAAGCCAGATTCAATTCGAGCGATCGCGCAAGAAGCTCATCGGCGCAAAACCGGTGCT
Organism: Coleofasciculaceae cyanobacterium CTOTU46601; assembly: GCA_031970155.1. GTDB lineage: Bacteria > Cyanobacteriota > Cyanobacteriia > Cyanobacteriales > Coleofasciculaceae > DALYIW01. Next base: position 4,812 of record DALYIW010000407.1, on the reverse strand, counting down.
AGAGCACTACGCGCAATTGTAGAAGAATTGATGCTGGATGTAATGTACGAGTTGCCCTCTCGTAAGGATGTTACTCGTTGTTCAATCACACGAGAAATGGTCGAGAAGCGTTCCACCGCCGAACTATTAGTACATCCATCTTCTCTACCGAAGCCAGAATCAGCGTAGTTGTTATTAGTTGTTAGTTATTGGTTGTTGGTACAACAAATAACAGATGTTGTAATTGATGATTGGTTGTTAATCAAACAACAAACAACAAACAACAAACAACAGATGTTGTAATTGATGATTGGTTGTTAGTCAAACAACAAACAACAAACAACAAACAACAAACAACAAAGTAAAAACAATGCCTCTGATTAACATTCGCGGGGTCGATCACTACTACGAATGGATACCAAAATCGGCGAAGTCTCAAGACAAGTCAGTGATGGTATTTATCCACGGCTGGGGCGGCTCGGCTCGCTACTGGGAAAGTACCGCAAATGCCCTATCCGATACATTTGACTGCCTGCTCTACGATCTGCGGGGGTTTGGTCGCTCAAAGTTACCCCAAGATCCGCTAGAGTTGCTCTATGAGATGGAAGACTACGCTGAAGACTTGGCTGTGTTGTTGGATGCGCTGGAACTTGATCGCGTCTACATTCATGCTCACTCATTAGGGGCATCTGCGGCGACGCTATTTCTGAACCGTTATCCAGAGCGAGTAGAGCAGGTAATTCTCACCTGTACGGGCATTTTTGAATACGAAGAGAAATCCTTCACTGCCTTCCATAAAATTGGCGGCTACGTGGTTAAGTTTCGTCCTCGCTGGTTCTTGAAGATTCCCTTTGCAGGCGTGTTTTTTATGGCGCGATTTTTGCACCGTCCCTTACCGGCGGCAGTAAGTCGTGCTTTTTTGGAGGATTACCTGGAGGCGGATTATCAAGCGGCTTTGGGTACGATGCTAACTGCGGTGAGTAAGTATGCCGCTGAGGTGATGCCTCAAGAGTTTGCTCGCGTGAGTGTGCCAACTTTATTAATTTCCGGTCAATATGACAAAATTATTCCAGCAGCGCTAGGGCGTCGAGCTGCTGAGCTTAATGAAAGAGTTGAGTATTTTGAGATTCCTGGTACGGCTCACTTCCCGATGCTGGAGAAACCGGAGATTTATTTGGAGCGAGTGCGGGAGTTTCTCGCCGCTTCTTCTTCTAATTCTTCATCGGGCATAGAGGGAGATTCTATAAATCTTGTTACTTAGAACATAGATTCAGTATTGTAAATATTAGCTCTTATTACCTTTCTCCAACCTCTCTGTTTGTCTGTGGCTCATACAAAAGAGGGGTGTTTGATATATTAATGTCGATTTATGCTCTGGTCAAGAGAATGAGGCTGTTATGCGATGTAGGATAGGTATTCACAAATTTTTCACATGTTAGAACTAGATTGGAAAAGTACTATTTATAATCCCTGATATCCAGTCCGGTTGATTAGCTACGAATTTGTAGGTTGACAAGCGGCTGATTACGGTTGGGTTTCGTTCCCAAAACCCAACCTACGCATATCGTAAGTGTTTGAGCGGGCATGATATGACTTAGTGAATCTAGTGATGGAGGGTTGTAAGATGGCAGGAAAGCTCTGTAAATTACCAAATCAAAATACAATTTTCCTTATCTCTTCTGCCAATGTGTTTGAAGAGATTGTCAAGCTACTTGACTAACCCTTAACATAATAATCATTATAGAACATGAAGCTTATATATTGTTTTTTATAAAAAATATGTCATTAATATCAAGCTCCAAAAATCTAAAACAATTATCTAGGTTATTTTTTTGAACAAAACATGTCAAGGAAACAACAGATTTTAATAGTAGATGACACCTATGAAAATCTTAAGTTAGCTACTGTTTTTTTGAGAGAATCAGGATTTGATATCTTGGCCACTAAAAGTGGTAAACAAGCTCTAAACGTTCTGGAAAAAGTTTCACCAGATATCATCTTACTGGATGTACGGATGCCAGAAATGGACGGGTTTGAAACCTGCCGCCGCCTGAAAGCTTGGGAGAAAACTAAAGATATCCCTGTAATTTTTATGACGGCTGCTGCTGATTCTTCTAGTCCAGCGGAGAAGGTCAAAGGGTTGATGCTGGGAGCAGTGGATTACATCAGTAAGCCAATTCAACTGGAAGAAGTTTTAGCTCGTGTTAAAACTCACCTACATCTGAATTCTTTAACCAAGCAACTTCAGGAGCAAAATGCACTACTGCAACACGAGATTTTCTCTCGCCAGCAGACAGAGCTAATCTTGCAACAGGAGATTGGCGATCGCCAACAAGCAGAAGCGGCTCTGCGGGAGAGCGCAGCTAGTCTACGCAAACACAACAGAGTGTTGATAGAACTAGCTAGAAATCAGGCACTCCATCAAGGAGATTTAAACGCCGCTATCGAGACAATCACAGAAGCGACTGCTCATAACATAGCGGTTGAACGAGTCAGTGTATGGCTGTTTGACAAGACCGGTACGCTTCTAAAATGCCTTAACCTATTTGAGCGAAGTCTTAACCGACATAGCCAAGGGGTTGAACTGGTAACGGCAGACTATCCAAGTTATTTTCAAGCGTTAATTCAAGAGCAACTACTCGTAGCAGATGAAGCCCATACAGACCCTAAAACTAGCGAATTTTCTGAGTCTTATTTGACTCCACTTGGTATCAGTTCGATGCTTGATGCACCGATAAGACTGAAGGGACAAACAGTGGGAGTTGTCTGTCTAGAACACGTTGGCGATTCTCGTTATTGGACACCCGAAGACCAGAATTTTGCTCGATCTGTTGCCAACTTAGTCTCTTTGGCGCTGGAAGCACAGGAACGTAAGCGTGCAGAAGACGCATTAAGAGAGAGCGAAGAACGCTGGCAGTTAGCGATTAAGGGGAACAATGACGGCATTTGGGATTGGAAAATCAACATAGGTAAAACCTTCATCTCAACTCGGTATAAGGAAATCCTGGGATATAAAAATCACGAAATAGTGTTTTACTTCGATGAATGGAAGAGACACGTACATCCCAATGATCTTGAGCGAGTAATTGCAGCCACCCAAGATTATCTAGATCAGAAATCTCCGTACTACCATGTGGAATATCGCCTGCGATGCAAGGACGGCACCTACAAATGGGTGATGTCTCGTGGGCAAGCACTATGGGATGAAGAAGGCAAACCTGTGCGGATGGTTGGCTCAACCAAGGACATCTCACGGCGCAAGCGTGCTGAGGAAAAGCTCCGCAATAGTAAAGCGCATTTGGTAGTCGCCCAGAGAGTTGCCCATGTGGGAAGCTGGGAATTGGATATTCTTACTCAGAAAATTATCTGGTCAGAAGAAATGTTCCGCATTTTTGGTCTAGACTCGACCAAACTTGAACCAACCTATGCTGAATACATTCAGCTGATTCATCCTGACGATCGAGCGGTGTGGGAACAATTCGTTGGGAAAGCGATCGCAGATGGAACATTTTACGAAGTTGACTTTCGGATTGTACGACCAGATGGTGAAATCCGTTACGTTGAGGGAAGAGGAGAGACTATTGCCAATGAGGCTGGACAAGTAAAGAGACTCTTCGGAACTGTAATCGATATCACTGAGCGCAAACAAGCTGAGGAAGCCCTGCGAGCCTCAGAAGCACGAGAACGGGAAAAAGCACAAGAGTTAGAACTAGCACTCTCGCAATTAAAACGTACCCAAGCCCAACTCATTCAAGCAGAAAAGATGTCTAGTTTGGGGAGAACAATAGCAGGTGTTGCTCACGAAATCAACAATCCTGTCGGCTTTATTTCTTGCAATCTTACTCATGCTAGGGCATACTTCCAAGACCTACTAAAGCTCATGGAACTTTACCAGCAAACTTACCCGAAGCCTACACCAGCAATTGAGCGGCTAACCAAGAAGATTGAATTGAATTTTTTGATAGAAGACTGGGTAAAATTGATGGATTCGATGCAGATGGGGTCTGAACGCATCCGCCAGATTGTTCTATCACTAAGAAACTTTTCCAGACTGGATGAAAAAGAGCTAAAACCTGTAGATATCCATGAAGGCATTGACAACACACTACTTATTTTGCAGCACCAAATGAGGTCAGTAGGCGTTAGCAAAGCCGGACGCGATAGTGGTCTTCATCAAGCAATTGAAGTGATTAAAGACTATGGTCAATTACCAAAAGTGACTTGTTATGCAAGTCAGTTGAATCAAGTATTCATGAATCTGCTCTCCAATGCCATTGACGCCCTGAAAACTCAACCATCCCCAAGAAAGATTACGATTAGCACGTCAGTAGCTAGTCATCACTGGTCAGTTGTCAATGGCAACAAACAACAAACAACAAACTATGTTGTGATTCGGATTGCTGATAATGGGCCAGGGATAAGCGAGGAAGTGCTACCTAAGATATTTGACCCGTTTTTTACTACGAAGCCCGTAGGGAGTGGAACGGGCTTGGGGTTGTCTATCAGCTACCAGATTGTAGTAGAAACACACAAAGGTCAAATTCGTTGTATTTCTGCTTTAGGGCAAGGAACAGAGATGATTATTGAGATTCCAGTGAACTGTGATTCGGAAGCAGGAAGGCATCAAGCCGAAGGTTAACATTCTTGCTCACCGCTGGCCATAGAGTTATGAATATTGTAGTTGAGACACAGAGGTCAAATGTTGGGTCTCGTACCTTGACCCAACCTACCCATATCGTAAGCGTTTAAGCGGACATGATATCAGTCCTGAATCCCTGTCAGGACTTACGCAAATTGCTAATTTAAACGCTACTGCTAGTAGTAGGGTGGGCA
>DALYIW010000406.1:0-6078 GCA_031970155.1 Coleofasciculaceae cyanobacterium CTOTU46601 | reverse complement strand
ATCAGGACTTACGCAGGGACGCCACATATAGTAGGGGTGAACGGCCGTTCACCCCGACAACTGGTAGTTCAAAAAGAAACTTGCGTAAGTCCTATTGGTATCATTTCCCTAGATTGTTTGGCATGAGCAGTAATCTGGCGACTTTCCACTAAAAAGCTCAGCCAAGAACAGCTGAGCTTTGTCGTATTCGGATGTAGTGTTAAATGCTTATAAGCTTCTAGTCAACGGCGTCTGCTGCTTTATCCAAAGTCCGTTGTGTACTCCTAATGTCTGATTTGACCTTAGATTGAACAGCGTTTCCTGCCTTGTCAGCTTTGTTAGCTACGTCTTGACCTGCGTCCTGAGCGTTTTGAAGGTTCTTCTGAGCGCCTCTAGATGCCTCTTCCTTCACGTTTTCAGCAGCTTTGCCTACATCTTCACCAATCCGCCGTACTCTCTCTCCAAGAGGTGTACCGCTCCGGTAATTTTCAACATATTGCTCAGGACTGTCAACGCTCTTTTGGTCTATGTTCTTCTGAGCATTGTCTACCAAAGCCTTAGCCTTAGTTTGCGCTGATTTGATATCTTGTCTGGGATCGACATCACTATAGTCGTTCATCCCACCTTTGTATTGATTCGTTACAGCGCTTCCAGGAACTTCTTTCCTGACATTATCTGCCGTCTTTGCTGATGCGCCACCACTACAAGCGGTGCTAACAAACAGCAACAAGCCAACCAGAAAGACCGTTAAAATGCGATCTATCTGAATACCTTTCAACCGAGCAATTAGTTTGTTCATAAGTTTTTCCTCCGATTGGTTTTGAGTGAAAGATTAAAGAAGTTACAGACTTAACCAGCCATTAATCTTTAGGAATTGAGAAATCACCTCTGATGTGGGTTACACATTAGTTTGACAAAGCTCATAGCCTAAAGTTAGTGGCGCATTTTTTAGTTAACGCAAGGCCGGTGCTTCTTCGGCTTGGCGTCCTTTCAAACCGGCTTTTGCCCCTTCGTTTGCGCCTTCGTTGACAAATTCAGAAGCTTTACCAAAAGACTCTTTGACAGTTTCTAAGCGGTCTTTAATGCGATCGCCTACGTTAGCTTCACGTTGAATTTGACCACCCGCTTCTGGCTTTTCAAAATCTTGCAAGTCTATCTTGCGTAGATTATTCGTTTCATCGGCTGGCTGCCCTGATAACTCACCGCTTGGATATTGCAGCTTGTCGCTTGTTGCAATTAGCTGGTTTGAGATAGTTGGTAAGTCTGCTCTGTCACCTTTATACTGAGGGGCTTTGCTGCTTACCTTAGGGTCTGGAGAGAGTTTAAAGTTGGTATTAGTGTCTCCACCACTTTTGTAAGGATTATTTGCACCACCAGCTTGAACAGGAGGATTATCTGGGCGTGCGCCTCTGAGATCACCATTGTTACAAGCCGTACTAACGAGCAGTACTACTGTGGCTAAAAATACTGTCAATATTTGACTCAGGCGTAGCTGTTTAAAGAAAACAGTTAGCTTTTTCATACAATACAGAACTCCTTTCAATCTCGGTTAAGCCGAGTGGCTAGTTATGAAAGCTGATAGCTATATCGCCAACCATTACAACAGCGGCAGCTTAGCAAGGCTTCCGTTGAAAAAATGCCAAGAGTGCTGTACAGAGATTAAAGTTGCTGAGTGCAACTATTCTCTTTGCTGGGGAGTTATAACGCTCATCTTTCAATCACGCCTGATCAGCGTATCAACACAAAAGAGATAGCTTCCTCTAGCAAAGGTGACATTCTAGTTGCCCCTGAAAAACCCTGATTCTCTAACTCTAGAGAGAGTGACACAATTCGCCTTACTACCTGTTGTATTTTTGACTTCAGTAAACATTAAAACGAAGCAGGTAAGATGTGTGCGAACCATCTTTTTTTATCAGTAACTACCTCTTTTCGTTATCTCAAATCCCTCTTTACTACATAGACCTTGAATCGCCAAGTGCATGAAAAACATTTTGTCATCTCTAAAACCTTACTTACGCTGGGCAATTCTTGGTGGGACACTGTTTTTTTTGGCAAAGGCATTCAAAGAACACTGGCGAGAAGTTGCAGCGATTCGCATTGATGTTGTTGGATGGCTAATACTCTTCATCGCCTTCTGTGTTACTTTAATCGCTCACATATGGGCAGGCTTAGTATGGGGCTGGATTCTAAAATCTTTCAAGCAGCCAACTTCATACAGCTGGGTTCTCCGGGTTTACCTGAAAACTAATATTGCTAAATATATACCCGGTAATGTTTGGCACTATTATGGTCGCCTTTGGGCAGTTACCCAGGCGGGTGGTGCCTTGGGGGCTGCGACAATTAGCGTCTTACTAGAACCGTTGTTGATGGCAGCAGCGGCGTTACTGATTGTTTTAATCGGCAGTCAACTGGGTTGGGTGAATACGTTAGGGAATACCTGGACTTGGGGATTACAGATTCTCAGTTTGGGTGTCGTTTTGTTAGCTGTTCATCCGAGAGTTTTAAACCCCGTGCTTCAGTTTTTGAGTCGCCTTAAGGGAAAAGCTGCCGATACGGAGGTATTTCAGATCGAACACTATCCTTTTCTACCTTTGTTGGGAGAAGTAGGCTTTTTGGCATTGCGTAGCGGTGGCTTTTTGATTACATTTTTGGTGCTGACTACCGTGAACCTGAGCCAGATCCTACCTTTATTGAGTGCTTTCAGCTTGGCATGGGTGTTAGGCTTGGTTATCCCGACGCCTGGGGGCTTAGGGGTATTTGAGAGTACTGCGATCGCACTTTTGAACCAGAATTTTCCTACTAGCGTGATTCTCGGTGTAGTTGCCTTATTTCGCGTAGTCAGTATCCTGGCAGAAGTTTGCGGTGCTTTGTTGGCGATTTTATGCGATCAATCCCGCCATACATATTAATGTTATTTCCTTCAGGTCAATGCTGGTTAAAAAATACAAACAACAAACAACAAACAACAAACAACAAAATCATCAGCTAGGTTTCTTCTTCTGAGCTACTTTTAGATTCATATTCCCGACGTTGTGAAAAAACTCGATAACTCTCTAGGGTTGCCTCTAATGTACTATCTGACTCGTTGTGAGCGATTTTAACTAAATTGTATTGAACATTATCAGCATGAATCGCAAATGTTATCTTAAAAACCTCAAAGAAATTCACGACCCACTGGCATTCGTCTTCTGGATAATCCATGTAGTATAGGATTAACTTTGCAATACAATTTTCTAAGTGAGTCCGAACATTTGGACAAACCAAAATAATTTTTAGAAGGACGATGACGAGAGTTAGAGGATTCCCTTGAGACAACAATAATATAAACAGCCCTGAAGGTTCTTTATTATCTTCTGTAGTCAAGTAATCAACGATTTTATTGCAAGTTCTGAGGATTAATGCTTCGTTTATTTGTTCTTCGTGATAACTTTCATAAAGTCCTTCTAACTTCTCCGATAGTTTCTGATTTAATATCTCTACAAAATCTTTATTAACTACAGAAAATATCAAATATCTTTGTAAACATTCTTTAAATCTTTTATATTTTATATCACGAGTTTGCTCTATAAAAATATTGGCAAGGTTTTCATAGCTAAAAGAGCCGCGTTTTACCACTATCATTTTAAAAAAACGCAGAACCTCATCGCCTAGTCCAGTAGGATTTTTTAGTTTTTTATTTTTTTCAACAGGAGAGTTAGAATGAGCTGTATACATTGCTAGATCAAATTTAAACTGATCTTTGAGTTTTTGTGAAAGCGTTTTTGCCGCCTCTCGCTGTTCTACAGGATTATCTAGATTAGTATATTGAGGAACTAATAGATATGAGGTATAACGATTACTCCAATGCTCCTTATCCGAGTATCCATGTCTAGCAATAAATAATTTAAGTTCGTAATAGTCTTGACTATCAACAAAGTTGGTCAACCATGTCCTCAAACGACTAAGCGTTGAAGAAACATTTCTCTTACTAACTTGTTTACAATCAGAAAATAATTCAATTAATTCTTTAATAGCACTATGATTTCTCGCTACATCCCAGTTGTTAACAAGAATATAGCAAGACCGTTTTAGAGTATTGCGAAACTCATGTTCATTATTGAGAATAACTAATTTCGAGACAGCTTTATAGGCTTCTTCATTACCAACGGACGCATCATAATCAATAAACAAACGTTTAAATTCCCGTAAGACTTTTGTTGGAGGCTGTTGCTTAACAAGTTCCAACAAAAACTTATAGATTATTTCTTGGGCTTGCTGAGTAACTACCCCTCGTTTTTGTGACTTATTGAGGCGCTCAGTTTGATGACCTTCTGATAGAACGTCCCTGATCATGAAAGTACTCTAGGACACTTACGCCCTTCCTGAAAGTATAACAAGAGAAAACTGATGGCACCCTGATTCAATACTACTTGTCGTCTAGGCTACTAGCTGGACAACTAAAGATTTTTTAGAAGATAGCATATACTAATCATAAAAAACCCTAATGGCTAGTAGTTTACAATTGAGCAGTATTCCTCCTATATTTAGAGGCTCTGCGTAAATCTTGTTCGTGTAGCTAAATGTAGCCTTAGAGATTAAAGGAGGCGATCGCTCCACGAACACCAACATCACCTGTAGTCAGTCTGGGGTGCTGTGTAGACTTCGCTGTCTGAGTATCTACTGGTCAACACCAACGCTACAGATGATCTGATCGGGACTTAATACGGTTAATTTCCTGTTGCAGTTCTTCGATTTGACGCCGCAGTACATCTACCTCATTCACTGATGGCTCTGACGTAGATGTCGCATCAACAGCCCCCTCTGCTGTCGCACGTCGGTAATTGCCCTGACGAATTTGGCGATAGTCCTCTGAAGTCGCCCACTCTCTTAGGTAACGTAAGCGGTCAACCGGAAAAGGATGGCTAAGAAATGAACCATTCCCACCGTTGTAGAGCAAAAATTTATAAATTTGATTCAGACCATCTTGGTCGAGTTCTTGATAGCTGTCAGATTGACGGATAAATTCATTGAGGCTGCACTCATGTCCATACTTGGTACTACCACCAGCAACTTTCATCATTGTCTGCATCACGGTATTAAGATTATCTGTAACCAGTAATGCCGCTCGGTCAGATGATAGTTCGGCTCGGCGACGCCATTCATAAAAAGCATAAATTAAGCCGCTGCTGACGAGATTACCTAAGCCAAAGGTCACCTCACTAAGCATAGAGGCGGCACTCATTGCCCAAATTCCCATCTGAATTAAGACGGTGTGACCACATTTGATATGTCCTAATTCATGAGCCAGAACAGTACGGATTTCGGCTTCATCCAGTAAGTCCAACAAGCCAGTGTTTACCACGACGTAAGGATGCTCTTGTCCCAAAGAATAACTATTGACTTGGGGATTTTGCTCTACAAACAGGGCTGGTTCCGGGTGTATGTCTAAATCCCGAACACACTCTCGAAACAAGCTATAAATCGTGGAATACTGGCGTGGTCCTACCTGAATACTATTGCCCATCAGATAAACGAATTGAGGGCGCTCATAGAGAAATTCCACAAACTTACGAGCAACTAGGTCAAATCCAGGGACACTGCGTAAGGCTTGCTCTGCTTGTCGGTCAAGAGGATGTCTGAAGGCTTCGCTGGAAATTCCAGGGTAAGTCGGCATAGAAAATAGTTGGCGTAAGCAATTTGGAATAATGCATCTGTAGCACTTCCTTCATGATAAGACTGCCACACCCTCCAATGGTGGAGCTACACAAACTCTCGTCTGCTCACAGAACACTCTGAAAAATTTTAGCCTGCCCCCGGCAGGCTTCGTTTATGTAGCCCCACGCTTCAAGCGTGCGAACGTGTATTTGCAAAATAGACACTCATGAGCGCGAGTACACAACGAAGAATGAATATATCGTTTCCCCGACTCCCGACTCTCGACTCCCTATTTTCAAGACAGACACCATGAGCTCTTATCTCACAACGAATGGATGAAAATCTTTCTCTCCTGACTCGGAGACTCCTGACTCCTGACTTCTATTTTCCAGCTAGACACCATGCGAGTAGAGCGCACAAAGAAGGGATGAAAATTTCTCTTCTCCCCGACTCCCGACTCCCGAC
>DALYIW010000405.1:0-6128 GCA_031970155.1 Coleofasciculaceae cyanobacterium CTOTU46601 | reverse complement strand
GGGTATCAATCATTTAAAGAAATTCTGCTATGAGGTAATTGTTAATTACGCTCGCTCATCGCCGTAGGTTGGGTCGGGCGTTGGAAACCCAACATCTCTCAGTTGGTCTTTGTAATCTAGCTCTCAATCTATCGTGAGGTAAATTTGAATTAGTCAAGAAAACAATTTCGATCTAAAAATGCTAAAGACATTCAGGGCGTGGTTAAAAGGAAGTCGTCTAGAGTGGATCGATGAGATCCCTGAATTTGGGAATCGACTTATCCAAGTCCACGTTACACTTCTTGAGAATGAATCCGACTTAGAGGCAAAGTCACGCGGGCGTAAGATGGCCCAGATATTAGAAAAACTTAGCGCTTGTCAAGCACTAAGCGATGTCGAGCCAGTTGCTTGGCAGCGAGAAACCCGTCAGGATCGTTCACTTCCAGGACGATAAAACGTGCTTCTTGACAGCAACATCATCATCTATTCTGCTCAACCTGAACACGCTCAACTCAGAGAACTAATTGCTGAGTATGCACCTGCTGTATCGGCACTCAGTTATCTTGAAGTTTTAGGCTATCATCTGCTTACCGAACAACAGCGCCAGTATTTCGAGGAGTTTTTTCAAGTTGCTCTGGTTTTACCAATATCCCAAGATGTGTTAGACCAAGCTGTAATGCAAGCGGCAACAGAGACGAATGACGTTAGGAGATGCGATTATTGCCGGAACCGCGTTAGTGCATGGACTAACCTTGATAACAAGAAACACAGATGATTTCCGCTGGATTGTCCAACTTGAGTTGCTCAATCCTTTTGAGACTGATGAACCCGGAGCAGTCTAACAATTTGTTGCAGTGCGATGGTATGGGTTGGTTTTGGTGATCGGGTAAAACAGCGATCGCCTTTGTCAGTAGAGCGATCGCATCAATTGTCAATGGCAATCTGGACTTGAGTGTGCGTCATGCGATCGCCTGTGCAAAAAACCTACAGTTGCTATTTCAAACATTACTTGGTTTCAGCCAGCTAAATAACTCGCCAACGCTCAACTTTAAGTCTGCGCTAAATTCTGGAGTTGGGAGTAACTGCTCTGGTTCTTGCAAAAACATGGGTTGTTGATTAGCCGGGTAGGCAAACGCAGATTTCTCTGCCGGATCGATCAGCCAACCCATCTGGCAACCAGCATTAAGACAATGCAGGATATTACTTGTCACTTTGGTTTGGCTTTGGTCTGGAGATAGAATCTCAATCGTCCAGTCTGGATGAGTGGCGAAAACATTAGCAATATCACCTTGTTCATCTAAGGGAATGCGACTCCAAGTAAAAACAGCAATATCCGGCACAATGGAACGCCCACCAAATGTACACCGTAGTTCTGGGAATGCCCAAGCAATACGTTGGGGCTTGACCACGGCATTAATTGCTGTAATCAGCTCTCCCTGAATCGTGCTATGTTTTCCTTGAGGCATCGGTTTTTGGATGACTTGACCATCGATGTATTCGCTAGCCGGTTCGGTTTCTGGTATTTGCAAAAACTCTGCCAGTGTTAATGGTAAGTTACGAACTTGAACCATACTTTGAAGCTCTGATGTCAAATATATTCATTCTCTCAAGCTTGTTGGTACTAGCGAATGAATCATCAGCAGCATTTTTAGATTGGTATGAGTTATGGCTCGATCGGATCGACAGTCAATTCAACCTACAATAATGCGATCGCGTAGGTTGGTTTTAGTTTTATACAGGTAGTTGTGCGATCGCGCAAGCGCTCCAAAGCCGATCGCCTCTTTTCAAGTGCCATCCACAATTGCTAAACGCTCTCCTCCGCAGAACTACTCCCCATAACTTAATCTCCCTGTGCGAAACCCACAAACCCCACCCTGTTTGAGTGGATAAAAATAGAATTAGTGTGGAAGGACAAGTATAACCAATAGATGCGCGCCACAGTCCATCTATCAAATTAATGAATTTGTTCAACAACTTATGACGAAATAACCTTTCTGAAGAACGATTTGCTCGATGAGCTAGATCAAGTAAAAATAGAATACCAAATCTCAGGGAGATTGTATTGAAGTGAAACTAAATTCTACTATGAAACGGTTTGCTATTGTAGGACGCTGGATAGCTACAACTGTATTTTGTCTGTCAGTGATTACCTTCGCTTGGCAAGATGCATTTTTCTCAAACACCGCCGCCATGGCTGCTCCTGCTGCCAACTTGATCGCATCTACAGATGCTGGTGCTCAGGTTAAAGGGAAAGTAAGAGAAGATACTGGACGAGCCAAAAATTTCATCGAAGATACAAAAGAAAAGGTTAAGCGAACGGCAAATAAAAATGTAAATCGCGTTGAGCAAGCAACGGATGACAATAATAGTTTCGTTGAGCGTAAAGCCAAGAGAGATAGAGATCGAATTGAGCAAAGAGCAGATGAAGATGCGGCTCGGACTCGGAAAGCAGTAGACAAGACAAAGAATGCTGTTGAACGCACTGTTGATAACATCAAGGATGCTTTCAGCAACTAAAGAATAGATACTCATTTACCAAGTCAATGTGCATTGTTCATTCTTTAGCTCTAATTGAATCTGAAGGAGCGATGTACATTGATTAGCTTTGGCAAGGCTTCTGAAATTGTTATGAGCAACGACTGCTAAATTCACTTTTGATAAGTATGCGGGGGTAGTTTAGAGGAAAAACCTCACAGCTTTAGGTCACGATGGCGATCAGGTTATTTGCCCTCCGTCTAGAAGACTGGGGCTATTGCATTCAAAGCCTGTCTGCACAGACTAATGTAAGTGCATCTTCACGCGAGAAACGCTAGGAGCAGGTTCCTCGCTGACTGAAGAAGGGAGGGGGTGAGGGGGCGAGAGGGTGCGATCGCGTTTTGAGATTAACTGAGCAACCCAATTAGAATGCTGATGAGTATCTCTAACTCTTCAGGAACGCGATATAGTTTGAGATCTTGGATAATTTGTCGTTGTTGTCGGTGAAATTCACCAAAGCGCCAATCATTCCCGGTGGTCACAGCTCCATAGAGAATTGGAGTATCTGAGTTTATCCATTGATCCAGAGCAATTAGTTCAACGGCGAGTTGGGTAAAACCGTTATCGAGGTTATCTCGCTTCGCTTCAATCACCAGCAAATCTTGAAAGTAATAATCCAATGTACCCTTGAGCCAGTCGTTAACAGTAATAGGGTATTCAACACGAACTCGTTTTTGAGTTTGACGACAAATTTGGCGAATGATAGGTGCAATCAGAAATTCTCGTCGTGCTTGTTCGCTAGTAATACTGACGTATTGAATGCCGTCTAGAATTTGTTGATGGAGATCGTGGAGTTCTGGAATTGCTTGATTTGTTCTAGGAAGAGTTAATAATGCCCGATCAAACCCACAATCTAAATCTGCCAAAATATCTTCAATGTCGTAGGCAAGCTCGAAGTATTTGGCAAAGGTATAACTCTCGTTAGGACGGAGAATTCTGGGGCGGTTCATGGTAATTTCCTGATGGCATAGGTTAGCTAATTGGTATTTTTGAGTCCCGATATCAAATAATAAGTTAGGCACCGGAGGTTCTTCAATGCAAGAATATTTTTTATAGGACTTACGCAAATTTCCTTTTGAAGTGCTATATGTAAAGGTGAACAGCCGTTCACCCCTACTCTAGGTGGTGTCCATGCGTCAGTCCTGTTTTAATTTAGAGGGGTTTTCAGTTAATATAGATTAGCCCATCTATTGCTTCAGCATTGGTTGTGAAAATTTGATGCATAATCCTTAGTAAATGACATGAACCTAAAGTCTACAAAGAGCAATTTGTTTACCCTTATAAAAGTTGTATCTTTAGTTTTCATAGCCAGTGGTATTGGGTTAGAATTAGTTAATACCTATGCTTTGTTAACTAAGAGTAAAATACCAAGCAATCTAAATCTATTGTTTTGGCTTGAGCGCTTTGCTATTGCTGCCCATTTAATTGAGGGAGTTATCGCAGCGGCTTATGCGCCTTCGAGAAAACAGACGCCAATAACATATGGCATCTATACTTTTTTTGTGGGCACAGTTGGTTTACTAGAATTATTTGACAAGTAATTTTCTGGAACACCCAACCTGCCCTCGTTTTGCCTTCACTGCCCTTGACTCCATGGTGAAGGCTGGAATATCTTGCAACTGGGTTTCGCTGAGGCTGTATTGTTCACATACCAAGCTGAGACGAGTCCCGGTGGTTTTAACAGCATTGACAGAATGGGTCAGGTCACCCTGAAAATACAGCAGTGTGTTCAATTTTGGCTTAATTTGCCCGACTTGCTGTTTGTGGCAGCGCAGCACCAACTCTCCGCCTTGCAGGTTGGGTGGCACTTGCACATAAAGTACACTGACTACTAGGGGAGGCTCAACTGTTTTGCAGTAAGACCGAAGAGAGCGATCAATATGTGGATCGACGCGGGAGCCTTCTTTGAGCAGCAGGGGATTGAGGTAGAAGGCATTGCAGGTAGACTTTAGCGCCCGCTCTAGATAGGGTTTGAAGAAGGGAAACCGCCGTTCCACTTCCCCAAGTTCTGAACGTTGAAAAACTACAGAAAATCCTTTGGTGCTAATGAAGTCGCGGTTGAGGTTGTTGATTGCCAGATAAGGGCAGGCGAGAATTTCTCCTCGAAGATCATTGAGGTAGGTGATGGGGAAGACGTTGGGGTGTTGATGATAGTAGGTCAAGGCACTTAAGGGATTTAGGGGCTTCAAGGAGCGATCGCCCCTTGAACACATAGATTAGTTTACCTAGCGGAACGCCGGGACGTTGAAGAGAGCTTGAAAGTTAGATTGACGCTCCGTTATGGGTTCTGGTGCATACTCCCAAAGACTTTCATAAAAGAAGAAAGATACACCTAATCCGCGATCGCGCGATGCCCTCACCTTAGCCTGAATTCGATCCATTGGAACTGGCTTATTTCTCAAACCTGTCAAGATACCGACTCCAGTTGGAATCTTTTGTCGCGCTTCTTGAATTTCGGGACGGGTGATCTGTTCGACAAAACTTGGCAGATCAGGACGATAAACTTGCACAATTAGCTCGTCCACCAGATTCTGCCGCACCCAAGTTACCCAGTCTTGCAGGTAAGTATTGTAAGCCGTGACATAGGGATTAGGAGAAACCGAGAAAATTGCCCTTGGCTTTCTCTGCTTTACAGCCTGGTTGAGTTGTGTCACAAACGCCGTGATTTTATCTGCCCGCCAGCGCACCCATTCAGGATCTTTGGGATTGGCAGGTACATCTTTGTTGGTTTCCTGTTTGTATAGAGCAATCGTGTAGCGATCGTAGCCAAATTCATTGGGCAAACTGGTGTGATCGTCAAACTGAACACCATCGACATTGTATTGAGTGACGACCTCCAGCACGAGATCAGTGATGAACTGCTGCACCTCTGGACGAAAGGGATTAAGCCACACAACCTCACCAGCAGCACCAATCCAAGTCTGGCTACCATCTCGACGTTGCGTAATCCAATTAGGATGATTTAATGCTAGTTCTGACGTAGGGGGAGCCATGAAACCAAACTCAAACCAAGGAATCACTAACAAGCCTCGATAATGAGCTTGAGTAACTAGATCAGCGAGGGGATCTTGTCCTTGTAAACCTTTGCGAACAAAGGGTTGGATGCCTGATCGTCGTGCTACGGCACTCTCGTAGAGCGCGTAGCCAGAATTCCACACTACAGGATAAATCGTGTTGAAGTTCAGCCGCGCCAGTTGACGCACAGCATCTTGTAGTTTAGGACGATCTAGGAGGATGTCAGTGTCATTGTTAGTCATCCAAACCCCGCGAATTTCCTGAGGGGGTTGTTGTGCGATCGCAGAAATCGGATTTCCAGCCAGCAATACGGTGATGAATAATGCCAGCAAGAGTAGAGAAAGATACTTGAGCGATCGCCACAAACTCCTAGGGATAAAACGCGATTTCATAAGATTGAATGATGAGTTAGCTATCGGGTGGCGCAATCGCTTACCTTCGTAATGGAATGAACGATTCATAGTTTACAGGTATTTATATTTACTTAAGGATTGGTTGATTAACACGACTTATGCCATGAATAAAATTGATGGTTGTAATAGAGAAACTTAAGCATCCCTCATCCCTCATCCCTCATCCCTCATCCCTCATCCCTCATC
>DALYIW010000404.1:0-6135 GCA_031970155.1 Coleofasciculaceae cyanobacterium CTOTU46601 | reverse complement strand
TAGTCCGCGTGGTGCGCTACGCGCAGCGCTTTGCGTAGCAGACGCTCGCAAGCTCGCTACCGCTTCGCTAAGGTGCGTAAGCAGCATAGCGCGATAGGCGGCCTACCCTACCCTTCGGGAACGCTTCGCGAACGTTTATATAGCCGCGATAGCGTAGCGGGACGCGTTAGCGTCCTTTTCCAATCGCCAAGGCTTAAGTTGACACTAATGGACATGTCGTGCCCTTACCATGCCTCAGGAGTTACAGGGGTAAAGCACGAGACTTGGTTGAGCAATTTACGTAAGTCCTGAACAATTCCCTAAGGGATTTAATAGTTAATTGTTGGATGCTGAGGGCTTAGCAAGCTTATCGGTTGGCTGGTTGAGAGTAATCAAGACAGAGAGATTTTTGGTATTAGAGAGTAGTGAATCACTTTTGTTACGTCTGTGATGGCGCAATGCCAATGTACAGATTTGGCACATCGTTAATCTCCTCCTAGTTCTTTTTGATGATGTAAAAGTTATTTAGGAAATCATGGTCAAGCTGCTTGATTTCTACGGTGGTGAATCCTGCATCTTTCAACATTTCTAGAGCCTTTTCTTGACCCCACACTGCACCAAGCCCCATGCCATCTGCTGCCAATGATACTGTCATACAGTGCAAGCAAGAAATTGTGTAGAGCCAGGGTGCGATTGGATGATCTAGATTGCCCTGAACATTGCTGGAAGCACGAATATCCTGCATTAAGTAGGTGCCATCAGGGCGCAATGCCTGGTAAATGCCGCGCAACATCACATCCGGTTTGGCTTGGTCATGAACCGAATCAAAAGTGCAAATCAAGTCATATTGCTCCACTTCGTCTAGTTTGGCAGCATCTTTGACCTGAAACTGAATGTTGGTGAGGCCTTGAGAGTGAGCTTCTGATTGAGCAGTGGCGATCGCTTCTTCAGAGAAATCGTACCCTTTAAATCGACTGTTCGGGAACAGTTTCGCCATCTTGTTGAGGGCACGACCACTTCCACAGCCCACATCAAGCACATCAATTCCCTTTTCTAAAGCGTCCATTACCTGGGGAATTATGGGAAGAATACTATCCTCTAGTGCTGCAACAACCGTTTGTCCGCTATCTTCGGCCATGACTTGATGGAAGCGGTGGTAAGCGGAGTAGGGAACACCTCCACCTTTGTAGAAGCATTCGATCACCTGATCTTCTACCGTTGCTAGCAATGGAATGAATTGTGCACTGACAGCAATGTTATTAGGACTAGCAGCCCGTGTTAGAAAGGCGGCATGTTCGGGAGGCAGGGAGTAAGCATTAGTGGCCGGATCGTACTCAACGAAACCACCTGTCACCATGGATCCTAACCATTCCCGCACGTATCGTTCATTTAATCCTGCGGCATCAGCTATCTGCTGACTCGTGGAGGGTGGCAGTTTAGCCAAAGTATCGAACAATCCGGTGCGGTGTCCGATAGAGGTCATTAACGCGATCGCTGCACTATTGAGCATGTCTAGCATCCGTTGGGCAAACGCTTCTGCTTTAGTTTGATCGAGGGTTTGCATTATATCATCTCCCTAATTTATACAAACCAGTCTGTACATTAACTCTAAAAATGATCGTGTCCATCCTCTTAGCGGCACAATTACCCTAAGAAAATAGAGTTCTTACAAAAGTCAAGATTCATTACCTAGCTATTGACTTATCAGCCTTTGGTTTGTGGTTTATGCGATGAAATCGGGAGCATCTTATTTTTGCAAATATATCCACTGTAGGGGCGAACGGCCGTTCGCCCCTACTACAATACTGAACATACCGAACATATAAAATTGGGATGCTCCCATGAAATCTAGATAGACATTCCAATCCTCACTGCGTAAGCTTCTTAAACAGCTTAGATGCATAGCTTTTAATGATATGCGGGAAAAGGGCAGGACTCGGTAGAAAGACTATACCCAACTGTTGCATGAGTCCTAGCGCATCGCCTTGCCCCCAATGTTCCACGATTTTGCCGTCCTCAACACGATCAATGTGCATGATTGATAATTTAATTTGCTTACCTGTTGGGGGAATACCTTGAAAGTCTCCCAGATGTGTAGCTGTGAATGTCCCACAAGTTACAACTTTATTGCTGGCAACAATCACTTCGTCAAATGTGTGTTGACCCTTAGTAAAGGCTAAATAGAACTCCATACCAAACTGCTTGAAAGCATCGCCATCTAGGGTTTCAGGCACTCCAGCCAGGTGAGCGACAAAGTTGGGGGCAAGAAGTGCTAATGCTTGGTCAATATTCCGATTGTCGAAAGCTTTATAGAACTGGAGAACGAGGGCTTGATTTTGTTCGGTTGACATTGGATGCTTCTTTTTTGACCCAGATTGTAACTCATCAACAAGTGAGAGATAACCAATGAGATTTGATTTGAGAAATTTGGTTCAGCTGATGAGTGTGGCATCAGATTCTGTGCTTGGTATGCTGCAACACTCTGCGCTTCCAAGTCCAATTGCCATCAGTTTAGGAGCAATAGCTGGTGCCTTGAGCCGCTACTATCTAACTTTGTGGTTTGCACAACGCTTCGGTATGGCGTTTCCCTACGGAACTTTGTTTATTAATCTTACTGGGTGTTTAATTATGGGATTCTTTGTTACCTTCACCTTAGAACGAGTGACGACAATTTCTCCAGAGATTAAGTTGATGGTTACAACTGGCTTCTTGGGGGCTTACACAACTTTCTCAACTTATGGGTTAGAGAGTATGGCTTTGCTTCGCGATCGCAGTTTTACAGCTGCTGGTATTTACTGGGCAGGTAGTGCCATACTCGGAGTTATCTGCGTTCAACTGGGGGTTATCTTAGCTCGATTAGGAAAATGAAAAGTTTGTTGTTTGTTGTTGGTTGTTGGTTGTTTGTTGTTGGTTGTTTGTAGTGTTTAATCAGCCACCAATTACCAATCAATAAGAAGCTGGTTGTTAGTTGTTTGTTGTTAGTTGTTTGTAGTGTTTAACCAGCCACCAATTACCAATAACCAAGAATTTGGTGTTTATAAAAAACTTTGTCATCCTTGTCCTCCTTGTCCCCCTTGTCCCTCTTGTCCCTCTTGTCCCTTCCTAGGTGTCTTGATTTATTTCAATATTACAAGGCTGGTTTTGGCGCTAAGTTAGGTGTTGAGTTTACTTATATAACGTTGCTGGTCAGAGCTGTTGGATGTTGAATTACTCTCTACAGGTTGCTGAGTATTTATTCATTGCTGGTTCCATCGTCGGCTGGATCGTGGCGATAGTGTCTGGGCAGCTAATCTATGCAGCTGTGCCCTTTTGTGTTTATCTGTTGCTAAACCTGATTAACCGTATTCGTTTTGAGCGACGAACTCGACGCCGCCTGTCGGCAGCACTTGCCCAGCTGCGTCGCCAACTTCTAGAAGAAACCAGTTCCCTAAATGAACACAAAATTAGAGAAGCGATCGCCTCACTACAAGCCCAATTACCAGAGTATCTTGCTTGGATAGAAACCCCTGAACCCGATCCCAGCGATCGCACAATGGCGTCCCAGAGTCTAACAGAACGTAGTTCAGCGCTGCAAAAAAGTGCAGATCGAAATCTGATCCAACTCAAAGCACGAATAGCTAGCTTAGAGAAAACTCTCAGCAGTATTGTGCAATACCTTAATAGTGCGTCGCTACCCACCAGAGTAGAGCGTTTAGAGGATGCGATCGCTTCAGCTAGCGAAGACATCGTTCAGATTTATCGTCAGCTGCCAAATTCCAGGAAGAAGCGCATCGATGAGATAGAAAGGCGACACTCAGTCAATCAGTCCTCAGATATCCAAACGTTTCTAACTCAATCGGCGATCGCACCACAGCCATTTACTGAACCACCAGAGTCTGTGGCAGTAGAGTCGCAAAATGTCTCACCTCCATCCCCAACTTGGAGTTATTCATACACCTTGAGAGGGCATACAGACTGGATTTACTCCATTGCCATTAGTCCGAACGGACAAACTCTTGCTAGTGGAAGTTTTGACAAGACAATTAAACTGTGGGAACTCTCTACAGGGTCACTTCTTCACACTCTATCTAAGCATTCCAAGGGAGTCTGTTGTGTTGCGATCAGTCCAGATGGGCAAACACTAGCTAGTGGTAGTTGGGATGAAACAATTAAGCTGTGGCGTCTAAAAACGGGAGAATTAATTGGTACCCTTAAGGGTCATACAGCTTCAGTTCGCTCACTCGTCATTTCACCTGATAATCAAACCCTGGTTAGTGGCAGTTTTGACGAAACAATCAAGCTCTGGTATATGGATACAGGAGAATGCTTGAGTACTATTGCCGAAAAGGTTGGACAGGTGTGTGCGATCGCTCTGACGCCAGATGGGCAAACCATTGCTAGTGGGGGTAATGATGGCCTGATTACCCTGCGGCAGTTGGATACTACTGGAGAAGGTAAGAACCCGGCTTTTACACTGACTCTTACAGGTAATCTCAGCTCAATTTGTGCGATCGCCATCAGCCCAGATGGTCAAATCCTGGCGGCTGGTTGTACAGATGGAAATGTCAAGTTATGGCAGCTAAGTACTGGAACACTATTAGATGTCCTTGAAGGACACGCAGGGCCAGTGATGTCAGTAGTTTTTAGCGTTGATGGGCAAACCCTAATCAGTGGTAGTGCGGACGGTACGATTGAGATTCGGGATCTAGAAACTCGCGCACAATTGGCTGTCCTAACTAATAATGCTGATGGATCAGTCATGTCTGTTGCTATTAGTTCTGATGGTCAGTTGATTGCAGGAGGAGGTGCAGATAGCATTATTAAAATCTGGCAACGTAACTGAGGCCGCATCGCTATGTCGAACAATCGCAGCTGGCTAGAAATTGCAGAGTATATTTCCGTCGGTAGTTCAGTAATCGGCTCAGCGATCGCAGCGGTTTCTGAACAGGCTATTTATGGATTAGCGCCCGTATCTCTGTCTCTGTTTTTGAACCTGATTAACCGTCGCCAGTTAGAACAACTATCCCAGCAGAATCCTGCCGCTACTGCCCAGGTTCAGCAGTTAAGGAGTGCCATTAATTCTTTAAGCGTTGCTAATAGCAAATTTAAGCAAGACCTGCAAAATCTTGTACCCAATCAGGAGCTAACGTCTATTGTCTCTACAGTTGAAAATCTTCACCAGCAGCACAATAGTTTAAGAACGTCTTTAGTTGCCCTTCAATCTCGATTAGAAGACCTGAACTCACAATTTAACAAGCGTCCTGAGCTAGAACAAATTGAGAGTTTAGCGATAGTTATCACAGCCCTCAAACAGAGCCTCGATATACTACCTCAGCCTGAGCGATTAAAACGGCAATCCGCTGAACTTCAGCAGCAAGTAGAGAGTGCTTTAGCCCAGTTGTCAGAAAAAACAGCGGAGTTATCTAGTAATTCTGAAAGAGTCAATCGATTGGAGGATGCGATCGCTCAAGTACAACAGCAGCTAACTAACTTTCAGTAGCCTCAAGAACGAACAGAAGCATTAAGCGATCGCATTATCTCGCAGTAGCAAACGTACCAAAAATACAGGGCAATATTGATTTCGCTGAACAACTTAGGTATACCCTCTAGCAGGCTAGGAATACCATGATTACCTAGACGTAACGAGTCTACCGCGATGCCAAGAAACAATAAGCCCATACCAGTCAGTAACAAGATGTAGGGCGTTAATTGTATTGTCCGCCAGAAGGTCAAGCCATACGCTATAGCAACAACGGCGTATATCAAAATAACTACCAGCTTAGGAATACCAGCTAGCATTCCGAGAAGTATGTGAACTCGAAAAATTTCATTGATTAAAAAACCTCCGGTTATAAGTGCCGAATAAAGAATAAACTTATTCTGTTTACTCCGAGGTTGAATCGTCTTTAGCAATCCAAAAGTAAACGCACAAACTACAGGAGGTACAGCACACAATGTTTGGAATGTATGAGTTAATAAAGCCACATTGGGTGAGGAGTAGGAAGGAGGTTGCAGGAATAACGAACTGACTGATGGGCCAAATAATTTAGAATACACAATCAGAGCAGCGACTACCAGTAAAGATAAAGTATTAAGCCAAAAAACAGAGCGGGAGTTTGTCATAACTTCGCCAACAACGCAACTATCTTAATAGAGATACATAATTCGAGTAATTAA
>DALYIW010000403.1:0-6159 GCA_031970155.1 Coleofasciculaceae cyanobacterium CTOTU46601 | reverse complement strand
AGGAACGAGACCCAACATCGGGAGCTCTTGATGTCAACCTACAATTTGTAACCAATCAACCGGACAGGATATGATTGGAAACTTTCTGTAATTTCCCTACTCCCTACTCCCTACTCCCTACTCCCTACTCCCTTCTAATTCAAAAGTTTTCCCATAAGTACTTCTCGTACCTGTAAGCGTCTCGCAGGTGTTCCACAGCAGTTTCGGATAGCGCCGACTTAACAACAGCGACTAATTCTCCCCAAGCTAGCAACTTTGCTTCTGTTGCCGCCTGACTGAAATGCTGTAAGTAGAAATATGTCCAAAACTTAGGTGCGAGCTTACTGTTCCAGTGGTTTTTCCAACGCTTGCGCCAGCGCACGAAATCTGAATGGGTGGGTGCCTCTACTCCTAAAATTGGTGGAAAGTCGGCATAGCTGACAAACTTGCTCACTCCCTTGCCGTGGACGTAAACAACGTGTCGCCAGCAGTCGATGCGGTAAATCTCGTCTAGCTCTAGATTGAAGAGCAAAGCAACTGTTTCTTCAGTCACGAATCTCACAAGCGGGTGAAGGATTCCAGACTTGTGATTGATTTTTGATTCCCTGATGATGGGCATATTCGGTTTCGGTGTTGATACCATAGTGAGTAGCTCCCTTTACTTCTTGTGATTGTTGGGGCTTGAGCGATCGCCCTTACGCTTTCCAGGTCATGAGGGCGATCGCTTTTTAAGATATTATCATTCAATGACGATTTGGTATCTGTTGTCAAGCATGGGTTTATTTAGAGTCAAGGTTCGAGAATTTGCAGCGGAGAAGGGCTGGACACTCAAGGAAGTTTCTGAGCGTTCCGGAGTAGTTTACAGCACTGTAAGACACTATGCCCGCCGTCCTTCGATATCAACAGTTGACTTCACCTCCCTACAGAAGTTGGCACGTATTTTTGATGTGATGCTTGAAGATATGGTTGAAGTTATCGAGGAGTAAGCGCGTCAGTGTTGCATTGAGTGGATTGGGGCAAGAAAAAGCGAAACACCCTGTTAATTCCTAATACCACTCGCTAAAATCCCCAGAATTTTATTCACATTGTTCAGGTAATATTCACTCAAGTCAATCTCGATTACTTGCCCAACAAGCTTCAAGAATTTCCAGTTAGTTCCAGTGGTTACAGACCCATAAATTACCTGAATTTCATTACCTTCTCGCTCATTAAACAATCTAGCCGCTAACATTTCTGCTACACACTGTCCTAATCCTGCATTAATATTTTCTTTTTTAGCTTCCACAATAGTAATTACTGGCGCACTAACAATTAATAATTCTGGTGAACGGCTAATAATAAAATCGCAACTTCCATTTAATCCTTGTGCCGCATCAACAGTGAAATCTATACCCGAAAAAAAACTAATTTGATACTGTAACTGTTTTCTAAGTTCGATTAAAATTGGCGCAATAATCATTTCTGAGCGGGATTTTTCTGTGTTGCTAGCCAGAGCTAGAGGCACATTTTCTCGGAGAGTTTCTGTCAAAATATCACTACAGTCTAATTCTGGTGCATCCGCAAAAAGATCAACTTTGTCTGACAAAGTTAAGTTAAATGCTTTCTTCACTCTGTCTAAGGTAAAGTCACTGTACGACATTTTGCTTCACTCTCGATTGGTCGAACCTACAGAATCTCTTTATGAACATTAGAGTATAGAGAATTAGGTAACGAAACTATCCACAGCTTTGATAGCAGTCCGCCACCGCTCAACAGCTGATCGCAATTCCTCCGATAACCAACTGTCATACTGAGGATAAACTGGCAAACGCGGCACCAACTCCCACCCAGCAGGCTCTAAAATTTCTCTTAGTTTCTGAGCATCAGGATGAGGATAATCAGGATTCACTTCATCTTTTGGCCCAATTCCCCCCAAATCTCTAGCACCAGCATCTAGACAGGCGAGTAACCAATTAGAATCTGGGACTAAATTAGGCGGAATTTGTATAGTAATATCCGACGGCAGAATCTGACGTGCAGTAGCAATCACCTTCGGCATCTGATGGCAGTCAAAAGCGGGAGCATCCCAACTTTGCTGACTACCAGGGCTATGGGGTTGCAGGATGACTTCTTGGATGTGACCATAACAACAGTGAAGATGTGCGATCGCATCCAGCGTTTCCCACCAATCTTCTTTACTCTCCCCAATTCCCAGCAATAACCCAGTCGTAAACGGAATCCGCAACTTCCCCGCCCATTCCAGCTGTTGCAGCCGCACCTCTGGTAACTTACTAGGAGCATGTCGATGAACTGTTTCTAACAACTGAGGCGTCAACTGTTCCAGCATCAACCCCATCGACACATTCACCTGCTTAAGTTGTGCCATTTCTTCATAACTTAACGGCCCAGCATTCGTATGCGGCAGAAATCCCAAAGACAGCGCTAATTCGCAGATATCATAAATCCGTTGGAACCATTCTTGCCGCCGTGAAGAACTAGGATGCACCTCGCCACTAAGAACGAGAATTTCACAAACACCCTGAGATTGAAGCTGTCTTAGCTTACTGTCTGCATCTACCAGAGTCAACCAAGGACTTTTACCTGGATCAGCGCGAAAATTACAGTAAGTACAGCGATTAAAGCACTCGTATGTCGGTACAAGAGTATAAGCAGAACTATAGGTAACCGTTCGAGAATCGGACAACAGCATAGGAAACAAAAATCATAAACTCCATAGCGCTTCTCAATTGAATTCAACACAGTTCTATGTAGGGGAACGATATTATCGTGCCCTAACTGTGATGCCTACAAAACTAGAACCGCCATATTCAAAGTATTACCTATGCCGAATATTTTTGCTCTTCTCAGCAAGACAAACAGAGCAAGAGTACCCTCCAGGGTGCTGTAGAACCCAAACATATTTTTGAAAATTACAGAGAAGGGGATAACTGAACACTCAAATAGTTTGCTGAGGTGAAATACCAAGCAAAATCTACAGAGTATTCAGAATATCTACTTCGGTCTCTACCAAAATGTAAATTAATCATGCAAGTTATCAGTACAGAAGCAATCTTAAAGTTTGCTCAAACAATTAATCCTCAGATTAATCCTGAGCGAGAGTTCAATATCGATTTAGAAGCATTACGTCAGCTACCTGAAGGTACATTAGGACGTGAAGTTGCTCGTTTTCTCGATGAAAATAGTTTTGACCCCTTCAATTCTGGAGACTGGATTCAGCGAACCCACGATGTTTGGCATGTTCTCACTGGACTTTCTCCCTCAGAACATGATGAGTTAATTCTCCAGGCATTCACTCGCGCTCAAGTGTTTCGTCCCTCCTGTGCGATACTTGCGATCGCAGGACTGCTAACCAGAAAGTGTAATTTTCAAGACATCCTTCAAGGACTCAACAGCGGCAAATTAGCCAAACCCCTGATTGATTGGGATATTGAATCCGACTGGGCAACTCCACTGACTGAAGTTCGGAAAAAGCTGGGCATTGAACCCCTGAATTAGTTACAGGACATATACCATTTCTCTGTGAAGATGCACAAAAGTATTCTGTGAAGACAGGCTTGGTTTGTGTCGCCCCAATCTTCTAGACTGAGGGCAAATAAAGTACACTCTTCATAGAGAATTGGTATGAGCTACTGACAGGGGATTAATTATTCTTCAGTCCACAAGTTTCCCTGTTGTTTAGCATAGATATTTTTCAGGTGCTTCTTAACAGTATTGTGAGTAATGTACAGTTTTTCCGCAATCTCTTTGTAGGAATAGTTAGCTCGACGTAGTAACCACACTTCTGCTTCTCGGCGAGTCAGACTATATTTCTGGGCATCTGCGATCGCTATATTTTGGTTAGCTTGTCGTCGGTCTTCTATTGTTACCAACAGATAAGGTCGAACGCTTTCATCCAATACCAACCATCGTGCCCGAATGCGAAAAGCTCCTAAATTTTCTGTATCAATCTCAGACTCAATAATCATTTTTAGTTCAGGAAACATTTCGCAGCTATCTATCAAAGATTCGCAAACATCCCAGATTGGCTGGGGCACGGCGTTAGATTGTGATGTACCTATGGAAAGTTTGTGACAAATTCGACGTGCATATTCGTTGGCGTGAACCCAATCTCCTTGCTCAGTCAGAATCAAAACCCCATCAACAAAACCTTCAATAATTGCTTGTAAAAAAGCGGGTGGTTTTGCCTTGTGAGACTGATCCGTTTTGAATTGTTTTTCGGATAAATCCTGTTTGGTAAAAGTTGCGATTTTACTATTCAGTTCTGGGGCAAAAGCAACCATACTAATCTCCTTGATAATTGCCAACTGAATACCGATTGATTACAAATTAGGATTTACGCATTCGAGAATTTAATAAATTTTATTTTCTGTCATTCCCTGATTAGCCGCTTTATTAACAAAGCTAAGAGGGAACTGAATCGTAACTCCTAAGCCGTCTCATCAGTTGAGTAATAAGGTCATTTTGATTTTTGAATTCCTGTAAATACAAGGAGCAAGCTGTAGATTTCCCAAACTCCCTGAATTTTTTTGTAGAGGTTGAGGCAAGGAGAATACCTCTGAAGCAGGGTGAAGTTTTTCTACAGTTTTAAAGTTTTGCGAAGCAACTACGAAATTTAACTAACTCAGAATGTTTATCTAGATTGCTTAGACGAGTCGAGTACTAGCTACGCCCTCACTAGGCGACAATACAGCTAGTTCTTGGAAAAGCCGCTTTAAAAAGCCCTAGCGTTCCGCTTACACTAACACACCAGTAAAATTAGTAGCAAAAGTAACAAAATAGTAACCAACAAGCCGTAATATGACACTCAAAGTGCTATTGCACTAGACTTCGTGCATAAAAGGCAAACAAAAGGGTGATAACTACTACAGCTAAATTGCAAAAGTTGACTTTTGCAAGAGTTTTACTCTTTCAAAAACCTGTGACGTATGAATCCAGAATATATCGATGAGTGGTTTCCTCTTGAATATCAACGCAATTATATCTCCATGCTCATAGGGCGATTTGGCTTAACTCGTCGTCGGGCTGAATATTTTGTGCGATTGTGGGCTTATCTACTACTCAAGGAGCAACAAGAACTGGGGCGACGATTGAAACATCCTGTAACCAAACTTCAGCTACCAAAAGGGTTCATTGCTTGCACGCTTCGAGAGGCAGACGCCGTATTTTACAGCAATAGAGACCGAGGCAGTGAGCGAGCAGCTGGAATAATGATTAATCAGCTAGCTGCTCTGGGGTTAATTGAAAAAAAATTTGATGGCAATACTATTTGTATTCAAATCTTGTCTAAACCGAATCTTGAAGTACCAGAGACTGTACAGATAAAGCCCGATGCCTTCGATCCTGAAAGTGATACCATCCCGGTAGCCAATTTTCTGGCTGGCAACTACAAGTGGATGAACAGCAGCACCTCTGCACCATACAAGATTGCTAAGTTACTTCCTGTGTGGGCTAAGCAATACTCAACTGGTATGCGTGTACTACGCCGCTGTGATAACGGTCATCCCGTCGGTTTTTATATCCTCTACCCTACGGCAAAAGAATCGGAGAAAAATTTCTTTCTCCCTCCTAGCAAAAGCCTGCACCTTAGTTCTACTAGCGAGATTGATCCAATTACGATGGCGCTTCCGGGAGATCCAGAGTCCACTTGTGTGTTTGTGCGAGGCTGGATCATTGATGCTCCCTATATGCAACGAGTAAATACTTGTAGATTCTTAGAGGATGTACAAACCACGCTCTCACAGATGCAAGTAGATTTTCCCAACCTCTGCAACCTCTATGCCTTGGTCATTCATCCTAATTATGAACAATTGGCAAAAGTTCTCAGGTTTCAAAAAATCCACCAAGACCCACAGATACCTATTTACTGGGTGTACACACCGCTCAAAAAATTTTTGGCATTGAACATAGAAGAAGCCGTCTCAAACCTTGAGTTTGTGTACTCTTCTACTGAATTTTAAGTGTTGACTGTTGACTGTTGACTGTTAACGGTTGACGGTTGACTGCTGACTGCTATAACCACACTTAAGAGTCAATGACGGCTATCTTCCTGTTTCTTGAAGCACTATAGGCGATCGCACCCCCCCTTATGTGAGTTATCGTTCTTACCGAGAACCTCTACATGTAGGGTGGGCACTGCCCACCCTACTACTACTACTACTTAGATCTAAATGAGCAAGGGTT
>DALYIW010000402.1:0-6166 GCA_031970155.1 Coleofasciculaceae cyanobacterium CTOTU46601 | reverse complement strand
AGAAGTCTTTAAGACATTAAACCTGTAGATAACATTGACGATGGGAACCACTCGCGAGAATCGAACTTTATTTAGTTCAAACAAATGACAAAAGTTCTAGTAGTCAACAAACATGGCAGACCTTTGATGCCAACAACAGCTCGAAAAGCACGAATTTTATTAAAGGAGAGGAAAGCCAAAATTTATGCTCGTAATCCGTTTACAATTCAATTGCTTTATGGATGCAGAGGATACACTCAACCTGTAACGTTAGGTATTGATGCAGGATACCAAACCATTGGGTTTAGTGCTGTTACAGAAAAAGATGAATTAGTTGGAGGTGAGTTTAAACTTTTAGAAGGAATGTCAGAGCGTATTACAGAACGTCGAAAATATCGTAGAACAAGACGAAATCGTTTGCGACATCGTAAACCAAGGTTTAATAACCGTAAGCGTAAAGAAGGCTGGTTAGCACCTAGCATTCAACATAAATTTGATTCTTATATCAAGTTAGTTGAAAGACTTAAAGCAAGATTACCAATTACAAAGGTTATTATTGAAACTGCTAAGTTTGATATTCAGAAAATCAACAACACTGATATTCAAGGTGAGCAATATCAGCAAGGAGAACAATATGGATGGAAAAATTTAGCATCATATATTAGACATCGAGATGGCTACAAGTGTCAAAACAAAGATTGTAAAAATAAGTCGAATCAAAAGATTCTTCAAGTTCATCATATTGGATTTTGGAAGAATGACAGAAGCAATAAACCTGCTAATTTAATTACTCTTTGCTCTAAGTGTCATACTCCTGCTAATCATAAAAAAGGTAAATTACTTGACGGATGGCACCCAAAAGTGAAATCCTTTAAAGCTGAAACTTTCATGACTATTGTTTATCGTAAGTTAGTTCAAACACTTCAAGCAGAAGAAACTTACGGTTACATCACTGAAGTTGATAGAGAAGCATTAGAGTTACCTAAGTCTCAGATGCTCGAAGACTCGCTAACGCTGCGCTATCATAACGATGCATTTGTAATTGCGGGAGGAAAAACTCAAACAAGATGCAAACCATTAAATTTAGAACAAAATCGTAGAAACAGGCGTTCACTTGAGCTATTCTATGATGCAAAATACATTGACATAAGGACAGGTGATAAAGCAACTGGAAGTGAGTTGTTTTCAGGTAGAAGAACAAGAAATAAAAACGAAAATAGCGAAAATCTTAGAAAGTATCGAGGTCAAAGAGTGAGTAAAGGAAGACGTTCGATTAGAAAGTCGCGCTACCCTTATCAGCAAAATGATTTAGTTAAGTTTGGAGATACAGTTTATCAAGTCAGAGGAATGCAAAATTTGGGTGCAAGAGTTGCTTTGTATGCAGAAAATAACTTAACAGTTGATGTCAGAAAAGTTCAACCCTATTTATGGAGGAAAGGGATTTGTGAAGTTATCTAATGTGCTGACCGCAATTCATCTCAACGCTGACTCTAACGAGTACAGCGTGTTAGCGTTAGCGAAGCGAGGCGTTAGCCTAGCGGTACGAAGTACGGCTTCTTGCGGAGGAAGCTAAACAACTAGACTATCGTTAGACTACACAATCGGCGATCGCGCTCTATGAAAATTGCAATTATTACCTCTGGCTTTCTCCCTGTCATCGATGGGGTAACCGTTAGTGGGCTGAATCGATTGCAGACATTAAGCCGATGGGGACACCAAGTTTTACTATTTTGTCCAGATTACAGCGCGATAGAAAACATCTATCCCAATTGGCAAGAGTATACGGGCAATATTCTTCCAGGAGTCAACATTATAAGTCTAGTCAGCCAGCCATTTATGGATTTAGATTTTGAGCGCAATGTTTCCTATTGCTCTTACAAACAACTTTTGCAAGAGTTAACCCAGTTTCAGCCTGATATTATCCATGTTGATGAACCTGAGCGGCTGTGCTTTTTGGGATTTTGGCGAGCAGCTGGCGTGGACTATGCTAAAGCGGCTGGTATTCCCTGTGTTAGCTTTTATCGCACTAATTTTCTGGAATATATCGATGACTTTTTCCCTTTTCCAAAGTTTATTCGCTCAACAATCTTGATATTTGTTCTAAGAAGGCTAGTTCTGTACATTTATAACTCCTATGATGTCACCTTAGTTTCCAGCCCAATTACCCACCAAAAAATCATCAAGATTGGCATTCGCAATACACTGTATGCTAATTTGCTTGGCGTTGATACTAGCCAATTTAATCCAAAGTTAAGGCAGCCTGGTTATTTTCAAAAGCAGTATGGATTCAATAGCCTTGAGTCGTGCATTAAATTAATTTTTCTGGGCAGACTCACTCCCGATAAAGGGTGGGGTTTCACACTACAAGCTTTTGAGCGACTCTTACAGTCTATTGGCGCTGAAAAACTAGCTGTTATTGTTGCTGGGGATGGTCCATTACGTAATGAAATTCAAACTCGCTTGAGCGGGCTACTTCCTCATGTGCATGTACTCGGCAGAGTCGCTCCCCAGTCTATTCCTGCCCTGTTAGCAAACTGTGATATTCATGTCACCACTTCGCAGAAAGAAGCGAGAGGTTTGACCATACTGGAGGCATTTGCTTCTGGTATTCCTGTGATAGCACCCCGTGCCGGGGGAGTTGTTGAGAATATTAAAGAGGGATGGAATGGTTTTTTGTTTACCCCAAATGATGAAGATGATTTTATACAAAAGCTCCAACAGT
This sequence comes from Coleofasciculaceae cyanobacterium CTOTU46601, assembly GCA_031970155.1. GTDB lineage: Bacteria > Cyanobacteriota > Cyanobacteriia > Cyanobacteriales > Coleofasciculaceae > DALYIW01. The sequence goes on along the minus strand of DALYIW010000402.1, from coordinate 3,465 downwards.
TGATTGAAGATCGGGAACTCAGGCAGACAATGGGAGAACGTGGCAGAGCGTTCATCAAGAATTATAGTTGGGATGAAACAGTGCAGAATCTCATTGAAATCTGGAAAGCTCAAATTGCTCAAAAACAAGCACACAGTTGAGCGATCGCTCGGAAATAAATCACGAAAATACTCTGAATCAATTGAGATTGGTCATGCCCCCCCAAATAGCGCCAGCTGAAATAACGAGGACTGAAGTAACGCGAGTGTTAATCCTGACCTCTAGTAGCGGTAATGGTCATAATTCTGCTGCTCAAGCGATCGCGACATGGTTAGAAATCCTTGCTCCCGGTCAATTTGTTGTCAAAATTGAACGATTATTAGAAAATTCCAGCAAGTTTTATCAAGGCGGCGTGGAGTTCTACAACTTAATTCAGCGCCGTGCTCCCTGGTTTCATCATATTTACTACAATATTCTGGAACTTCAAGAAGTTCTTTTTGGTTCCACGGTATCTGTTGGCAGAGACTACTGTGTGCAATTGTTTAACGACTTTCATCCCCAGATTGTCGTAAGCGTTCATGACTTCCTCAATAAAGGCTATTTCGAGCTAGCAAAAGAAGTTTTAGGGCAACAGTTGCGGTGTATAACCTATTGTCTGGAATTTCAGGGTGGCTATGGCTTTAGCCGCAATTGGGTGAATCCGAAAGCTGATCTGTTTTGGGCTCCTACCGAGGAAACCGCCCAGCAGGCGATCGCCATGGGAATGCCCAAGGAACGGACACTTGTTCTGGGAAATCTCTTACCACCAGCCTTCTACCAACCCCCAATGGAAGCCTCCGAAAAGGCAAAATACCTGACAAAGTTAGGTTTATACCCTAACCGATTTACTCTATTGCTAGGAACGGGGGGTGCAGGGGCAGAAAATCACATTCCTTTGCTGAACTGCTTAGTGCCGTTGCAAGAGCTTGTACAGGCGATCGCCCTATGCGGGAATAACAGCACCGCTTTGGAAAAATTAGGGGACTGGAAGGTAACCCATCCTGATTTTCAGATTGTGCCCCTGCCCTTTACTGATGAAATGTACCAACTCCTGCAAGTTAGTTCAGCAATTGTAACCCGTCCCGGTGGCAGAACTTCTTGTGAAGCGCTCCAAGCTTGTTGCCCAGTTATTTTCAATGGTCTAAGGGGAATCATGCCTCAAGAGCGACTAACCGTGAACTATTTCAAGCGGAAGAATGTTGCTCAAGTGCTCACCCGTCCGCAGCAGATTGCCGAACTCCTGACAACCTGGCTGGAGCAACCGCAGATATATGAGCAATTACAAACACACCTTAGAAGACTACCGCCACAACCCAACCCACGGCAAATCGTTTCCCCAGTATTCAACATTGGAGAATAATCTATGCGGTCACTTTCAGTTTATTTTCTCACTACAAAGCGGGGAGGTGGGGTGCACGAGTCGGTTCGTCGGGCAATTTTTGCAGCGATGGAATCTATCCATCCTGATTGGACTCTACAGACTGTCGATGCTGGGGATCAGATTGCAGCGCTCGATCCCTATAAGCGAATTTTTGGGATGGATGGAGATGAGGTATATGGGTGGATGTTGCAGAAAGGGTGGCACTGGCTGGATCATCCTATGCGTTGTCTGAACAACATCTTTTTCTACTTTAATTACGAACGGGGTGTTGCACTGTTTGCTGAATACTGGAGGCAGACACAGCCTGATATCGTTATCTCGGTGATTCCCTGGTACAACCTGGGGCTGTGGGATAGTTTGCAGCGAGTCAAGCCTGGTACCCCCGTAATTGTTGTGATTACAGATCTGGCTGACAATCCCCCCCATTTCTGGTTTGAACCCGAAACAGGTTGCCATTGGGTTTGCGGTTCAGACAAACTTGTTGAACAAGCCCTTTCCCTCGGAATCTCATCTGAGAAAATTCACCGGGTTTCAGGGCTGGCAGTGCATCCACGTTTTTACGAACCCTCACCGTTGAACCGCAGGTTAGCACGACAACAACTCAACCTCGATCCTGACCTGCCCCTAGGAATTATACTCTTTGGCGCTCTGGGTTCTCCTGTTATGGTAGAAATTGTGCAGCGCCTTGATGAATTACATCAACAGTTGCAACTGCTGTGTATTTGTGGACACAACGAAAAATTAGTACATCGCCTACGGAGCTTATCAACCCGTATTCAAAAACAAATTTTGGGATTTACAACTGATATTCCCCTTTACATGAAATTGAGTGATTTTCTAATTGGTAAACCTGGTGGTATCAGTACAAGTGAATCGCTGGTGACGGGACTGCCTCTAATTGTGAGTTGCAATGCTCAAACGCTGAGGCAAGAGCGGTACAATGCGACCTGGATTGCAGAGCAGCAGGTGGGGAAAGCAATCTCAAGCTTTCAAGAGATTGTACCTGTAGTTCGTACTTTGCTAGAAATTGACGAAAGAGCTGCCCTGCAAAATCGCATTGCTCAGCATCAAAACTACGCCGTCTTTGAGATTGTTGATCTGGTGAAGAAAATAGCAGAGCAAAAACTAAATTCTTAAAGTACTAAGAATTGTACCAATGAACAGCTTAATAAGCGTTAAGGCAACTTTGTGAGTAATCCCAATATTTTTTTCGAGGTCGGTGTAAGTAGCGTGCGGCGGTAAGCATCTGCCGCCTTCTTGATGCCTTCTGCCTGAGTTGGATAGGGATGAATTACACCTGATAACCCGTTCAAACCGACCTTGTTAACAATAGCCGTAGTCACTTCACTAATCATCTCACCTGCATGACGAGCGACAATGGTTGCTCCCAAAATTTGATCGGAACCTTTCTTGTGGTGAATCTTGACAAAGCCTTCCTCTTCACCGTCTGCGATCGCTCGATCTACACTACTAAACGGAATCTTAATCATACTGACATCAATTCCCGCTTTTTGTGCATCATGTTCATACATCCCCACATGAGCAATTTCTGGGTCAGTATAGGTTACCCAAGGCATCACTAAGCTGCTGAGTTTAGAACGTCCCAAGCCAAACGGAGAAAACAGAGTATTCTTAATCACAATTCGTGCGGCAGCATCGGCGGCATGAGTAAACTTCCAGTTCATGCAGATGTCGCCAGCGGCATAAATTTTAGGGTTTGCTGTCTGGAGGTAATCATTCACCTTAACCCCTTTGCGATCGTACTCTGCCCCAACCACATCTAAATTTAGACCTTCAACATTAGGCACACGTCCCGCACCCACTAAAATTTCATCAACGGTGACTGATTCCGGCTTTCCATTGTGGATATAGTAAATGGTCTTACCTTCAAGGTTTTTTTCTACACGCTGTATCTGGGAATTTAGTACTAAATGAATTCCTTCCCGCATAAAAGTGTTCTGAACAATTTCTGCGGCGTCGGTATCCTCTTTATTCAACAGGTGAGAATGTTGGTGGAACAGAATTACTTTACATCCCAATCGGTGGAAAGCTTGAACCAATTCGCA
>DALYIW010000401.1:0-6188 GCA_031970155.1 Coleofasciculaceae cyanobacterium CTOTU46601 | reverse complement strand
CTCCCCCTGCTCCCCCTGCTTCCCCAATTTCTCTAATGACAATAAATTAGCCCTGGGGCTGGGGGGGATCGTTGTATCTGTAGCAAACAGGCGCGGTAATTGATATCAGACTAGACACTCTGAACCATGCAGTTTTCTGGTAGAGATTGACGCAAGCGATCGCCATAAAGATCGAGTGCATTACCTCCTAACAGCAATCCCAGATGCTCCTGATCATAATCAGCAACTGTCGCTGCATCCTTAACACAGTCATGGAGTACGCCATCCCAGTGACCGTAGTCTCCAGAGAAGCAAGCCAGTCGCTTACCAACTTCACCCATGGCAATGTGCATATAAGATGGACCTGGGTCATCCGATTCAAACGAGGTAAAGATTTGACCCCGTTCAAAGTATTCTAATGGGTCGCGGTGACGGAGATCGTAGTGTTCATACAAGCTCGCATCATCGATTTTAGTGGGGTCGTGTTCTGCGTTCCACAATAAATCGAAGATGTTTTTTGCCTTACTGATGATGTTGATATTATCCTTGCCGCCTCGCTCCTGAATCATCAGCTTAGTAAACTCCATTAAGGATGGGCGATAGGGATTCTTGGGGTCAAAGTCACGGATACGTTTTTCCCAATGTTCATGAAAGGCATGGGCAAGATCAGGTAACCAACCACAACCACCTTCTAAAAAGCCTACCCGCAAAGTGGGGAATTGCTCAAACGCACCGTCAAAAACCATCCGCGCTAAAGCGAGTTGTTGCTGGTTGCGCTGGACAAAAATGTGGGTGAGGACGAAGGTTTCTGTATGGTCTGCCAAACCACCTACCATGTAAGAACCTGGACCGCCGTGAATGCCAAGACCAATATTTAGGTCTACTGCCGCTTGGAGGATAGGACGGAAGTCAGGATGGCTAATCGCCTTACAGGTGCGGATATCGGGGAAAGCGTCAGGTGCTTTAGGATGGGGGATTGGCAAGTTCGGGGCAACAGCGACGCTAATCATGCCCAGTTCGTTAACGCAACGGTGCATTTCAGCAACAGCTGCATCTACGTCCTGTAGAGGTAGCACGCCAATGGGTTTGAGGCGGTTATCGTATCCTCGGCAGTCATCAGCGATGTAGTTGTTGTAGGCACGACAAAGTGCGATCGCAAAATCCTTATCCAAAATGCTAGAGAAGACTAAGTTAAGCGTGCCGTAAATCACCTGAACATCAATGCCTTCTTGATCCATGTGTTCAATCCGCACTCGATTGAACATGGCACCTAGCGTCGTATCGGGATGCAGGTTCCGAAAACCACCTTTACCTAGTCCCTGAGGTTGCGGAAACATCCGCATGAAGTCGTTTTTACCTGTTGCTGGATTGAAGTCTACAATTCGCGCCCGTTGGTCGCCTAGACTATCAATTACTAAACCGATGCGATCGCGATACTCTGGTTCAAGGTAATCCCGCATTACCAGAGGATTTTCTAGCTTATGGGCGTCCGCATCGATTACCAGTAAACCTTGATACATGAATTTTCCTTGAGGTGAATGGTTAAAAAATAGCAGTTAAACAGTCTTGCGATTTAAGGCCGTCCAGAGTTGGCGGAAACCAAACCAGTTCTCCAACGACCACGACAACGAGGCGAGAATGGTTATGCCGGGATACTTTCTAAACGCTGGTTCGTTCTTCTCGAAGACAGCATGTCCCCCTAAAGCGAAAACTTGGGTTAGCACCAAGCATACGAGTGTCAACCGCCAATCATAAAACAGCAGGATCGCCGATGCGATCGCCAGCAGATTAGTAATGTGGTGCAGAATCTGATTGATCGGATGCTGATGACTCGCAATAAAATGGGCTTTGGCCTGATGGAAGTAGCTCAAAAGGATTCTCCTACTGCGATACCCAATTGGAATAACTCAAAACATTGTAGGAACAATATCACTAATCCCCTGACAAAAGCGAGGAAAATTGTAAATTTTTTTGGTTATTCCTACTTTGGGCAGAGAATTCTGCTACTAGATTGCGGTTACGACCAAGGGGAGATGGGAGTGGGAGTCGGGAGTCGGGAGTCGGGAGTTGGAAGAGGGGAATTTTCATTCAAGGTTTGTGTACTCCCGATCGTGGAGGTTTCTTGCAAAAGTTCTTTTCATCAAATTCTTGGGCAGGCGAGACGCCTACCTCACAAGAAAAGAAAAAATGACTTATGTGGGATGGGCATCTTGCCCGTCCTAGGTATTATTAACAAGTTTAGTAATCAGTAGCAACTGACTCCTAACTCCTGACTCCTGACTCCTGACTCCTGACCACTAACAAAAAACCTGAGTGTCGGTTACGCAGATTCAATGCACAGCAGCTTACCACCATCTCAGCTGCAAGTAATCCCGTTCAGGTTGCGTTAGTTCCTCTTGTGTCAGCCATTCCACAGGTTTGTAGGTACCAAAAACATGATCCCACCAGTCTACAGCTAGACCAAAGTTGTGATGCCACATCCCGTATTTGTGATGAACGTAGTGAACTGGCATCTTCATCCAGAAGCACTTGGTCGGGTTTTCGTGCTGTAACTGATGGGCATAAGCTGAAAAGGCAGCATAGACTAATCCGCCGAGGAACCAACCAATGCCTGCACTCCAAGAGTAGAAAAACATTAAGCACATTACCACAAAGCTACCCCTTACATAGTCCCGGAACTCCCACAGTACGCCTTGTCCTTCGTTGCGGCGGTGATGATCGCGGTGACGTTCGCCAATCCGAGGTGAAACGTGCATTAATCGATGTAGCCAGTATTCCACTAAGCTAGCTAGGACAAAAGCTAGGGTAAAACAGACGATGCCCACTGCTAACTCTGGCACAGCTGTGATGAAGAAGCGATCGCTAACTACAAAGGCTAACTCCTTTAAAGTTATTGCGCTTACCTCAACGGAAAGCTTTGCTGAATAGGCTGTCAACGCACCAGGCAGCCCAAACCCTAACGCGCTCATGAATTTTCTTCCTCACACTTTCACAGAAAGCGGCGAAAGCCCCTTCCTTCCAGAGGGGAGGGATAGCCGTCCGCCGCTTGGTTGTTGGTTGTTGGTTGTTTGTTAAAGATACAAATAACAAACAACTAACAACAAATAACACGAAATCTCTAGTATTCAGTCGAGGGATGAAAAAAAAACACCCTCTCTCCTGGTATGAGAGGGGATGAATCAGCAAATCTGTCATTACCTTATTGCACAAGTATCGCCGATGTGCAGAGGGGAGATGATCACCCCTCACTGCAACATCTGACTGTTGAATTGTTAGTGTAAGGAAGATTTCACTGCATTATTGCTTAAGGGTGTGAGGCTGTAATGACAAACTTCTTACTGCCGCTTTTAACGGCTGTTGCTTTTCGTGCAAAGGAAAATTTCGTTCAAAAAACTAACCAAACTGATGCTGTACAAGAACAGTTTTTGCGTGTCTTGTTGCAGACGTATCAAGATACGGAACTTGGTTGTCAGTATGGGCTGAAAGAGATTAAGACGATTGATCAGTTTCGCGATCGCATCCCGATCCTACCCTACAGCAGCTATGAACCCCTAACTGAGCGGATTTTCCAAGGCGAACCCAATATTTTGACCTCCGATCCGGTGGTCTACATCAATCTCACCAGTGGTTCCACTGGCACGAAGAAACTGATTCCCGTAACCAAGCGATTTCAGAATTCCTTGAAACGGGCAAACCTGACATCCATCGGTTTTTTAGTAGATGCTTTAAGAGCAAGAGAACTTAAGTTTGGCAAATTGCTTCTCACCAACTCAGCCCAGTTGCTAGGGCGTAGTCCTGGAGGAATTGACTATGGCCCTGCTAGTGTGGGTGTTCTGCGGATGGGCAAGTTCCTCTATAAGCAAATCTTCGCTCATCCCTTCGAGACTCTACAGCCAGGTGATAGCCTAGCCCGTCACTACGTTTGTTTGCTATTTGCCTTGCGCGAAGACTCAATGCGGGGAATTATTGCCAACTTTCCCATGCTACTGCTGCGAACCTGCGACTATTTAGAGCGTTACGCTGAAGACTTAATCAAAGATTTAGAAAAAGGTACTATCTCGTCTGTAATAGAACTAGAGTCAGGGGTTCGCTCAAAATTGGAACGTCAGTGCTCAACAAATCCCAGGCGTGCTCGCGAATTGCAGGACATTTTGAACACTGAGGGACGGCTTACTCCCAAACTGGCTTGGCCTAATTTGTCTTTTGTTGCCACAGCACGAGGCGGCACATCAGATTTTTACTTCGAGCGCTTTCCCATTTATTTTGGTAATACGCCGATATTCGGGGCTGTTTATTCATCCGCAGAAGCTACTTTTAGCATTTATCCTGATGTTGATACCGATGGCAGCATCTTAGCGATTGAAAGCGGCTTTTTTGAGTTTATTCCGCAAGACCAGTGGGAAGCAGAACATCCCAAAACATTGCTGGCAACAGAGGTAAAGGTTGGAGAATACTACCGCCTCTTGACGACTAACTACAGTGGTTTCTATCGCTACGATATTGGCGATGTAGTGGAAGTGGTGGGATTTTACAATACTGCTCCTCTGATTGTCTTTCGATATCGACGTGGGGGGATGCTATCTGCAACTACGGAGAAGACAACTGAGTATCATGCCACTCAGGTGATGCAAGCTTTACAACAAGAATTTGGTTGGTCTGTAGAGGATTTCTGTATTACTTTATCGGAGAGTCTTGTCTCTCCTCACTATTTATTGAATATTGAGTTGCTGCCTGGTCAGACGTTGGATAATCCCCAAGCTTTTCTTGCTAGTTTTGACAGTAAATTAAGGCAAGCAAACACTTCTTATGCTGTGAAGCGACCGAGTAATTTTATTCCACCACCTCGCTTACGCATCCTAGCTTCTGGTAGCTTTGCCATTCTTCGGCAGCGTCAGGTGGAACGAGGAGTTCCTGATTCTCAGCTGAAATTTCCCCATATCAGTGAAGATAGAGAGTTTCTTGCTGGATTAGTGGTAGAGCAAGAGGTCAGGCTTCTAGAGGATTCAAGCAATTAACACTCCATCGTCCTGTAGAGCATCTTGCTCACGTATATCTGGAAAATCCCAATTTGGCAAAAAGATTGGATATTGCCAACCTGCAAAAAGATTGGATATTGCCAACCGGAGAAATCGCTTGTGGGTGTATGTGAGCAAGATGCTCACACTACCCTATATTTTTACTTGCATTGAAATGTACCTTAGAAATATAAAGTGTATGTAATCAGTGACAGAGAAGCTACAAATCAGTTGATTCTTCCTCTTCTTGTTCAGATGATTCTGCTTGACATTCAGCAATTAGACTATCTACATCTTCAGGAAATTCTCCATGAGAAACTTTTTGATGAAAAACTCGATAGCAATCTTTTTTATCTCCTTCTTTCCGAGGAAAGCCTAACCAGAAAATAATAATGACTTTTTGCTCTTTGAAAGCTCTAAAAAATAATCTATACCGTTGAGGTAGTCCCATTTTTTTGAGACGACCATACTTTTGCAAAGGTTTCTTTAGAGCAAAATGGGAAGCAAAAGGGTCTTGGGGAATTTTCTCTTTAATTCCCATATCCAAGGCTTTAAGCAACTTGACATCGGCATGAACAACAAAATCTTTTGGCTCTAATTTAGCCTTCAAATTCCGAACCTTATTTAACAACTCTGCCCATTGGTCATTAAACAATGGATAGAAAAATATTTTCCATTCATTACAAGTAAGAGGACTCATTCATCTAGGACAACATCAGCAAGTAGCTCATCCACTTCTGCACTCATTTCTTGGGTATAAGGAACAAGCTTATCAGGATTTTTCACGGCATCTTTCATTAGGAAGTCAAGGAAAAGACTCATCATTAGACTTTCATCCTCTTCTTCCTCCTCCTCAGCATTGCTAACATCTAGTCGAACTAGAAGTGTGTTGTCAGATAAGACTTCAATCTGACCAGAAGCTTTAGCTAAATGAGGATAGTCTTTAGAAAATGCACGAGGAAGGCGAAAGCCATCTTGGTTGCCTACCTTAGCTGGGGTAATAGAGTAACTTTTGGCAGCCATTTAAGCAACTCCTTGATGTTATTACAGATAGTTATAACATAAGTGCTCTTTAGCACCCGAACTCTTTAGCGGTCACGCCAAACGGCATCCATAGCAATTCTTACTTGCATGTACCACACGGGTAGGGGCACGATACCAAAGCCCCTACACCAACTGTGTTCAACACAATTG
>DALYIW010000400.1:0-6234 GCA_031970155.1 Coleofasciculaceae cyanobacterium CTOTU46601 | reverse complement strand
TTTCACCCACCCCATGAATGACGGTGGCTCTCAGCTTCTACGAAGCTTTGGTAGATAAAAAATAGTTTTTGACCAAGAAATCATTGGGGTCAAGGCTGAGCGAAGTCGAAGCCTTGACAGCAAAATTTAGCTGGTGAACATTTAATGCTCACCAGCTAAATTTTGCTTGCTAAAAAAACCTGATTACTTTAACTTGACAACCAAAAGAGCACTAGTTTGTTTTACCGGAAGTTGGTAGTACGTACTTCGTCATCGGTGCGGTAACGTACTTCGTCGGGGCGCTTACGACCAGCAAGTCCAGCTAAACCAGCTAAGCCTAATAAACCTAGCCAACCCCAATCAAAACCATCGTCTTGTTGTGTACTATCAACGTCTTGTCTAGGAGCAGTGGTTGTGGTGGTGTTATCGCCACTTGGATTAGATTGAGCTTGGGCGGGTAGATTGAAGGGAAGTACAAGTACGCTAGCTGTGAGAAGACCAGTTCCAACAAATTTAGTCAGTTTGGAAATTTTCATGATTAAAATTGTTCTGCTTGTGTTGCTCTGTTTATGCTCCTAACTTTATCGATGGAAAACAGTAATCTAATCTCTCTGTAGCTGTAAACTCAGCAGCCTCTCCTTCTGACTGAAGAGATAGAAAAAGTCTGTCAAGAAGTTGGCTAGATACGGCTTTAGGCGTATGTACTTTTTGGCTTCGGCTTCGCTCAGCTTTAACCCTAAGCGTTGCCCAAGGGTCAAATCTTATTGCTTCTCATCTAGGCGTCGCTGTAGCTGCTTGAGGGTTTGATAAATCTCTGGGAGACGACTGTAGACAGCTGCAGCTTTGAGAAACTTTTTGTGAGGTAGGGCAGGAGAACCGCTCATAATAGCTCCTGGTTCTACATTATTATGAATTCCGGCTTTAGCGGCGGCGATCGCACCATCTCCAATATTCGCCTGATTAGCAACGCCTGTCTGACCGGCCAGAATCACTCGATTGCCGACTTTGACACCACCGGCCAGTCCAACTTGCGCTGCAAATGCACAGTTTTCACCGATTTGGCAATTGTGAGCAATTTGCACTAAGTTATCAATCTTCGTGTTTCGACCAACCCGTGTTTCTCCAGTAGCTGGGCGGTCAATGGTGCTATTGCAACCAACTTCAACACCATCTTCTAGAACTGTACAGCCAGACTGCTCCATTTTGAACCAGCCTTGAGGTATGGGCACAAAACCAAATCCTTCGCCACCGATGACAGCACCGCTATGAATCACACAATCTGCTCCAATGCAGCTACGCTCGTGGATGGTGCAATTAGCGTGTAAGGTGGTGCGATCGCCTATTTGTACTTCAGGATAAATCACGACATTTGGATGAATACACACTTCATCGCCTATCTTCACTTCAGCTTGAATCACCACATGGGCACCAATGTAAACATCCTTACCAATCACAGCCGTTGGATGAATTACAGCCGTCGGATGGATTTCTGGTGTGGGGTGAAAGGGTTTATAAAAAAGAGCGATCGCTTGGGCAAACACCAATCGCGGATCAGATGAGCTAATCCAGGCAATCCCTCTTTCCATAGCTTGTGCTTGCAAGGCTTCATCCCGTGGCAAAATCAAAGCACTCGCTGCTGTCTTACCAACCCTAGAAGCAAACTTAGAACCTTCTATGTAACTGAGGGTACTGGTGGATGCTTCATCAATTGGTGCAACGCCAGTAATTTCTGGGTTGAGGTCTGTATTAACACTCAAGCTATGGCACTGTGCCGAACCACTCAATTTTTCAACAATTTCGCTAAACTTCATTGCAATATCACAGAGTTGATTGAGTCAAGACAAATCGACGCGCATTTCATTACTGTCCGAGAAGCCAAGGCTAGAGATGTTGATAGTTGGTTCTGTCACCGTTCTTTAACTCATTAAAGTTGATCAGTCCCCATGGCATGACCTGCTAACCAGGCTGTTGTCCAGGCACTCTGAAAGTTAAATCCACCTGTAACACCGTCAATATCTAGTATTTCTCCGGCAAAGTAAAGACCAGGGACTAATCGACTTTCCATCGTCTTGAAGTCCACTTCTTTTAATTTGATGCCGCCACAGGTCACAAATTCTTCCTTGAAAACACCTTTACCCTTAATTAAGTAATGTCCTTGAGAAAGTTCTTGAACTAGCTGATTCAGGGCTTTTTTTGATACTTCTGCCCAACGTTCCTCGGTGCTAATGCCGACACTGGTAACCAGACTCTTCCAAAGACGTTTGGGGACTGGGACAGGGCAACTGGTCAGAATTTGACGCCGAGGAAGTTGAGACTTGACTGCCAGCAGCAACTGACGCAGATTATCTTGGTTGTACTGAGGAAGCCAATTGACGAGTAAGGGTGTTTGATAGTGCTGGTCGTGTAGAAATCTAGCAGCCCAGGCAGAAAGTTTAAGAATCGCCGGACCACTCAAACCCCAGTGGGTGATTAACAACGGTCCCGTTTGTTCCCTGAGAGTGGAGGGAGCTTCTGGTAATCGCAGGTGAACATTATCGAGACTTACCCCAGCTAAATCTTGCAAACGGGCGTCTTGGATATTGAAGGTAAACAGAGAGGGCACTGGGGGTTCTACAGTGTGGCCTAAACCGACTGCCCAACGATAGCCTTGAGGGTTGCTGCCCGTTGCGAGGAGGAGGCGATCGCATTCTAGTATCTCACCCGTCTTCAACTCAATCTCGAATGAGTTGGGAGTCGGGAGTTGGGAGTCGGGAGTCGGGAGTTGGGCTTGGGCCGTGAGCGTCAGCCGAACGGAGTTGGGAGTCGGGAGTTGGGAGTTGGGAGTCGGGAGTCGCCAGATTGACTTGACAGCAGTACTCGTGCGGAGTTTTACGCCAGCATTTTCAGCTGCCTTAACTAGACAATCCACAACTGTTTCAGAACTATCAGTGACTGGAAACATCCGCCCATCCGTCTCAGTTTTCAGCTGAACGCCGTGAGACTCAAACCAAGCCACTGTATCCTTTGGTTGAAACCGACTAAAGGCACCCCGTAAGGCTTTAGCACCTCTGGGGTAATAGGAAATTAAACTTGCTGGTTCAAAGCAGGCGTGAGTCACATTGCAGCGTCCTCCACCAGAAATGCGAACCTTGGATAACGGTTGACGCCCAGCTTCTAACAAAGTGACTTGCGTGTGGGGATGAGCAGCAGCACAAGTAATTGCTCCAAAAAATCCAGCAGCACCCCCACCAATCACAACAACACGCAAAGGTTTGAAACTCAAGAAACTACCACAGAAAAAGACCAATAATTACTATTGTGGTTCAAACTGGTCTTTCGTAGCACCACACACAGGACAGACCCAATCCTCTGGCAAGTCTTCAAAAGCCGTTCCTGGTTCTATTCCCGAATCTGGGTCACCTTGCTCTGGGTCATAGACGTAGCCACAAACTGTACAAACGTATGTCTGCATTTTTGCTGCTCCTAATCCTCTAAACTAATCATCAAAATTGTCTTCCCGACTCCCGACTCCCGACTCCCGACTCCCTATTCTCAAGTTACTAATCATCCATCCAAAACTTCCAGCACAGCTTTTGGTGAAAGTTTATCCTTAAACCAGACAATTTTTGCTGGTACATCCTTTACCTTGACACCTGCTTTCTCCAAATTGAGTCGCTCAGAAATCGCGAGAATTAGGTTATCACATTCAGACCGCCGCACCTGACCAAATTTCTTCTGCAAGTATTCTGGACGCCAGTAACCGACAATTTCTAGTAAGAAGATACGCCCATCGGGATGAACGAGGCGAAAGTCGGGAATCATTACACTCCCAGGAAGGGGGATAAGGTCAACTTCTCGTTCTAGCACCCAGTCAGTTTTCAGGGAGTCCCAACGCTTGGCAAAGGATGCCTCTAACATACTGTCATAAGGCTTGCCAGGGGGATAGTGAGTGACTAATCCGCAATTGTCATTGAGACTAAAACGCCCGGTTTTAGTGACACCTGTGTAAGGGTCGCGAATTTGTAAGGTTGCACTGAGATTCCATTTTGTAACGTGTAGCAGCGCTGGGAGTAGTTTTGCGATCGCCAACCCATAGCGCGTACTAGGCTTAAATAAACTGGTCGGGCCATCAATAGTAATCGTAAAACCATGATCAGCATCGCCTTCGATGTAGGTCATCAGCCCAAACAGCTTCAAATAGCGAAATAAAAGTTTATACTCACCTGGCACATTCCGGTGAGCATTCAGCGTCATGTAACTCGCCCGGTAGAAGATTCCCTGCACTTGAGACAAGTTGTAACGATGTAGCAGCGCTTCTGGTGCGGGGTCATCAAATTGTGTGAGAATACGATTTTCTTGTAAATCTGCATAGAGACCGATGCGAATTTGCTGCGGCAAGACTTCGTGGTTTAATTCTTGAGTGAGGGCGATGCTCAATTTTTCGAGTGTTGCCTCAGACGCCTGAGAACTAGGAACTGATTTGGCAGAAAGGGCAAAAACTCTCTGCCGCAGTAGAGGGGGTTCTAAGGGACTGACGATTTCAAAGGTGCAGAAGCTGCTTTTGAGAATATGAGCTAAACCCCGTTTGAGGCGGTAATCAGGGCTGTCACCTTCGAGTTCCAGCAACTGTCGGTCAAGTTCACCTTGAGTGCCACCGATCGCGTTTTGAAAACAGGTGATTATTTCAGTTGCGATCGCACAGGTTTGATTATTGATCGGCAACCGTTTGGGAATAGTTTCTTCCCCATTTTGCCGATTAATTAACAGCTCAGTCGGTAACATAATTTTTTGTTGTTTGTTGTTTGTTGTTTGTTGTTTGTATTTTTTTACAATTAACAAATAATCAACAAAAATTTTGCTATTTTAAACAGAAAATATTAAAATTGTATCGGTATAAAAAACATTTTTTTAGCGGTTCTCGTTGGTTGTGAAGCGTGAATCATAGGAGGAAGTCGGGCTACTGAGTTCCCCAAAAAGTTCCTTTAGAGTAAGGAAAGCCATTGCTGCTTGTCTGGCATTCGTCGAAAGCTGCTGTCGGGTAGGCGTTCCTGAAGGCACTAATCAGCCATCTATATAAACTCTGGGAACATTCCACAAGACAAAGTTTACCATGGAGGAATTTGGCTTATGCCTGCGCGTCAGACTTCGTACTCAGCAGTCTACAGAGCTTTAGAGTGCCGACCAGATAGCTACCAGGATTGGTACGATCAGGGCAATGCATTACGTGATGGAGAGCGCTACAGAGAAGCGCTTGCTAGCTACGATAGAGCCTTGGAGTACAACCCTTGTGAGTATTGGGCTTGGTATTGGCGGGGCGATGTATTGGAGGCATTGGGGCGTTATGAAGAAGCCCTCGCTAGCTATGACAAAGCCATAGAAAACAAGCCTCATGACTATTGGGCTTGGTGCCAAAAAGGCAGTGTACTGCGGCACCTCGATCGCTATGAGGAGGCACTAGCTAGTTATGACAAAGCCCTGGAAAGGAAACCCCAGGACTATTGGGCTTGGTATAACCGAGGGCGTGTGGCGTTGGAGGATTTGAACTGGTATGAAGAAGCGATCGCTTGTTTCGATAAAGCGTTGAAAGAGCGAGCTGACGACTACTGGAGTTGGTACCGTAAGGGTGACGCCCTGCGACAGCTGGAACGTTATGAGGAAGCGATCGCCTGTTACGACGAAGCCCTGAAAGAGCGATCGCGAGATTACTGGGCTTGGTATCGGCGAGGAGACGCCTTGCGTCACTGCGGACATCTCGAAGAAGCACTGAAAAGCTACGAAAAAGCGTTGGAAGACAAATCAGACGATTACTGGAGTTGGTATCAGCGAGGTGAGTTGCTGCGGCAGTTGGGTCGATATCAGGAAGCCATTGATAGCTATGACAAAGCGCTGGAAAATGAACCCGAAGACGAATATGCCTGGTATAACAAAGCTTGCTGTTATGCGTTGCTAGGAAATGCTGAACTGGCTATTGCTAGCTTGCAAGAAGCAATTTATTTGAATGCTGATGAATATCAAGAACTAGCTAGAACCGACTTAGATTTTGACAACGTGCGAGAAAATGAGCGGTTTAAAGCGTTGATTTTTGATTACCTGCCTCGTCAGAGAAAGATACGCTAACTGTTGACTGTTGACAGTTAACAGTTGACGGTTGACTGTCTAACAGCGGCAATTTCTAAAAAGTTAAAAAATCTAACTCTGTAATTAGGTTAGCTGACACACCCGTGAGAGTAGCTAACACTTCACCAGTGTTTTTAAGACTAATCAACGTATCACTAT
>DALYIW010000399.1:0-6339 GCA_031970155.1 Coleofasciculaceae cyanobacterium CTOTU46601 | reverse complement strand
CAGCTGATTAATATCGGTTTTGGTAATATCGTGTCGGCCAATCGGGTTGTGGCGATTGTATCTCCAGAGTCTGCTCCGATCAAACGTATCATTACAGATGCACGCGATCGCGGTCAACTCATTGATGCAACCTACGGGCGTCGAACTAGAGCCGTCATTATTACCGATTCCAGCCATGTGATTCTCTCAGCCATTCAGCCGGAAACCGTTGCTCATCGCTTCGTGATCAGCAAAGATGGTCACAGCAATATTAACTAAGGTTTCCCTCGACTCGAAATGCAAGCAGGCAAACTTATCATCTTGACGGGGCCAAGTGGCGTAGGTAAAGGCACTTTGCTGCGTACACTCTTGGAGAAGCACCCAGAACTGTATCTTGCCGTCTCGGCAACAACACGCCCACCCCGTCCCGACGAAATCGACGGACAACACTACTACTTTGTCAGCCGCGCCAAGTTTGAACAAATGGTGACAGAAGATGAGCTTCTGGAGTGAGCAGAGTATGCTGGCAATTACTACGGGACGCCTCGCTTACAAGTAGAGCAAAAAATTCAACAGGGTCAGTCCGTCATCTTAGAAATTGAAGTAGTTGGGGCAAGGAAAATCCATCAAAGCTTTCCTGGTGCCCTACGTATTTTTATTCTGCCCCCAAGCTTAGCCGAACTAGAGCAACGGATACGGGGGCGGGGTCAAGATAGTGAAGATGCGATCGCTCGCCGTCTGGATCGTGCCAAAGCCGAGATTAACGCCGCTGATGAATTCGATCTGCAAATTCTCAACGACGACTTGACAACAGCACTTCTTAACATCGAAGCCGCCATCTTCGCCCCAGCAAAGTAAGCAAACTTTACTTCAAACTTCACCTAATTGGGTGAAGTCAGATCACCTGATGGGAGGATGCAGCGAAGAGTCTTGTCGCTACAAAATATAGGAGCATGAATACCAATTTACTGTATCGCTACAACAGATACTTGGAGATAGGTAACAAGTAATAGCTAAATTCTGTCTCATTATTTCTTATCTCTGTAGCAATATTTCAGTGAATTGCGATATACAGACCAAATTCTGACGCCGGGGACATCCACCCATGAAAATTACCCACGTCACTACAGCGACTGGATTGTTTTTATCGATGGCTTTACTACTGAGCTACCAGACTTCAGCCGTTGCTAGTCAAGAGTTACAGAATATAGAACAACTCAATCGACTTTCTCGTGATTTAGCTCCATTTCCCGACTTTTTTCAGGAAGGAAAAGAAAAATTCGAGCGAGAAATTCAACTTATCGAGCAACGAAAAAACCCTGCTTCGACTGAAGATATCCTAAAGATTCATGTAAATTCACAAGCTGAAATAGATAACTTACCCCAGTTCAAACCGAAAGATTTACAACAACCTCAATCTGAATAATCGAAGTTTTTTCTATTTATCTCCTTCAGTCTTATCCAGTGCAAATAGCACTGGTTTTTTTATATATAGCGGTTTTCAATTGAATTGAACACAGTTTTTGTAGGGGCACGATATTATCGTGCCCTTATCTTGTAGTCTATGCAACTGAGA
Source organism: Coleofasciculaceae cyanobacterium CTOTU46601 (assembly GCA_031970155.1). Taxonomy (GTDB): domain Bacteria; phylum Cyanobacteriota; class Cyanobacteriia; order Cyanobacteriales; family Coleofasciculaceae; genus DALYIW01. Next base: position 4,784 of record DALYIW010000399.1, on the reverse strand, counting down.
ACCGCTATAAGTAGAGGAACTTAATTAAACACCAGCATTCTTGTAGAAGTTAAAGCCAATTTCCTACCAAAACATAAGGTGCCCACAACCATGGATCTTGGTAACGACTGTCCTTTAAGAGTGCCACTTGGGCGCGGCGGAGGGCTTCGGCTTTGGTAATCGTTGTATCTGCTAATTCTCGGTAAAACCGCGTCATCACTTCGGCAGTGGCGGCATCACTTACAAACCATAGTGTTGCTAGTGTACTGCGTGCCCCAGCCCTTACTGCTACACCAGCCAATCCTAGCGCGGCTCGCTTATCTCCTGCTGCTGTCTGGCACGCACTGAGTACTAGCAGTTCAATGGCTCTTCTGTTACTTTGTGCTCGGGTTCGTAGCAGGTTGTTCAGCTGGTTAACATTAAGGCGGCTATCCCAAGTGAGAATGAAAGTTTCTTCCTCATTGGAACTGAATTGACCATGAGTTGCTAGGTGAACAACTGGAAAAGAAACTGAGTCAATTTCTTTTTGAATGGCGGCTCTAGTAAAATCTTGATTGAGTAGTAGTTCTCCTGGTATTTGTAACTGGATTTTTTCCAATTCTTCTCCTACAAAGGGAAGAGGGTCAAAGCCTTGACGAGCTTGAGTGAGTCCAGCTTTGAGACCAGAGATTTTACCCCGCGCTAGAGGCTTGGGGTCTAACAGTTGTAGTCCTGGAGTGTAGGCGATCGCATATTTCTCGACTAAGAACTGCTCACCATCGTGAAGGACAGCCATTGGTAGATTCAGCAAAGGACCATCCAGCACAAAGACAAGGGTTTTAGCTTGACTTGCAGCAATCTCTTGCTCTGCGGGGCGGATTAACCAGTTGTAAACTTTTTGGGAAAGGGGTAAATAACTCGAACTGGAACTAGAACTGGGGGCATCACTACCGGGTCTTTCTGGTGGCTTTGCTCCTATGCTTCGATTAGGGTCAACACTAGAGCGTGCCACTATGTCTCGCAGTTGGGTAAAAACCTCTTCTACTTCAGCTTGAGGCAAAGCTGTCGTGTAATGACGCAAAGAACGAGCTTTTGGCAGCGATAAAACAACCTCCAATCGGTCTTTTAACACAATCGGATAAATCACAGCGGCCTTCTGATCAACCTGGTCAATTTGAATCGGGAAAGCTGTCAAACAATCTTGTCGAAAGAAGTTAACTAATTCTGCCTGCTGGAGAGATTCAATTACATCACGGGCTTGAGCTAAATCATCTGGATTAGATTCAGTATCTTGAGGCTGCAACAGCAACCCCACTAACTCGCGATAGACAGGTTCGACACTCTCGCGAAACGAGAATTGGATATCGGGATTGATGCTAACTAAATCACTTCGTAAGTCTTTGAGGGTGCTAATAGCAGACGTGTAAGCTGTAATTGCTTTCTTTCTTTCTCCCTGTGCTTTCAGCAGTCTGCCCAACTGCCACTGCCAGCGATAGGCAATATCGGGAGAGTTAATTGTTTGGGCCACCAGCAACGCTTGATTGGTGAGGTCTTGAGCATTGCTCAATTGCCCAGTTTGTTCGTATACTCTGCCAAGATTGCCTAGGGCGTAGGCTGTAGCCCGTTGATCACCTAAGCGTTTAGCCTGTTGAACAGCTTCTGCCAACTGCTGGGCAGCTTGATTAACCGCGTCTCTGTTGTCTCTTTCTTGGTTAGGGAGGGTGGCTGATAGTTTCATTAAACTCTCAGCTAAGTTAATCCGGGCATAAACTGCCGTTCGAGCTGGGGGTAACTGAGCGAGTTGAGATTGAACTTGAGGCCATAGGGTTTGTGCTTCTGAAAACCTTTTAGTTTCTACTAGTAAACTCAGCTGATTTATTTGCGCCTTTACTTTCGTATTGGGAGAGGTTGATACATCAGCAGCTTGTTGATAGAACTTCAACACATCTTCAGTGATGTTGCGAGTTTGGTCTGTGTTGGTATTTCTCTGAGAGCGGAGGGTGTTACCTAAACTGAATAAAGCCGCACTGATATCTGAAGGCGATCGCACATTTTGAGCCACCTCCAAACTCTGCCTTAAAATTTCCTCTGACTGCTTGAGATCGCCAACTAATTGCAGGATATCGCCTAAGCTACGTAATGCTAGGGCTTTGAAGCGAGAAGCTGGTTTATCTTTGAGGGTTTGAAGCTGCTCTTTTGATATCTTGCAGTCCTGATTCTCAATACCTAACGTTTTCAGTAATGTCTTGCAAGCCCTAGGGTAAAGTCCCAAATTTTCCAGAGCTTGGGCTTGGTTAATTTGACTTTGGGTTACTCCGTCTCGATTGCCAATTTGAGCATAGGTAGCAGCAGCTTGTTGCCAGGTATTTAGGGCTTGTTCTGGCTGTCCTAGAGATAGTTGCAGGCGACCTTGAATATCTAGGGTTTGGGCGAGAATTTGCGATCGCTCTAATTTCCCCCCTTGAGGGGATTTACCCACAGTTTCTCTAGATTGTAGGAGTTTCAGACTATCAGTAATTGCACGCTCTGCTTCAGGCCACGAGCCAAGTTGCTGATAAACCAAGGAAAGATTGCTCAAGGCGATCGCTTCCCTCAAGCCATCTCCCTGAGTCTTGAAGGCAGCAGCCGCTTGCTGCAAGATGGTTGCCGCCTCCGAGAACTTGCCCTCCTCATAGAAAGCTTTGCCTTGCTCTACTAGAGTGAGGGGGGGAGGGGGTGAGGGGGAAAGAGTTGCTTGTGTGAATGCAACTTGGGATAAGGCTAACCCTTGGGTAAGGAAAAAGGAACAAATAAACAGTAAAAATGAAACTATTTTTGCTTGTCTCCTCTTTCTCTGCCTTCGACTCCCGACTCCCGACTCCCGACTCCCGTCTTTCAAAATGGGCTGCCTACGATAGAAAAATAAAAGCCGTTTTCTTGCCATGTTCGTTTACTTGAATCAACCGACACAAGTGGAATGCCATAATCTAGGCGAATGGTGAGGCGATCGCTTAACTGAAACTGTAAACCAATACCAGTAGCTACTAAAACATTTTGCTCTGGATCAGCTCTCTGTCCATGGTTCCAGCCTGCACCAAAATCAACAAATGGCGCAACTTGTAAAAGTGCATTCTGCTTCGGTAAACGGAGAATTGGTATCCGCACCTCCGCAGAAACTAATGCACCATTATCCGTCAACAGCAAATCCTGGCGATAACCTCGAACACTCTGTTGACCACCCAGACCAAACTGCTCTAATGGTACGAGTGCCCTGTCTGACAGTTGCACATCAGTGCGAATCAAAAAGAGTGTATCCGCTGCCAGAAGACGTACCCATTGTGCCTGTCCTCGCCAAGAGAAAAAGCGGCTGTCGGGAGGATCGGGGTTAATTGTGGCATCGAGTGCGCCGATTCCCAGACTAAATTGGGAACGGGCGGCCAGGACTTCACGGCTATTGCGCTTAGTCCATTCTTGAAAAAATCGCAGCGCTGAGACGCGAGTCTGTCCCTGTTCATCTGTTCCAGGAGCAGGGAACGGCAAGTCTTCAATAAATGTGGCTTTGCTTTCCTGACGTGTAGCTACAAGACCTAGAGCCAATTCTTGTGTGGGGGTTTGTACAATGGGCTGACGGACAGAGATTTCGTAGTAGCGCGAAGTGGAATTAATGTCAAGCTCATTAAAGGGATCCTCGATTACATCACTGTCTGTGAAGCCGTAGCTGAATCTAACGGTGCCATTGCGGGGATTGATAGGCAAAGTGTAGTTGAAATCTACTCCATTACTACCATCCGTATTGTTGTAGCTGACGCTGATGCCATCTCCGAGTCCCAGTAAGTTGGCTTCGTTGAGCTGCACTCGGCGTCGGAAGCTACCAACACTAGGCGAACGATTGTTATCAGCGGAGATTTCCACGCCGAAGGTTTTTGCCTCGCTTACCTTCACCTCCAGCAAACTCAAACCGGGCCTGGTTCCTGCTGAGAGTTCCGCAGAAAGGTTTTGAATGAGAGGATTGAGTTGCAGCAGTTGCAGAGCTTCTAGTAGTCGCTCTCGATTTAGGGGTTTTTTTGTGGCTATGGCAATACGCGATCGCACATAATTAGGATTCAGCCGTCGGGTGCCAGTAACATTAATCCCTTCCAATCCACCTTCAACCACCTGAATTTTCGCCACGCCTCCTTCGAGTGCTTGGGGAGGAATCAAAGCACCAGAGGTAATGTATCCCTTGTCAAGATAGAGCTGCGTAACAGCAGAACGAGCCTGGAACAACTCAGCAAATGAAATAGGGCGATTTGTAAAGGGAGCCGTCACTTTGGCTAGCTCTTCATCGCTGAAAACCGTGTTACCTTCAAACTCAAAGCGTTGAATAGTTATGGTTTCCGGAACTTTGCCTGGGCTTGGTTCGGGAGTTTGAGGGCCTGATGGCGGAGATTCTAGTAACTGTTCTGGAGGAGGCAGTGGGGCTGGGGTTGGAGCTTCTAGGGGAGTTTGGGAAGGAGGCTCTTGTCTATCGCTGGGTAGATTGAGAGGGGTTGGGATGTCTGATGAAGGAGGCTCTGGCGGTAACTGGGAAGGTTGGGTGCTGGGGTTAGGGACTTGAGCTGTCTGCACTGAATAGGGCCCAACAGCCCAGTTAGAAGAGCTGAGTGGGTGAGAGTGGAAGTCTACTGCCAACTGAGAAATAGAAAACTTTTCATCCTGGGGTAGACTTTGCCTGGTTTGTGCTCTTCTGTTACCTGCTGAGGCTTCTAACGCCGTTAATCCGCGATCATCCCGATTTTGTATGTTCGGTACGTTCGATATTGTGGGGGCGAACGGCCGTTCGCCCCTACAGTCGATATATTTGCAAA
>DALYIW010000398.1:0-6362 GCA_031970155.1 Coleofasciculaceae cyanobacterium CTOTU46601 | reverse complement strand
GGAGTAGGGAGTAGGGAGTAGGGAGTAGGGAGTAGGGAGTAGGGAGTAGGGAAAGAAAGGCTATTTTAATTTTCGACGGCGAATTCGCTATGAGGTCTGTTTTGAAAATGGGTAATCGGTAATTTAAGCATTTATTTTTTCTACCATTTTTCTAGCTAGAGTTAGGAATGCTTCTTCTACACCCAAGCCTGTTTTTGCACTTCCTTCAATTACTGTCCAATCCTTTTTTAATATTTCGTCCATAGTGGTGGAATCAATCTCCCATTCCTCAGTCAAATCGGATTTATTTAGTATGAGAATAAATGGAACTTTGCCAACTGCCTGTTCTATGCGTTGCTGAAGCTCAAAGGCTTTATCTAAGGTATGGCGGCGCGTTCCATCTACTACTAAAAGATAACCTGATAAACCCTTGAGGTAGGATAGCCGAAGTGCTTGTAAATCGTCTTCTCCCTGGATATCCCAAAGAATGAGATTTACGGGTCTCTCTGCTAAGTTTACTGATTTTTTATCAATCTTTACGCCTACAGTAGTTTGATACTTTTCCGAGTATATGCTATCGACAAAACGCGCTACAAGACTTGTTTTGCCTACCGCAAATGCTCCCACCATGCAGATTTTTTTCTGAATCATAGCTAGCGAGTCCTTGAGTTCGGTTTATTCGCGATCGCTATTCTAAAAGATATAACAGGTGAGACAGCAATACCACGATTAATTTCTGACTTTTGTACTCCAAACTTGCTGTTCAAGGATTCTGTTGAACCCACACCCACTGCCTCAAGATTAGTCCGGTTGACCCCGTTTGAGACTAAAGTATCTAAGACTACATTGGCACGAGCTTGGCTGAGGGTTAAATTAGTCTTTGCTTCTCCCTTAACGTTCGCACGACCAATAATTGTTACCCGGACATCCTTATTTAAGGATTTAGCAGAATCTAAGAGCTTTTTAATGGCTTGAACCAGATTCTGTATTCTGTTACTTTGATTAGGTGCAAGTTGTAGTTCTATACCTGTAAACTGGAGGGTTTGTTTTTCAATTTGTTCTTTACTTAACTGAAGTTTCCTTAAATCTTGATCGAGCAGATTCTTTTCCTGAAACTGATTAATGCCAGGAATAAACTGTACTCGTTTTCGAGTTTCGACTATCCATTGATGAGGAGCAACACCAGTTGCAGAGAGAACGCCGTTTTCGTCTACCTGGAGCGATACAGTTTTGGGCGGTTGCAGCAACTGCTTTGCTCTATTTGCGAACAAGGCTGGCTCTAACGAAACATATGGTTTCCACTGACTTTTGACAGTTTTGGGATTAATATGAGCAGCTTTCATTATTTTTATTGGGTCGGCCGCCAAAGGGTCACGCAGCCCCGAAACAAAATATTTACCCCACTGTTTCTCAGCCTTAGTGACGACAATTCCTGGTTGAGCATTCAGTTTTTCTAGATAATTTGCCCAGCGTAGATGATCTCGAATAGAAAAACCAATCCAAGTTCCCAAAGCCACTGCTATTGCCCCCACAACTATCCACAATACAGGAGAAGGTTTTTGGGGTTTGGATTCATACTGAGCTTGAAGACAAGCTTCTAAATCTTGTTGAGTTTCTGCAAAGGGAGTAGCATCTCCATCGAAAGCACTAATGGCGCTGCCTTTCTGAAGGTGAATTTTGTTGAGCGTGTCTTGAAAAACTAACCTTAATTCTTTAGGAGCATTTCCCCGAATAACGCCGGCCAATATTGCCTGCGAACCTTGCTCGATCCACAGAGCGAGTTCTCCAAACCGCAAAGCATCAAGAGAGTCACCTTTGTGTACGTTGAAAGAATCTTGAACAAAATTCCGAATCGCCGTCAACATGCCTGAAACCATATCTGCATCCTGAGCAGTTACCTCTGGAGCAACTATATGCTGAAGCACTAATCCACTTTCTCTGTGAATCAGGAAAACCTGTTCAACTCGGTAGAGAAGGCTATGTAGAAGCACGATTTCAGCAAATGATTTTCCTGTACGTAGAGCTTCTAACCTCCACTTCAAGCTCTTGGTAGAAAAGCTATGATCGAGAGTTTGGTTGAGCGATTGAGTCATCTCGCTGATCGCTGCGGCAACCGCTTTTCTAATACCTGGCAGTAGCACAGGAAAAATCGCCGTTGCAATAATCTCAGCGTCTTTTCTAACGGAGGTATAGATGGCGTCTTCAACTGTGGGTACTAGGACTTCGGTTAGTTCTTTGTCTGGGATGGGTCGCTGGGCGATCGCATTTGGAAGTACCTGGCTTAAATTGTCTGTATTAAGCTTGAGGTTATCTATTTTCTCCTGTACCTTCCTAACTTGAGTTATTTCAGGTTCAAAGAGCAGACGGCGAAGTTCCTCTAGCTCATCCTGAGTTGAAGAATGATTATTATTGAGCGTTTCGTTAGAAACATCATTATCGGAAGAACTAGTCATTGTTCGCCTTAATTATCAAATTCCTTGTTCAGATGTATTGCTATTTCTGTTATAAGAGTCACTCATGTAGAACGGTCAGTCTTATCTATTTCTGTAGAAAAACAGATATCTAGCGCTTCTCGATTGCATACACAATACAGGGTTTGGGCACGATCATACCTTTGCCCCTACGAACAACTGTATTGCAATCACTTGAAAACCGCTATAGCTGAACCACCACGCAACCAAAGACCGATGTAAGATTTGACCATACCCGTGACCCATGAATTGATATGCTGAGAATCTGGACGCGCTACATACACAAACCATGCCTGCACTCTCGATTCCTGCATTTCCCCTGACGGCTGTAGTGGGTCAGGAAGCCATAAAATTAGCCTTGCTGTTGGCAGCAGTTGACCCTGGATTAGGAGGAGTTGCGATCGCCGGTCGTCGTGGCACCGCCAAATCAGTCATGGCACGCGCCCTCCACACCCTACTTCCACCCATTGAAGTCGTCAAAGATTCTATCAGTAACTGCCATCCCCGTTACCCTAATGAGTGGGATGACCAACTGTTAGCTCAGTACATGTCTGGTAAAGATGGCACAACCCCTGTCTCTACTCTTGCCGAGCTCCCCACCGAAATCATCCCCGCCCCCTTCGTACAAATTCCCCTGGGAGTAACAGAAGACCGACTTCTAGGTTCAGTAGATGTTGAGCAGTCCGTCAAGCGCGGAGAACCCGTATTTCAACCAGGGTTGTTGGCACAGGCACACCGAGGCGTTTTGTATGTAGATGAAATTAACCTGCTTGATGACCAAATCGCTAATCAGCTGCTGAGTGTCCTCACCGAGGGGCGTAACCTAATTGAGCGAGAGGGCATCAGCTTTCAACATCCCTGCAAACCTCTGTTAATCGCGACTTACAACCCTGAAGAAGGCCCGTTGCGAGAACATTTGCTCGATCGCATTGCGATTACTCTCTCAGCAGATGGTGTATTGGCATTAGATCAGCGAGTAGAGGCGGTAGATCAAGCTATAGCCTACGCCAAATCTCCCCAGCAGTTTCTCAAACAGTACAACGAAGACACAGACAGCCTAAAAACTGAGATTATCCTAGCGCGGGAGTGGCTCAAAGAAGTTCAGATTACCCACGACCAAATTAGCTATCTAGTTGAGGAAGCGATACGAGGTGGTGTACAAGGACATCGGGCAGAGTTATTTGCCTTGCGAGTTGCCAAAGCGGCTGCTGCACTAGAGGGGCGTCAGAATGTAATCGCTGAAGACTTACGCCGTGCTGTGGAACTGGTAATTGTGCCTCGCTCAACTATTGTGCAAACGCCACCAGAAGAACAGCAACAGCCCCCACCACCTCCCCCACCGCCTCAGGATGAATCTCAGCAAGAGCAGGAGGAAGAGGAGGAAAAAGAAGACGAGGAAGACCAAGAACAGGAGCAAGAACCGCCCAGCGTTCCAGAAGAATTTGTCTCCGGAGGGTGTCGTCCTTGACCCTAGCGTTCTCTACTTTGCTCAGATGGCGCAACGACAAGGCAAGTCAGGTAGCCGTAGCATCATCTTCTCAGAAGACCGGGGGCGTTATGTGAAGCCGATGTTACCGAAAGGGAAGGTGCGACGAATTGCCGTTGATGCTACGTTGCGAGCAGCTGCTCCTTACCAGCTTAGTCGGCGCAAGCGCAGACCTGACCGTAAGGTGATTGTGGAAACGGGAGATATTCGATCAAAGCGGTTAGCACGTAGAGCAGGGGCTTTGGTAGTGTTTGTAGTGGATGCTTCTGGCTCAATGGCGCTCAACCGGATGCAATCGGCTAAGGGTGCGGTGATGCAGTTGTTAACCGAGGCATATCAAAATCGTGACCAAGTATCGCTTATTCCCTTCCGAGGAGAACAGGCAGAGGTGTTGTTACCTCCAACTCGTTCTATCGCCTTAGCCAAGCGGCGTCTGGAGCGAATGGCTTGTGGTGGTGGTTCACCCCTAGCTCATGGATTAACTCAGGCGGTTAGGGTGGGGATGAATGCTCGAATGTCTGGAGATATCGGTCAGGTGGTGATTGTAGCGATTACTGATGGGCGCGGCAATATTCCCTTGGCACGTTCTTTGGGTGAACCGATGGAAGAAGGAGAAAAGCCGGATATTAAAGGAGAATTGCTGGAAATTGCGGCCAGAATTCGGGCGCTGGGGGTTCAGCTGTTGGTGATTGATACGGAGAATAAGTTTGTTTCTACTGGCTTTGCTAAGGAATTGGCGAAGAATGCAGGGGGGAAATATTACCATTTACCGAAGGCGACGGATCAGGCGATCGCAGCGATGACCAAAGGTGCGATCGCGGATATCAAGTCTCGGTAGTATAGTCTGGTGCGATGTCTTTAATTTACCTGGATGTTTGCTGTTTGAATCGCCCATTTGACGATTTAACTCAAGAACGAATCCGTTTAGAAGCTGAAGCTGTACTTCTGATTCTCAATCGTTGTCAGAGTGGCAGATTGGAGTTATTAGGCAGTGAAGCCATCGATTTTGAGATTGCTAGAATTCCTGATGCGGATAGAAGACAAAGAGTTTTAGCTCTAGCTTCCCTAGTTACGTCTAGAATAGCGGTAAGTGAGGCTATTGAAAATCGAGCCAGGGAGTTGCAGGAGCAGGGTTTTCACTCTCTGGATTCTTTGCATTTAGCCTGTGCAGAAGTAGGCAAAGCTGATGCATTTTTGACTACGGATGACAGACTATTGCGACGATCTATCAGGAACACAGCTATTATCCAAGTACCTTCAGCAAATCCAGTTCTATGGTTGATGGAGACAATTCATGATGGAGACTCATAAGATGAATCCAGCACAAATTAGGCAGCAAGGCTTAAATGCCTTAGTTAAAGCTTTAGGACCTGTGGGTATGGTGCGCTTTCTTCACCAGTTTGATACTGGTAGTGGTGACTACACTAGGGAGCGACAGCACTGGGCAGCAAACCTTACCCTGGAAGATATTCTTGGGGAAATTAGGCAAAAAAGAGTTAGCAAAACAGCCACATCGCAGGGTGACGTATAGTTGTGTTGACAACTCCCCGTCCTCTTATGAGCGGGGATTCTTGGTTCATCAGGACTACCCATGTAGCTTGCCCTCCCCAAAATTCACTGCGATGTGCCCCACCGCTGTATATCCACGTTGCAATACGACCTGAGCCGCCGCAACATCTCGATTTGCCTCATGTCCGCACTCAGGACATTTATGCATCCGTTCAGACAGTTCCTTCTTGCCTGTATGCGTTTGGCATCTAGGGCAAGTTTGGCTAGTGCCATTAGGATCTACCTTGGCAAAGTATACGCCTCGCTTAAAACTCACATGCTCCAAAATACTGAGGAACTGTCCAAAACCTGCATCAAGCGTGTGCTTGCATAGCATTCCGGCTGACATGGCTTTGAGGTTCAGATCTTCAGCAAATAGGGTTTGTCCTTGGTTGCATAAATGATGAGCGGTCTTAAAATGAAAATCTTTGCGACTATTCGAGATGTATTCGTGGTGTTTGGCAATTTGATGTTGCAGTTGACGAAACTTTCTAGAACCCTTTTTCTTGCGCTTCAGTTGACGTTGCAGCGATTTCAGCTTGCTTTGCCCATCCACAAAGAATCTCGTCGGTCTATCAATCAACTCACCATCAGATGTTGCCAAAAAGTGTTCCAAACCTAAATCAATTCCCAATCCATGACCTGACGGTACGACTTGAGGCACTTCAACATTGCACTGCAACGTCAGCATGGCATAGTAGCCAGATGCTCGTTTAACAACGCGAATTTGTTTTACCTCAAACCCTTCAGGAATTGGGCGGGACAAATGTATTTTGACTAACCCGATCTTGGGAAGGTTAACCCATTCCTCACCATTAAATCGTTTTACGGATTCCAAATTCAACTGAGGAAACACAAATGAGCGCATCCACTTTTTG
>DALYIW010000397.1:0-6407 GCA_031970155.1 Coleofasciculaceae cyanobacterium CTOTU46601 | reverse complement strand
GCGTTCGGTGACCTCAGCGGAACCGTGAGCAGCAGTCGCGCCAGTCGAAGGAGCGTGGTTCCTGAGCTTGCCGAAGGGCGGTTCCTGAGCTTCGACTCTTCGGCCACCCGAGAGAGCATCGCAGGCTCAACTACCGCGCGACCGAAGGGCCGCTCGTAGCTCTCGCTCACGACCGAAGCCTGAGCTTGGTCGTTGGGTTGTTGGTAAAAAAGTATAACCATTTCTTGCGTAATCCCATGTCAAAAGCTTGCGTGGGATGAGTTAACTCCCCTCACATCTCCCTGCTCCCCCTGCTCCCTTCCTGGAAGTGGGCTTTCAACATGGCTTTTCTTTAACAAGTCGGAAAATTAGAAGGAAAAATCAGTAAGATAGTGTTTGTCTATTCTGGGAACAGAGCAGCCTGGACATAACTTGCTGCTTGCGTGCTAGTCAAAGGACGTTACTGCATGAATGTTGATGAAGTTCTGGAAGCAGTAGAACAAGTTCTGCTCTCTAAGCAACTCAGTCCCATTGAGCGATTCGTCCTACGTCAGTCGTGGCTCGGATACGGTTATAGTAAGATGGCACAAGATTGTGCCTACGGTATCCCTCACCTGAAAGAGGTGGGTTCTCAGTTATGGCATGACCTCTCAGAGGCGCTAGGGGAGAAAGTAACGAAAAAAAATCTGCATTTAGTTGTAAACCAGTACCAGCAAAGTCGGGCAGGTGAGCAGCAAAGCAGAGTACAGCAGGAAGTCCAAACAAACACAGAGATAAAACATCATGTTGCATCTCCTATCACACAGACTCAGATAGAATTCCCTAGTGGTCCTGTGCCGCTAGATTCTCCTCTCTACATCAATCGCCCTCCAGTTGAAGAACTCGTTTACTCTGAAATTACTCACCCTGGATGCTTGAGCCGCATCAAAGCACCGAGGCTGATGGGAAAAAGTTCTCTACTGGCGCGAATTCTGGCTCGTGCTAAGGCTATTGGGTACAAAAGTGTATACTTGGACTTTCAGGAAGCTGACAGCGCCATTTTTGTCTCTCTGGATAAATTTCTGCGCTGGTTCTGTGCCAATGTTGGCAGGCAGTTGAACCTCAACTCTATGCTGGACGAGTATTGGGATGAGGATATGGGCAGCAAGGTAAGCTGCAAAATCTATTTTGAGGGTTATTTGCTCAAGCAAATCGACAGTCCGGTTGTCTTGGCTTTAAATGAAGTCAATCGGGTTTTTGAGCATCCCCGCATTGCCCAAGATTTTCTGCCGATGCTGCGATCTTGGCATGAACAGGCACAGTCTGTGAAAATTTGGCAAAAACTCCGCGTGGTGGTAGTTCATTCCACAGAAGTTTATGTTCCTCTCAAAATCAATCAATCCCCATTCAACGTCGGGCTATCGGTTGGGTTACCACCGTTTAATTCAGAACAAGTTCAGGATTTAGCACAGCGCCATGGACTTGATTGGATTGATGGCAGCGAAACTCAGCAACTGATGGCAATGGTGGGGGGACATCCCTATCTGGTGAGTGTTGCGCTTTATTACCTGCATCGGGAAAAGATCGCTCTCAAGGAGTTATTGCAAGGTGCTCCTACACCTACCGGAATTTATAGTCATCATCTGCGGGGTTATTTGGCGATGCTCAAAGATCAGCCACAATTAGCGTCAGCGCTGCAACAGGTGGTGATGGCTGATGAAAGTGTGCGATTAGAAGCGATCGCTGCCTATAAGTTAGAGAGCATGGGGTTAGTTCAACTGGATGGAAATCACGCTCGCCCTAGCTGCCAATTGTATCGCCTCTATTTCCGCGAACAGCTAAAAGTGGATGAGGGGATTGATTCTCACCCAGAGCAGTTACAGAAAGAACAACCAGACGCTCAGAACTCACTTAACATTGATCAACTTACTAAACTGGTTAATCGGGGTTACTTTAACCAATATCTAGAAGCACAATGGCAGCAACGGATGAGAGAGCTTTCACAGGTATCTCTACTGATGTGCGACATTGACTATTTCCAGTTGTACAACAAAACTCACGGTTACTTAGCTGGAGATGCTTGTTTACAGAAAATAGCTAGTGCTATCCAAGATTGTGTGAGTCATTTAGATGCTGTAGTGGCACGTTATGGAGGTAAAGAGTTTGCTGTGCTGTTGCCTCAAACAGATGCCCAAGCTGCCGTTGCGATCGCACAAAACATTCGAGAAAGCGTCAAAGCCTTGGAAATCGCTCATGAGCAGTCCCAATTCGATGGATTTCCTGCCCCGGTTCTCACCGTTAGTTTAGGGGTTGCGAATATGACACCTAGTCCTCGAACCTCCCCAGCAATGCTAATTAATGCGGCTGAAAATGCGCTTTCTGTGTCGCAAAGACAAGGGCGCGATCGCGTTACCCTCTATCAGGCGAAGGTTAACCATTAATTGGGCACGGCAGGACTTTAGCCCCTACCCTGTACCTCAGACAATTGAAAACCGCTATATGTAGTCTCCTATGTCAAAAATCTTGCTAACCTCCTTTGAAACCTGGCTACCCCATCAAAAATCTAATTCATCCGATGATTTATTGATGGAAGTTGCAAACACTGACTCGATATTCCACTCCTTGACTTTTTTAAGACATCTGCCAGTAGATACACCCCAAGCTAGCGATCGCGCGATCGCCAAAATTAACGAACTGCAACCTGACATCATTATCTGTTGCGGCATGGCAGAGTCCCGCCTGAATCTGACTGTAGAATCCAATGCGATTTACGGCGACACCACACTCAAGACACCCGTGAATTTCAAAAGAGTATTAGATGGCTCAATGGGAACTACGATTAGCCATGATGCTGGTAAATTTGTTTGCGAAGGCCTCTACTACTCTGTATTAAATCATCTCCAAAAAAACGAGATGAAAAGCCAGGGGTTATTTGTTCATGTTCCAGTTTTAACTCGAAACAATGTGGCTGGGATTTTGGCAGATTTTGAATTAATTATGCAGAGATTGGCATCTGAGCAACGATGAAGAATGAATCAATTCTTCTGTTCATCCAAGAATTGTCATCAAAGATGCCAGCTAAGAAAATAGACTTCAACGATGGAACAACTGCTGCAACCTGACTCTCAAGTATGTCCGAACTGGGAATTGATAAAACTCAGCCACCAGCCAGCCGACTAGTGATAGATGCGACACAAAAGTTAACCCAGTCCAAGCAAATGGTAACCAAGACAAGGTACTACCCGGTGTTGGGGGAAAAGTGTAGGCCGCTAGCCCAATGATGCTAGTTGGAAAAACAACAATCGCCAGGGCGAAGAACCAGTATATCTTTCCCCATTCAACTCCCTCCAGATGCGCTCCTGTCCAATTTTTACCATTCCAGTACCAGGTTAAAGGAGGCTGTCTATCAGCCATTTTCAGCTGTTGTCTTTGTAAATCAGCTGTAAAAATGTGGTGACAAGAGTCACAAGCCATAGCATCCATCAACGACATGACTTTCAGTTGACTGAGGCGACAGATTGGACAGGGGTAAACATCTTGATAGCTCAAAAATTTGGCTGAGTTTTTGGAACTGTGCATGGGCAAGCAATCTTACTTTTATTTTTCGCTGTGTGGTACCAGTTGAATTTTAGCGACCAGAGGGATAAACGATGAAAGGAAACTCTTGGAGTCAAGCCAAGCAAAGAGGAAGTCTAGGAAAGCTATTCTATAGGGAATCGCTAATTAATCTGGAGTTTACATAACACATTTGATGTTAATCTACTTCCAAAGGAGAAAATGACAATGGGTCTATTTGACAAAATATCTAGTGAGCGTCAACAAAACCAAACGCTCGGACCTGCTGAAGCTTTTGCTGCGATCGCATTGCTGGCAGTTGCTGCCGACGGTTACGCAGCTGAGTCGGAAGTGCAATCGATCATGACTTCTTTATCGAGAATGCACCTGTTTAGGAGCTATCCCGGTGATGTGATGAAAAAAATGTTTGATCGACTCCTAAGCATTCTCCAGCGTCAAGGCCCGGATACTTTGCTTGCTGCGGCTTTAGGGTCACTTCCTCATGAACTGCGAGAGACAGCCTTTGCTGTAACCACTGATATTGCTCTAGCAGATGGTGAAGTTACGGAAGAGGAAGAATATTTTTTGAATCAGCTTTATGGTGTTTTGGAGATATCAGAAGAGACTGCCGTAAAGATTATAGATGTCATGTTGATTAAAAACCGGGGTTAAGATTTTTCCTCAGTTACTTGTTTTTAGGTAACTTGCTTCGGCGAGAACTCGATGACAAAACTGCGATCGCAGCTTTAGAGAAACGACGCATTTGCGATCGCAGATATTTTTGTTCGTTTACCATGTGCAGCACCACTACCGACAAAAAAGTGTAAGATAACCAAAAATGAAGACTTCTGCCTAATTCTGCTAGTTCTTTATTCTCCGCAAACAAGCGTGGCAGAGCAATATTAGTACCAAAGACAATGACATCCTTACCAAAAGAGTTGGAAAAGAAATAACCGCTCAACGGAACCAACAACATAAAGAAATACAGGCTCGCGTGCAGAGCAAAAGTTAGCACCCAGTCCCGTGTCATCTTCGGCAGACGCCGCCTATATTTATGTTGGATAACCCGCAGCAGCACAAAAATCCTAGCTAGCAACAAACTCATTACAACTACCCCAAGGGTTTTGTGGAAGTCGTAAAAAGCCCCTCGATACGAGACTTCCCTGGGCAAGTTAGCCATGTAAGTGCCACCAGTAAACAGCAGCAGATAGAAAGCTGCCATCAACCAATGTATAAACCACAACCGCTGAGCTTCTGTCTTGTTTTTTTTGGGCTTGTTTGTGTTGAGCTTGCTAACAACCGTCACTTGAGTTTCTCCTTGAAGTCCTGACTGTTGAGGCGTTGAAGCGGTCTAATTCACAAAACTTTGACAGATATTGATTCATAACGGTTTTCAGTTGTCTGAGGTATGGGGTAAGGGCACAGCGAACCTTAGCCCCTACAATCCCTGTACTCCACAAGAGATGAAAACTGCTCTATAAGCTTTTGAATAGTTAATAGTCTTTATTATTACTTAATTTTTGGCGAAGGCGCACGGGAATGTGCGCCGCTACCAAGGAAAAAACTATGATGCTAATCAACAACACTGATTATGCAGAGGGTTGCAACTGGCAGAGTATCAAACCAAACCACTGTTTCGGGTCAGTCCACACTTGGATAGGTTTTAAACCTTTTGCCTGAAGTTCCTGTTGTATGACGCCTAAGTCGAACTTGCGAGAAATTTCCGTCAGGATAGTTTCGTCGGCTTCAAATTTAACACTCAGGTCAAGAGCTTCTAGCCGAACTTCCTGCGCTTTCAAACTCCGCAAATGCATCTCAATCTGATGCAGCTGGTCATTGTAAAATGCCCAATGTTCAAATAGTTGAGTGTCAAAGTTACCCTGAAAACGCCGATTTAGATGCTCCAGCATATTAAGATTAAATTCTGCTGTCACACCAAGGCTATCGTTGTAGGCGGCTTCTAATAGCTGTTTTGGCTTTTGTAGGTCAACTCCTAGTAAGAAATACTCACCAACCTTCAAAGCTGTGGTGATTTGCGAGAAGAAGGCTTCACACTCTTGAGGATTGAGATTACCCAACGTACTACCCAAGAAAAAAATCATCCGCGTCGGCAATTGAGTAGGTGTTAGTTGTTGCAGTGCCAACTCGTAAGTGCTGACTAAACCTTGAACTTGAAGCGCGGGATAATCGAGGAGCAACTGCTGGGCGCTGCTTTCCAGAATTCCGGCACTGACATCAATCGGCACGTAGCGTAAGGGCTGACCCATGACATCGTAAGCATCTAGCAAAAGACGGGTTTTTGTCGAACTACCGCTACCAAGTTCCACCAGTTCACAAGCACCAGTTATTTTGGCAATTTCACCAGCATAGTCTTCCAGAATCAGCCTTTCTGTCCGTGTTGGGTAATATTCTGGTAAATCGCAAATTTGTTCAAACAGAACAGATCCACGGTCATCATAGAAGTATTTTGGTGGTAAGGATTTAGGAGTTTGAGTTAACCCTTGAATTACATCATTACCGATGTTTGTTTCTGTCTGTGAGGGGACACTTAGATTGACCAACTGTTTGATCTGTAAGCGCCCTTCTTGCAGGAAGTGATGCCTGGGGTAAGCTTTGCTAACGGTAGCGGCGCTCTGATTCAAGTTTCTCACGTCAATTCTTCCCTGTAATTGCATCAAAAAATTACCCAAAACACTCGGGGTTGGTTGTTGGTTATTGGTTGTTAGTTGTTTGTTATTGGCTATAGGTTATTGGTTATTAGTTATTGGTTGTTAGTTATTGGCTATAGGTTATTGGTATTTTTTAACAAACAACAAACAACAAACAACAAACAACAAACAACAACCCTTCGACCAAGCTCAGGGCAAGCCAAACAACAAACAACAAACAACAAA
>DALYIW010000396.1:0-6444 GCA_031970155.1 Coleofasciculaceae cyanobacterium CTOTU46601 | reverse complement strand
CGGCCGTTCACCCCTACAAATGGCGGTTTAACCGGAAATTTGCGTAAGTCCTATTGATGAAAGGGAATGAGAGCAAGAAGTATAGTAAGCGATCGCTTGTGCGTTCGGTGGTAATGTCTATACTCAGAGGTGTCGCTTGCTCAGTAGTTAGTTGGATTTGTTCGTAGAGTTCAAAACACAACAGGCAACGAATATAGACCACGCATCGCCAAAGAAGACACCCAAGTCAACTCATCTGTATCCAGTCGCAAGTCCGGAAGACGCTCAACAAGGGCATGAATGGCGAGTTTTGTCTCAAGGCGCGTGAGGGCTGCACCCAGGCAGAAATGAATCCCTTGCCCCAGGCCGATGTGGCAATTGTTCTGGCGACTAATGTCCAGTCGCTCTGGCTCTAAAAAGCGTGCTGGATCGCGGTTGGCGGCTTGCAACATGCAATAAACTTTTTGGCCTGCCCGAATATGCACACCACCAATTTGAGTATCTTCAACAGCTCGACGAACCACACTTAAAGCTGGACCATCATATCGCAGAAATTCTTCCACCGCGCTGTCAATGAGCTGCCAATTTTCTCTAAGCCTCTGGAGCTGATCTGGGTGTTGAAGCAGTGCTAGAAGACCATTAGCAATCAAATGTGTTGTCGTTTCATACGCACCAGCCATCAGCGTGATGCAAATTCCTGTGAGTTCTTCCTCACTCAAACTTCTTTCCTCTTCCTGAAGCACAATAAGCTGACTAATTAGGTCGTCACCAGGACTTTGACGACGTTGCGCTATAATTTCGTCAAAAAATTTCTTGCAAGCGGTGAGACTCTGATAAGTTGCTTCGATCACCTCATCAGTTGCCAAACCAGCCCCAAATAACCTAAACATATGGCTGCTCCACTGTTTGAGCTGTGCAATGCATTCTCGAGAAATGCCTAGCATATGAGCAGTAACAAGGGCAGGCAAAGGAACGGCAAAGTCCTCAATCACGTCCATCCGCCCAACATCAATAACTGCGTCAATCAGTTCGTCGGCAACGCTTTTGATAAATGGTTGCAAAGCATACACCCGTTGGGAGGTAAATAGCTTAGCAGCCGCGCTACGAAGTCTGGTATGCCTCGGAGGATCGGAAAATACCATCCTCTGAGCAAAGAAATGATTGCACCAATCAAGCTGATCTTGCACCCGATAAGAGCCGCCCCTTGCAATTTGCCCACCTCGATCCACAGAAAAACTAGCACTGCGGATAACGCTTTGAATATCGTCGTAACGTGTCAGAATCCAGGATTCTAGTCGTGGGTGCCAATAAACTGGCTCATCGGTACGCATCCGATGCAAAGTGTTGTCGGGAGCAGCGAAAAACGAAGGACTGAGTAGATCGTATTTCACTACTGGCTCTAAAGTTTCTTTCAACATGAAAACACTATTCCTCTGAATCTAGTCCCTATACGAATTGAAGGGAGCATGTCAACGAGAGTAGGTTGGGTTTTTGGAGCGAAACCCAACTCTAAGATTTGTTTGTTGGGTCTCACTATCGCTCTACCCAACCTACAGGTGTGCTGTTGGGTCTTACTTATTCCGCATCTGCTTCTTTTCCGTCAGTGCCGCGTTTTCCCCGATAGGCGCGGGGCAGTTTTTCTGTTTCTGGTGTTATCTCAATTCTCGGAGGAATAACTACGTACCTCGAACCTAAATACTTAGCTTTGAAATTTCTCATCCAACCATGATGATTTAAAACACCATGGGCATCGAAACCTACAATTGATACTCCACTTCGGTCATAACTTCCTGATAAAAGAAATGTCCAATAAGTATCATCAGGAAATCGGTCATGCTTGAGTTTAAAAGTTGCCGCAAATGCCAGATAACGTCTCAAGTCCATTCCATGCAAACCTTCATCTTCATAGGTTCGCTTTGCTGATAGTCCGGTACGATAAATCATTTCTGGAGTTTTTTCCCCTGACACGATGAACCATTGATCTTCATTTGTCATCGTATTTCTGATCAAGCTTTCATTATCAAAATTGACGTTTGCTTTGATACCAAAACGATTACATAGTTCACTCATCGAAAGTTTAGCTGGTAAGTAGACAAGCAACTCATTTAAGCTATCGAGTTCCAGCATTTCTTTCTCTGTGAACGGACATGGTGCTATAGAAATATCTCCATAGATACTCCGCACATGATTGAATGGTTCCATCTATTTTTTTGTCATGAAAGATTATTTAAAAACATTAACTTTGGATAAGTCTCTATGTAATAGAGAAATTACTGATTTTTAGGAGCTGGTATTCGTTGTTGAATTAAGGTTTGCGTAAATATACTGATAACTACAGAAATAACTCTGAGATGTATGATTTGGAATCATGGGTAAGTTGACATCTTGCATGAGAAATTTTGCGTACTTCTACGTATATCTCTGCGTTCTTTTTGCATTTCTCCCAGGACTTACGCATGGACACCACATCTAGTAGGGGTGAACGGCCGTTCACCCCTACAAATGGCGGTTTAACGGTCAAGAAAGCGTAAGTCCTGTCTCCAAAAAGCAGTATTAGTAACTTTTGATACAGAATTTGGGTGGTTGAACTATCCTCAATCAGCCGTTTATAGCGCAGGCAAGATGCCTACCTCTCCCTCTCATCTTTTGTGGCAGGAAGCGGGAGTTTGCCAAGGATGTTTTGGTGTGGGGGTGGGTGCTTGAGCGGTGAGGATAACATTTCCATCAGAACCAATTATCCACCCTTGGGCTTCAACAATCTGGTCAGGGGGAGAACTGGGAGATGCCAATTTAGTGGTATGTCTTCGCCATTGTGCCCCAGTCTCTACCACGGGAGAGGTACCTAAATCCTCTAGTAAGCCTTCCTCCTCCAGGGTTTCGTTTGGGTTGGGTGGTAAACCACCGCGTCCGGTAATGATAAATTCGCTTTGTGTAGACCTATTGGCAATCTGACACCGATTGTCAACCAGTGAGGTGGGGTCTACTACCTCGGTGGGTAGGTTAATTAAGCCTTGGCTGGGGTCAACATCCGGTCTGTTAATATCTACTACACCATTGACGCCATATTCAGAACTGGCGGTGATGTCGCTTAGAGGAGTTGGGCGATCGCGAAATTCAATCCCAAAAATACCTTGAGTTTTAATGGCGATTGTGCCCCCGTTGCCCGTGTAAGCATTAGCTGAAATATCGCTGTTTTCTGAGGGCACAGCGACGATAAATGGAGTTGCGATCGCTATATTACCGCCGTCTCCTCCCGCCTGTGCCGTGCCTGCATTGGTCGATATCTGACTGTTGTGGCGCATCAGCAATATGTCCTGCGCCTGTAGTGTAATATTCCCCCCATTCCCTGAGGTGGTTTCTGCTGTAAGTTTTCCTTGGTTATCCAACTGAATCGAGTCAGACTGTATGTCTAGGTTACCTGCCCTTCCTGACCCTAAGTTACTGACAGCGACTTCAGCCCTATCCTGAACAATTAACCGCCCAGTCTCAATGCTCAATTCTCCACCGTTTCCAGTAGCTCCTAAACTAACAGCCGTTGTCAACAGACTCGGACCGATTACGGCATTAGGAAACTTACCATCTTCTGAGGTTCCACTCAGTTCTACTTCAGAAGCGCGAACCGTCAATCGTCCCGCATCCCCTGCACTCGTCGTAGAAACCGATGCCTGAGCTCCATCCCGGATAACCAGTCGTCCAGTAGTAATGGTTAAGCTTCCAGCATCTCCAGCACCTGCTGTTCCGGTAATCAAACCACTAGGAAAAAGACGGCCGTCTACCACTCCAAACAGTGAGGCACCTGAGTCTCCAATCAGATTTACAAAGGTAGAAAGATTCGCCGCTACAGCAGCAGTGCCAATAAGTTCTACTGAGTCTGAGGCATTTACAGTCAACGTTCCCCCTCGTCCTCGGTCAGAAGTTCCTGCTGTTACTACTGCCCCATCTTGGACAACTAACCGTCTCGTATTAATTGTCAAATCTTGGGAATTTCCAGCACCCTGAGTCCCAGATGTCAAGTTACTAGGAACACCGTCTGAGGAAGTGCCAGTGAGTTCTACCAAGTCCGAAGCGTTTACGGTCAAAATTCCCCCTGGTTGATCGCCAACAGTCCCTGTAGTAACCCATCCCCCATTCTGGATAATTAACTGCCTAGTGGTAATTATCAGGTCGCCGCCAGATCCCCTACCCCTAGTCCCATTCTGCACACCACTGGGAAGACCATTGGCTGCGGTTCCACTCACTTGTATGGAGTCTGAGGCATTAATAGTCAAATTCCCGCCTCGCCCCTGGCTTGTCGTAGCTGCTGAGACGGTTGCCCCACCCTGAACCAGTAATCGTCCAGTATTAATGGTCAAGTTTCCGGCATTTCCGCCAGATTGTGGCAAAAAATTGGCAATCAAGTCGGCAGGAATATTGGTTAAACCGATGAGATTATCTAGAGAAAGTGAAGCAGCAAACAAGCCGATAGGAACTCTGATCGGAACATTAAGAGACCGCCGAACGGGAATATTTAGGGAACCTGAACCATTGGCTGAGGTGTTAGTCAAGTCTACTGACTCTGAGGCGTTCACCGTCAGATCTCCTGCACGCCCCTGACTAAACGTAGCCGTTGCTACTACGCCATCTTTGATAATTAATTTTCCTGTATCAATACTCAAGTTACCACCATTTCCGGCATCAAAAGCAGCGTTATAAATAAAGCTATTTTGGATGTTTATTGTTTCTGTAGCCTTGAGGGTAATATCTCCGGCTTGAGCGCTAGTAGAACCTGAAAGTGGCTTGATTCCAGCACGAAGAACACTGCCTTCTAAAATATCTATGTTCCTAGCATTGAAGGCAATACTACCGCCACCGCTAGCCGCGACAGCCACTTCTGCTTTATTAGTAAGTGATATATCGGTTCGCGCAACGCCATTGGGAAAATTTAAACGCAGATTGTTGCCGTCAATATTCAGTCCCACGGTTCCTAATCCTGCCAATCCTCCCAACTCAATTCGACCACCTGAAGCAGACAATTGCCCGCCATTAATTAATATTCCCCCAGTTGAGTTTGTAGTTGGAGAGATGTTACCTCCTAGTAGTAATAGGCTTCGACCATCAGGAACCGCTAGAGTAGCTCCATTTACTTCAATAGCATGAATGGGTTGAGCGGCAATTTGATTAAACAGAAATGCAGAAGGATTTACGGTTAAAAGGTTTGAAGGATTATTGGGAGTGGAGGCGCTAAAAAATCCGCGATCGCCAAACTCAATACCATTAGCTGTGGTGCCGACAAAAGAACCTCGCACATCCAGTCTGGCATTAGGCCCAAAAATGATGCCATTAGGATTGAGCAAAAATAAATTTGCTTGCCCATTCACGCCTAACGTCCCTAGAATTTTCGAGGGATTAGTGCCTGTCACTCGGCTGAAAATGTTCTCAATCCTAGCAGGATTGGCAAAGTAAACCCGTTGTCCCTGATTAACATTAAATTCCAAGAAACTGTGGAACAGGTTTGCTCCTTGCTGTACGCCGCCATCAATGCGATCGCCAGTTGAATTCCCAATCTGGACGTTAGGCGTAAGAACAGAAGGTTGATTACCTAAAGTGCGATCGGGTGTAATCTGGGCTACGGCGCGTGAAGCACAGTTATCCCAAAGGGAATCACTTATCCCTGCCATACCTGCAATTGCCCCTCCAACTGCTAAAGATTGCGCTAGCTTTAACCGCCAGTTCAAATTTCGACAGGTTACCATCTTAGGATTGTTCTCCCTGCAAGCATTAGTAGGTTTACACAGAACCCAACACCAAGGGTATCTTTTTTTGCTTCCGGGTAAGTAGGATGGTGCAAAACCCTCCATGAGCTAGCGCTGACAACAAACGATGAAAGTCTGTCTTTTCCTACTCCCGACTCCCGACTCCCGACTCCCTTCTTTCAAAAGAGATGTCAAGTAACCCAATCCCTGCATTTTGCCTTTATCTTTGATGGATTAAGTGAAGCAACGGGGGTTTAGGTTGTATGCCCAATCAAGCAGGCACAGAGGTAAGGTTCACACAAGTGCTAGAGAAGTTAAATAAGTGGAGACATGAACTGGTAGAGCAAATGAGAAGCCCTAGCACGACTGAATTACACCGAGAGGAGGTTCTGAAGCTGAAAGTTCAGCTAGATCAAGCCGTAGGCTGTCTCCAGCTTTGTGAACGATACCAAATTTTACTCACTTCTAAAGTTACTGAAATTATGCGATCGCCAAATGGTCAGTTATCTCAATACCACCTGATGAATGACTGTGCATCAGCAGAGCAAGATTCCTGGATAGAAGTAGAGGTTAATGGCAAGCCTGTTGAATTCTCACCTGAATTTCTAATTGTCGAGAAATCTCAGGCGCTTCCTCACCCACGCTTCACTCAATCGGTAACCAGTAAAGATTCTGAAGACCCCATTACCGCTCCTAACCCCTACAAGATGACAGATAAATAAGTGGGTGAAAT
>DALYIW010000395.1:0-6470 GCA_031970155.1 Coleofasciculaceae cyanobacterium CTOTU46601 | reverse complement strand
AAACTCAGCCGTGCCACCACTCCTCTTCTTCTTGAAGTTGGGGTACTTGGCACGACCTGCCCAGAAGTTGGCAAAGGCTTTTTGCAGGTTTCTCAGTCCTTGCTGCAACGGTACACAACTCACCTCATTGAGAAACTGCAAGTCTTCTTGCTTTTTCCAGTCTGTCAACAGGGCGGATGTTTGCCTGTAATCAATCCGCTCAAGTCTTTCGTACCAGCCTTCTGTCCGAGTGTGCAAAGCTTTGTTGTAGACCAACCGAACGCAACCCAACGTGCGGCGCAAGAGTTGTTCTTGTTCCGGCGTTGGGTAAAAGCGGTATCGGTAAGCGCGTTGAGTCATATTTCACACTTTACCATTTTCCTTGTGAAATACATAGCCTATATGGTAATTAAGGGGGTATCGTTAGCGAAGCTTGCGCGAAGCGCATACACCCTTAATCACCCTCCTATCCCTCCCCGCCCTAGAAGGGCAGGGTTTCTCGGAGGTTTTCGATAAAGGGTCAAGCCACCGAATTAGGTACTTAGTGCCTCGATTGTCTCAAGCAGGGCTTACGCATGGATACCACAGATAGTAGGGGTGAACGGCCGTTCACCCCTACATATGGCGGTTCGTAATGAGAAATTTGCGTAAGTCCTATCAAGTAAGCTTTGAGAGCCTCGATCCAAGATAGGATAGGTTCAAAGAAATAAAATCTGTTTGTTGTGAATCATGCTGATGAAGCGCTATTTATCACGTCTTGTTGCCCTTGTCTTAGTTGTTGTGATTGGTCTGATGGGGTGTTCCTCAAGTAGTGTGACAGGCTTGACGGGAGACTACCGCCAGGATACCTTGGGCTTGTTGCAGAGCCTGAAAGCAGCTATTGAATTACCGGAAGATGCCCCGAACAAGGTGGAGGCTCAAGCAGAAGCGCGTCAAAAAATTAATGACTTTACCGCTCGCTATCGCCGAGATAACTCAGTAACAACCCTCAGCTCCTTCACGACTATGAGAACGGCACTCAATTCGATAGCCGGTCATTACAGTTCTTATCCAAACCGTCCTCTGCCACAAAAGTTGAAGAATCGCCTAGAACAAGAATTCCGGCAGGTAGAAAGCGCCCTGAAGCGAGGCGCTTGAGCGATTGACTAAAAAAGGATGAAGGAGGAGGGATGATAGCGCAGCGGGACGTTAGTCCGGGATGAGGGTACAAAGCCCTGGATTTTTTGATGAACTGAAGAAAAGTTATCTTCAATAGTTCAAGCACCAAATTTATTTCCGAGGCTATTCATCCTGACGGTTCTTACGTCGCTACTGCGAGAGCTATCATCCTTCCTCGTGACGAGAAGTGGTAGTCCTAGTTGAGGCTGAGAGAGCCAATGGTTGAGGGTTTGATTAATCAAGCCCTTATTTTTATCTTTAGTAAGTGGTAAAATTCTATCTTTCTGTGTCCGGAACAGCGGACAAAATAGCTGAAAGTGGAAAATAGGTAAAAAACTCTATAATTGCCGATCTATTAACAGTCTGCTAAGACTGTGGACGCCAACTTTCTGTTTTTTTGTGGTGTGTAGGAATGTCTATCGGTTTTAGGAAGGAGGCGCAACAGTGGCAGCGTCTTTATCGTCGTTTGATCTGTGCGTTCTTGACTACTAGTAGCTTAGTCAGTCAGTGTGGGTTGTCGTTAGCAGCTCAGGCTCAAACAACAGCATATTGTTGGATTCCCAAAGAGGCGAGCGTCCAAAAAGAAAATTTACTGATTGGCGCTTTAAAAGGCAATTTAGCCTCTCAGAATAGCTATAAAGCCATCATCAAGCAACACTCTGATTACTTGCGGCAGTGTCGCGATCGCACTTGGCCTAATAACCAAGCCATTTGGTTACGGCTATATCCTTGTGATGTGCGAACGGGAGCGATCGAGCAAATTCTAGACCGTATCGTTAACCGAGGCTATAACGAGGTTTACGTTGAAGCATTCTATGATGGTCAGGCGCTGCTACCCTTATCCGATAATCGGACAGCATGGCCTTCGGTGATCCGAACACCTGGGACTGAGAAAATCGATTTACTAGCCCAAGTGATTCAAAAAGGGCGTGAACGGGGTTTGCGAGTCTATGCCTGGATGTTTACGATGAACTTTGGCTACTCCTACGCCCAACGACCAGACCGACGAGGAGTGCTAGCTCGCAATGGTAGGGGAGAAACCAGCTTGTCCTTTGTCAAGGATGGCTCTCAAGCCTTTGTTGACCCTTACAACATGCAAGCAAAGACAGACTACTATCAGCTCGTTCAGTCCATACTGAAACGACGACCAGACGGCATTTTATTTGATTACATTCGCTATCCGCGGGGTTCGGGGAGTGATTCTGTTGTCACGAAGCTTGATGACTTGTGGATATACAGTGACGCGTCTAAACAAGCTCTATACAACAGGGGATTAAACAATCAAGGACGAGAACTCATAGAGCGCTATATCCGTAAGGGTTTCATCAGTGCTAGCGATGTTGAAGACGTGAAGCGGCTGTACCCCTACGATGAAACTCCCCTCTGGCAAGGGCGCACTCCCTCACCGACAGATACCGTTGCCTCTTTGCAATGGCAGCTGTGGCAGCTATGCGTCGCTCACGCGGCTCAGGGTGTCTTAGACTTTCTGGCGCTAGCTACGCTGCCAGCTCAACGAAACGGCATCAATGCAGGAGCAGTATTTTTCCCTGATGCTAATCAATCTGTAGGTCAAGGGGGCTATGATTCCCGACTACAACCCTGGGATCGATTTTCTAGTTCACTTGAGTGGCATCCCATGTCTTATGGTGTATGTGGTAATACAGGTTGTATTGAATCTTTGGTGAAGCGAGTTGTGGATCGAGCGTCTATGGGGACTCAGGTTATACCAGCGCTTGCGGGTTCCTGGGGTCAATCGGTCAGTAATCGTCCACCTTTAGAAGTCCAAATGCAGGCGCTCCGCCAGAATTTACCGCGAATCAACTCAGTGAGCCATTTTGCCTATTCCTGGCAAGACCCAGAGTTTGACCGCAATCGCAAGTTCTGCCAGTTGCCGTAGTTTGTTAAGCTGTAGTTCTCGTTGCATCTTCGTCTAGTAGCTTTCTCTTGGCTTTACCATCCCGATTTCGCTTACCAGCTAACCATGAATTTTTTGGGAAAGGTTACCATTGAGCGCCCTTGCCATCAGCAACTAGTGATTCAGCGCCAGCCCGGACTGCTGTTGTGGCTGTTCATCTTAGTTTGGTTTGGGCTTGTTACCGCATTCAATTTAATCTTTGTGGCGATGTTTGTGGAAACTTTATTGCCGCAAACCCTCACCTGTCGATCGCAGCGCCAAACCGTGAATTGTGATTATGTGACTTATGGGCTTCTGAGCGGAAAAACGATTCAAATTAAAGACGTCAAGAAAGCGATCGCCTCACAAAAGCCACATGGAGAAACAATCGTCCTTACCTCTTCGCAACCGTGGATTGTTCTGGGAGTGACGGATAACAATACACAAAATATCCAACGCATTAACCAAGCAATAGCTCAATTGCACAGCCGCGATCAAACATGGCAACTCGATATGCACGCGCCTGCGGGATTGTGGCAAGGTGTGGTGTTTTTCTTTTTCCCGATTGGGTTGCTATTCTTCTTAGTGGGAGTTGTATTACTCCTAGGCGATGGCCCCGCCACCTTTGAACTAGATGCCGAGTGCAATACGATTACCATTACCAAACTGAGACTGTTGCGATCGCATCCTGCCTCTTTCAACCAACTCACTAAAGCTGACAACAAGCGCTTGGGCCACCTCGGTGTACTTTCTGACAAATTTGGCATCTATGGCGGTGACTACCACTACGGATATAGAGTCATCCGGTTGTTATTTACGGTTCGTCGCCCGCTTACCCTTTCCCGAGTGTCCAGCTCCAATCAAAGCCTACAATTAGTTAACAGTATCAACGCATTTATTGCTGAACATCAAGCATAGGAAATTGATTTTACTAGCTTTGAGGTGATTCGCTAACAACTATTGCTACTGACGGACGTTTGTATTCAACAGTCAATTGGCCAATAAACTGCTAATTTAAGGAGGACTTACACATGGATACCACACCTAGTAGGGGTGAACGGCCGTTCACCCCTACAAATGGCGGTTCAAAAGGAAATTTGCGTAAGTCCTGTTAAGGCATCTTTTGCATAATTAACGTACTTTAGGGTGATAGTTAATTAGAGTTACCTAATAAGAAGTAACTTTTGTCAGTACTTTTTTATCCTCAATATTTTGCTCTTTAACCACAAGAGTGAGACTTTATCATGCGAAAATTCCTGTGCCTATTTTGGGGAACTGTATTGGCAATTCTCCTAAGCAACGCTGAGATCTATTCTTTCTTCAATCACAGCAACGCGGCGATCGCCTCTCCACGAATTTTGACAGAATATTCAATTGCCCCTAATGTCACAGACACTACGATTGACAACTGGTTGAAAAATCACTACGTTGCTATCAATAAAGCGGGGCGTGCGAGAAAAAGGTTATTTGTCTTCTTCCCAGGTTTCGATGTATTCACACCTAAGTTGGCAGATGGTACGCCACTATTTAAGGATGTTTGGCAATATCTTTGTTTTTCCCCTAGTGTTTATCAGAGGTAAAAAACTGTCAGCACCAGTGAGAGGAGTTCAATAATTTCATCTTATTGACCCTCAGTCTAGAAGACTGGGGCTACACAAACTCTCGCTGGTCTGCACAGGCTATTAAGAGTGCATCTTCAGGCGAGAAATGGTAAAAGTAGAAAAACTGTTTTACTTCTGAATTCTGACGACTAACGCCTTTATTCTGTGTAAATGCGCGACAGCTTATGTAGCTTCAGCCGCAAATTTTTGATATCTGCTATCAGAAAAAACTTTTAGGAGAGTTTTAGGGATTTTCTGTGCAATTAGTTGATGATTTAAATATTCCATGACTGTTGGCTGTAAAGAGAAGAGAGCTGATTTTTTTTCAATTAAAGTTCGTTCCTCCAGAGATTCAAGGGCTTCTAGCAATCTTTGGGGTGAGATTGAGGGCACTATCTTGTCTCGCAACTCTGAAAATGAAGTGGGTTTGCGATTAATCGCTAGCCATTTAAGAATTTCTTTTTCCGCATCTGATAACCGTTCTAACTGTTGTTCTATAAGATTTTGAATGTTGCCAAAAACTGCTGTATTCAGTTTTAAGAATTCATAAATATCGCCATCAAATAACTTTTGAATTGTTGTTGAGACAAGGTTTAATTCCAATGGATTGCCTCCATAGTAGTTGCTTAGACGGCTCCAATCGTCTGGTGATCCGAAGAAAGAACCCTTAGCTTTAAACATTTCTTGTACTTCTGTTATGAGCAAACCTTTTAGTTGCAAGACTCGAACGGGTAATGTTGCTCCTTCCAGTAGCCTAATTTCTTTGGGCTTTTCCCGACTCGTTAGCACTAAGCAGCTTTGATGAGGTGCTTCTCCCACTCGTTTGAGCAGTTCACCATAACCCTCATAGCCTTCGCGATACTGTCCAGGGCAATAGTTACACGACTCTTTTATTAAATTGTATCCGCGTAGAATCGTCTCGGCATTATCCAAAACTAATAGACAACGATGCACTTGTAAATAACGAATTAGTTGTGAAATTCTACCGTCTACAGTTTCTGATAAATCAGTTTCTCGATCGCTAGACAGGAATCGGATTAGCTCTGCTAGGAGATCTTTGACAAGTGGAGCATGTGAGAGCGATCGCCAAATCACAAACTCGAACTCATCCTGAATTTGTTGAGCTAGCTTCACTGACACAGAAGTTTTGCCCATACCACCCATACCCAAAAGCGTCACCAGTCGGCAACGATCTTTCACAATCCAGTGCTTGAGCGTTGCCATTTCTTCTGTGCGCCCATAGAAAATCGAGACATCTGGTGCTTCGCCCCAATCTTGTAGCCTCTTTGCCATTGCACCCCCTCGTCCTTCAAGCACCTTCAATTGAGATACTGGATGTTTATAATCGCTTGGCTCCAGCACTAGGTTAAAAGCCCTAAAGCAGCTCTGGAGGGTTCGCTTATCAACCCCAACTTCACAAGCAAATACTTTCATCAGGGTATCTGAGTCTAAGCCAGTGCGATCGCTTGTGGCTTCCAAGGTGTAACGAATGCCGTCGTTTTCATAACTTTCCGCTTCGGATTTTGCTGCCTGAAGTTTATTCCATCCTTGTGGCGTCAGAATTACACCACGTCTGCGTCTCGGTTTTTGTGAATTCATCAGAGAGGTTTACCTTAGTTGATTAAATAGATCTTTTGGAAGACCAAACTATTGCTGCGTCACTACTGTAGTAGCTATCAGTCTTTTATTCGCCTTTTATGCAAAAAACTCTACTATTTATCTACATGATCAAGAAGAAGATATTCATTAATTTAAATCTTTATCAGTAGAATTATTTATATTCTTAAATAACATTTTTTCGCCAATCAAAAAATAAAACGAGCCGAATTTAAGGAAGT
>DALYIW010000394.1:1359-6473 GCA_031970155.1 Coleofasciculaceae cyanobacterium CTOTU46601 | reverse complement strand
ATGGGTAATGGGTAATTCCTTACCCAGTAAGGGTTTGGCTTGATTAATTAGTTTGTCTTATCACTATATTTACGGGAGAGCCAATTCTATTGACCATTGACTACTGACTCATGAACAGAACTGACGCATAACCTCTATAACCCGCTTTCTCATACGGGGGAGGAAAAGCCACCCTTCTGGTGAAAATTAATCTTTATAAACTGCCCCGTCTAAGCCTAAGATTCAGATAGGGAAGGCACGTTGGAAGATTGTTCAGATTTAATTCTTACTCTGGATTCGGTTCTAGCACTTCCAGACCACTGAGCCGTGATATTCTAATCTGTGCGACCTGCTCCCCAGCGTAATATAACGATGAGGTTGGCGGTTTCATTATCCCCTATTGATACTTGATAGCAGCATATCCGCCATGTTCTCATCTGAATTCCCCAAAGAGAATGGGCAATCCGCTAACGGCAACGTTACGCTGACGGATGAAGTTGGGCGATCGCTCAATTGTTACATCGAGCATTCTCTAGAAGTAGAAGGTTCTGAATACCTTCTCCTGCTCCCTGTAGATGCACCCGTAGAAATAGTTGTCTGGAATGAAGACGAAGAAGACGAAGAGGAAGGGGATGCCACTCTCCTCGAAGACGATGAAATTGACTCGATCTTCTCGGATGCCCAAGCGGTTCTAGCCGAGCAAAATCTAACTCTCAAACGCACTGCGTTTACCCTAACAGTTGCTGGCGAACTGCCACCTGTAAACGAGGATGAAATGCTGACGATTGAAATGGAGGAGGACGATGTTGAACTAGAGCCAGAGCAGTTTCAACTGCTCGCGAGTTTCTATCATGAAGAACAAGAGTACGGGATTTACACTCCCCTCGATCCATTACTCTTTTTTGCTAAAAGGAATAAAGCAGGTCAACCAGAGCTGCTGTCCCCAGAGGAATTTAAAAAAGTGCAGCCGCTACTGGAAGAATTACTGTTTGATGAACTGGACTAGGGAGATGAGAGGGTGAGGCTGACGCCGTGAGCGTCAGCCGAACAGGGGTGAGAGGGTGAGGGGGTTGCTGTGCGAGTTCCATATAGTGGTAGAACTATCTTCCCAGCTTCCCATCCCTCCCTAGCTCCCTCTCTTATTCAGTCAGCATCTCCAACAACGCTTAAACGTTTTAGGGGAGAGCAGTTGTTTATTGCACTACCTATGAAAGCTGTCAGAAGCGTATTCAATTGGTCATATTATCTTTTTCTCCTACCAGCGACACTGGGGGTTTGTGCATGGCAGGGCTGGGCGTGGTGGAGCTGGGTTCAGTCACCACCAGCTCTAGACCGTTCCTCAAACTCGGCGGGAGAAAAAGCTGTTCAAATTCAGATCCCTCAAGGAACCGGTGCTCAGCAGATTGGTCGCGATCTCGAACAAGCGGGTTTAATCCGCTCCTCCTATGCCTGGAGATTGTGGACGTATTGGATGAAGTTTAACGACAAGGAGGGAGGCTATAAAGCCGGAACCTACAGGCTCTCAGCAACTCAGTCACTACCAGCGATCGCCGATAAAATTTGGACGGGTGAGGTAACACAAGTCTCCTTCACAATTCCAGAGGGGTGGTCGTTACAGCAAATGGCGACTTACTTTGACTCATTAGGATATTTCAAAGCTCAAGACTTTCTCGCTGCCGCCAGACAGATTCCTAGAGAGCAATTCCCCTGGTTACCCCAGAATTTGCCTTTCCTGGAAGGGTTTTTGTACCCAGACACCTATCAGTTGCCCAGCGATCGCATGTCGCCCCAACAAGTCATCCAACAAATGCTCAAGCGCTTTGAGCAAGTAGCATTACCCGTGTATCAACAAGGACAAAAGCAAACTCAGCTGAGCCTTCTTCAATGGGTAACCCTAGGGAGCATTGTCGAAAAAGAGGCCGTAGTTCCTACTGAACGCTCTCGAATTGCTGGTGTCTTTGCCAATCGCTTACGCAAAGGCATGAAACTAGAAACCGATCCAACTGTTGAATATGGGTTAGGCATTCGGCAAACAATGAACCAGCCCCTAACTTTTGCTCAGGTAAAAACGCCCTCTCCCTACAACACCTATCTCAACCCTGGACTGCCACCCACCCCCATCGCCAGTCCAGGTGTCGCCAGTTTGAAAGCTGCTCTCTATCCCGAAAAAACAGACGATCTCTTTTTCGTTGCCCGCTACGATGGCACCCATGTCTTTAGTAAAACCCTAGCAGCTCATCAAGCTGCTCAAACCGCCATCCGTCAACGAGTGGACGCCCAGAAAAAACCGTCACCTTGACAAAACAACGTGGGGAAGGTGGAGAAGGTATAGAAAAAATTACTTCCTCATCTTCCCTTCTTAATGAATACGGAATCGATGCTCTAGATTGATCTATGGGTACGCTAGAGAAATAGAGGAGTTACAAAAGTGCGAGAAATTTACGGTTAAATATTTTAAATTGCCGACTTTTCAAGTGTATAAAATTTTTCCGAAAAAGAATAAATACTTATGTCTTGGGCATCAAACTTACAACCTGACTTAATTCTAGGGGGTTCCATCTTGAGTCTGACCCCAGATATTCTGAAGCATTATCAGCTTAGAGGTCTAGTCCTAGATGTTGATGAAACCTTGGTGCCCCTGAAAGTCGCTCAAGCATCTGAGGAACTCAGGCAGTGGGTAGAAATAGTCAGGCCTGTGGTGGCACTGTGGCTTGTGAGCAACAATCTTAGTGAGAATCGGATTGGTAATATCGCCAAGTCATTGAATGTGCCTTACATCGTGGGTGCTCGCAAGCCCTCACGGCGCAAGTTAAAAAGAGCGGTTGAGGCGATGAGTCTACCCGTAGAACAAGTAGCAATGGTGGGCGATCGCTTATTCACAGACGTCTTAGCCGGCAATCGATTGGGCATGTTCACCATTCTCGTCGAACCGATGATCGACCCCGCTGTCACAGTTACGTCCTACCCGATTCGTGACTTTGAAGTTTGGGTTTCTCAATCCTTGGGTGTTTCCCTCACCGCCGTGCAACAAAACTTAAATAAACCTGACAAATCTAGAGAAACGGAAATATAAAGAAAACATTATGAAAATTTGTCTTCTCAAAAATTCATGAGAATCTACATATAGTTCAAATGGGGTCAGCAAATATAAAGACCCTAATCATATAAAACCCGTTTTAATTCCCTCCGAAGCGCCAAGCCTCTGATACAAAGAGACTTGGCGCTATATAATTTTGTAGTACTAAAACGGTTGCCGAATATCCAAGCAAGATACCCGACTTCTCCAAGAAGTCGGGTATCTGTGTACCTCGTTCACCTGAAAAGCGCTGTATATCCTTATCTCAAGCCCGTAAATTTATTTATAAGGTACTCATCCCCCATCCCTCATCCCTCATCCCCCATCCTTCCTATTAACTCCTGACCAGTACCGCCTCATGCCCCAAACGATAGTTGTTAAAGTTGGCACGTCTAGCCTGACCCAACCTACAACGGGTCAACTCGCGCTCTCGACGATTGCTAAGTTAGTTGAAACTCTCACTCACCTGCGCCTTTCAGGTCATCGTGTGGTACTGGTCACCTCTGGTGCTGTCGGAATTGGTTGTGCGCGGTTGGGGTTAAAGTCGCGCCCCCAGACAATGGCTTTAAAACAAGCCGTGGCAGCAGTAGGTCAGGGACGCCTGATGCGAATATATGATGATTTTTTCACCAGTCTTTCTCAACCGATCGCTCAAGTTCTGATCAGCCGCCGTGACTTTGTACAACGTAGTTGCTACGTCAATGCCTACGCTACGTTTCAGGAACTGCTACAGCTGGGGATTATCCCGGTGGTCAATGAAAATGATACTGTAGCCGTTGAAGAACTAAAGTTTGGAGATAACGATACACTCAGCGCCCTGGTTGCCAGTTTAATAGAAGCAGACTGGTTGTTTTTATTAACTGATGTAGACAGGCTTTACTCAGCCGACCCGCGTCAGGTGCCTGATGCCCAGCCAATTACACTGATCAGTAGCCTTGAGCAGTTAGACGAACTACAGGTACAAACTGGTGCATCAGGCTCGCAGTGGGGTACTGGCGGTATGGTGACCAAAATTGCAGCGGCTCGAATCGCTACCAGCGCTGGTGTGAGGACAGCGATCGCACAAGGAAGACACCCAGAAACCATAGAAAAAATCTTACAGGGAGAACCTCTCGGTACCCAGTTTGAACCCCAGCCCCGAACTGAAAACGCCCGCAAACGTTGGATTGCTCACAGTTTAGTACCAGCAGGGAAACTATATCTCGATAGTGGAGCCGTTAGGGCAATAACTCAAGCTGGAAAGTCTCTGTTAGCGGCTGGAATTACGAGCATTGAGGGTGATTTTCGCTCATCAGATCCTGTAAAACTATGTGACAGCAGTGGCTCAGAAATTGCCAGAGGGATTGTCAATTACAGCAGCACTGAACTACAGAAAATTCGAGGGCATAAATCGGAAGAAATTGCTGCTATTTTAGGCTATACGGGTGCTGAGACAGTTATACATCGAGATAATCTTGTGCTGAGCAACTGATGAAACTGCGTCAGAAGACACTGCTAATCATAAGTGTCACCCTCACTGGATTGATGGCGGCGTTCTACGCAGCCTCATCAGCTATCTTGTTGGGCAGCATTCGGAATGCAGAAAAGCAGGAAGCAATGCAGAGTGTCAAAGGAGTTCGGAGTCTTTTAGTCCAAACCCAAGAAGATTTTCGCGATCGCTTCTCAGATTGGTCAGCCTGGGATGACACCTATACTTTCATTCAGGACGCTAACAAAACCTACATCGAGTCAAATCTGGTACCAGAACAACTAGCGGCGTTGAGAATCAACCTGATACTGTACGTCAATACTGCTGGTCAAATTGTCTACGGTACGGGCTTCGATCTGAAAAACCAAGTGTATAAGCCTGTACCAAAGGCATTACGCGATCGCATTTTGCGTCGTACTAGAGGCGATCGGCTTTTGCAGCACACCGACTTAACTACCAAGCAGACAGGTATCCTGGTACTCCCGGACGGTCCAATATGGATAACCTCCCAGCCGATTTTAACCAGTAAAGCTGAAGGTCCGATTCGGGGCAACTTGATTGTCGGTCGCCATCTCGATGCCCCACGCTTTG